>CAYRID010000075.1:0-11003 GCA_964424225.1 uncultured Geobacter sp.
AGTGTCAGGTTTGTACGAGCATGAAAATTTTTTGATGCGCTCGCTGGATGTGACTTGTGCCGAGGCCCGTCGCGCAGTGATCGAAGAAATCCGTGAGCGGTGGGGCGGAGTCGATATTTTGGTGAATAACGCAGGAATTGCGTATAGCGCAGTGGTCGAAGAAATGACGGAAGACGATGAGCTGCTGCAACACGCGACGAATTATCTCGGGCCAATGGCGTTGACGCGATTGGTGCTTCCACATATGCGCGCGCAGCGTTGGGGTCGTGTGATCAATATTTCCTCGGTGAGCGGCATGATGGCAATGCCGACGATGTCGTCATACAGTGCTTCGAAATTTGCACTCGAAGGCGCGAGTGAATCGCTTTGGTATGAAATGAAACCCTGGAATGTGCGCGTGACACTCGTGCAGCCCGGATTCATCCATTCGAATTCTTTTCAGAATGTCTATCGTCCGCTGAAACTCCGTGAAGACTTGGTTCACGATACTCCGTACCGCGCATACTACCGGAGTATGCGTCCGTTTATTGAACGTCTGATGAACTGGTCAATAACGACTCCAGATAATATTGCTGACATTATTTTGCGTACGATGCGTCGACGCTGGCCTCCGCTGCGCATTTCTGCAACGCCGGATGCGCGAGTTTTTTACCTGTTGCGCCGCCTGCTGCCACGTTCGGTCTATCATGGCCTTCTGTACCACAGTCTTCCGAATGTCGGGAGTTGGGTTGGCACGGGAAAGTCAGATTTCAAGAACGACACTTTATAATGTCGCTTTAGCAATTTTTGCACGCTTCGGTGCAACGTAGATTACTGAGGGGAGAGCTCGGATTCTGCGCTTTCGTCGAGGACTTCGCGGATTTTGCACAAAAGCTCTCGAATGGAAAATGGTTTTGGTAACAGCTCGAAAGTAGGATCGAGCCAGCTCGAACGTACGAAAGTTTCGTTCGTGTATCCCGAGATGAGCAAAATTTTGAGATCCGGGAAGAAACCGACAAGATGTTTGGCAAGCTCAAGGCCGTTTGCGTCAGGGAGTACGAGATCTGTGATTGCAAGATGAATCGGATGCAGCGCTGCTCGCGCAATGTCGATCGCATCGTCTGCGTTGCCCGCGTTGCAAGTTTGATATCCTTGGCGCTGCAATGCGTCACAAATTTGTGTTCGAATGCGTTCATCATCATCAACGACCAAAATCATTTCGGTGCCGCCTGGAAGGGCCTTTGCGGGTTCGGATTGATTGCTTTCTGCGACCGGTTGAGCGGATATCGACGGCAGGTAAAGAAGAATGGTGGTGCCCATGCCTTCTTCGGTGTCGATGATGATGTGTCCGGAATGCTGATGGACGATGTTTCGCACAGCCTCCAGGCCGCCATGGGTTGCAAGATTTGTAGAATGCATCGCCGCAGCAAGAGGATCGAGGATTTTTTCGCGCATCTCAGGGCGCATACCATGGCCGGTGTCCGAGACGAGTAAGACGGCGTAGTCGCCGGGTGCAACACCTTGGCGTTCTGGTGCGCTGCCGGAAGTGACGGCGACGTGATCGACTTCGATAACGAGCGAGCCGCCCTGTGGCATCGCGTCGCGACCATTCAACACCAAATTGAGTACGATTTGCCCGATTTGACCAATGTTCGTTTTGATGCACACGGGTGTTGGACTTGTGTTGACGACCAAATGAATTTTTTCGCCAATCAAGCGTTGCAGCATCTTTGCCATGTCGTGCACGACTTGATTGAGATCGAATACTTGTGTTGGCAAAATTTGGCGGCGTGTAAATGCCGTGAGCTGGCGTGTGAGGTCCGTTCCTTGCGTCGCGGCTTTTTCGATATCGATGACCTCGGCGAGCGCCTCGGGACGATCGTGCAAAAGCTCGCGTAGCACTTCGGTAGCATTTTTGACGACTTGCAAAAGATTATTGAAATCGTGTGCGATGCCTCCAGCGAAAGCGCCGATGGCTTCGAGCTTTTGCGCTCTGGCGAGTTGCTCCTCGCTCCGACGCAAGGCTTGCTCGGCGGTGTAGCGCGCAGTGACGTCGCGCGTCGAAGTCAGAATCAAATCTTCTTCATCGTCGGAAGATAGGCGCTTTGCGGTGACGTCGAGGATACGCGTGCTGCCATCTTTATGGCGTACACACAAATTGGAAATGTGATGCGCCGTGGAGGTTTGCATCGCCGAGCGAATGAGTTGCGCAACTTTCTCGGCATCGGCGTCGGAGAGTTGATTGGCATGGAAAAGGTGCGCAGCCTGGTCGGGAGGGTAGCCCGAGAGCAGCTCGATCGACGGCGAAATATATTGCACTTCGCTTTGCAAATTGAAGAGCGCGACGACATCCGACACATTTTCGACGACACTACGAAAATGCTTTTCTTGCCTACGCAAGTGATCGTTGGCAGCGGTGAGATCTTGAAAACTTCGTAAGAGAACGGCTTGTTGGCGGGTGAGTTCTTCAACGGCAGCATGGCCTGCGCGAATCGTGTCAAAGTTGTCACGCGATTTTCGTCGCAGGGCAGGCGGTGCAGAAATCCGAATGAGAAATTCACCGCGGTGGGATGAAAATTGAGTTTCGATTTGAGGGGGTTCTTCCAGGCCGAGAATGCGCGTCGCTGCGGCGAGTACGCCGGTGTGTAGGCGAAAGAAAGCTTCGGGACAGGCAGCGTAGCGGGGTGATAGCGAAATGGTGAAGAGGATGCGTCCATCTTGTTTTTCTTCGCAGTCGTATTGCACGTTGCGCAGATAGCGGTTTCCGATCCAGCGACTGCCTGCCCAGTACAAGTGGTATGGATTGGCAAAAAAATCTGCGAGATCCCACACGATTCGAAACGATGAAGAATCAACAAGCTGGGCGCCGATGGCTTCGATTTCACCCGGCTGTGGATAAGCCTTTTCGATGGCGTGAACGAGGGCAAGATAAAAATCCCAATCGACCCATTCCGACGGATTGAGAATTTTTTCGGGGGTGATGGCAAAGCGCTGCAAGATTGGCGTGCAGTCGGCACCGCGTTGCTTCAGCGCGTCGAGCAAGAGACAAATGATTTGGCACGATACTTCATTCATGGGCAGATTCTTTGGATGCGGTGCTTTCCTTGGTTTCATGCGATGCACGCGAAAGCTATCATAGGGTTTGCGCTCTCGGTGATCTTTTCATTTCAGCGATACTTTTTAAGAATTCGACACAAACGCAGAAGCAATGGCTTTCCTTTCGCGTTGTCGCGCACGGGTTGTTTTTGCATCAATTTATTCGCAGGCTTGCGCAGGATCCAGCGCATGACAAAGGGTAGTGTTGATGGCGGATTCGAGCCATGCCGAGAGTAGTTCCGTCGGTGCGCAGACGATTTTTCTTTCAAAATGGCAGACAGATGCTTGCGTTCAGCGAAAAATCGGCGGAAAAGCGCGCGGAATCGTGCGTTTGATGCAACTGGATTTGAGCGTCCCCCCGGCCTTTGTCGTGACGCATGTTTCAGCGTGCGAGTTGCCAGACTTCGAGCGCTACTGCGCAGAGCTTGCAACGAATCACTTCGCAGTTCGCTCCTCCATGCTGGAGGAAGATGGCGATCTTTGTTCTTTTGCAGGTCAATTTGAAACTTTCTTGCATGTTGAAGGCGTGGATGCCGTGCGCAAGGCGGTTGCGGATTGCTTTGCGTCGGCACAAAGCGTACGCAGTACGGAGTATTGGCGCCGACAAGCAGAGGGATCGGCATTCGGGCAGAATGCGCCGACGGCAGTGATTGTGCAGCGGATGGTGCATGCGAGCAAAGCGGGTGTGCTTTTCAGTGTAGATCCCGTGACGCAATTTCGAGACAGAATCGTTATTGAAGTCGTAGCGGGAGTTGCAGATCGTCTCGTCGGTGGCCGGCAAAACGCCGCTGCTGTTCTGCAGGTTTCGCGAACGGGAAAAATTTTACAGGCTCGGAATGCGAGAGATGCAAATTTTTTAACTCCGATTGAAATTGAAATGCTGGTATCGCAAGCCTTGCGTGCTGAAGCGGCGC
Source organism: uncultured Geobacter sp. (assembly GCA_964424225.1). Lineage (GTDB taxonomy): Bacteria > Myxococcota_A > UBA9160 > UBA9160 > JADFDR01 > JADFDR01. The sequence goes on from CAYRID010000075.1 coordinate 3,990, forward strand.
AAGGGGTTGCGCTTGATCTTGAGTGGGCGATTGATGAAGACGGTATGTTGCACTGGTTGCAGATGCGCCCGATTACGACACTCGACTGTGATCCAGGTGAATTTGATACACCTGGAGTTTCTCCGACAGCAGTTTTGACACGTGGAAATGTCGGGGAAATTTTACCGGGTGCGCTAACTCCACTTACACTTTCGACTTCGGTGGCTGCGATCGAGATGGCGATGCAGCGATCTTTTGTGCGGGCGAACTTACCCGTTTCGGCGTTGCCATCCCGCCGCGTTTTTAAGCTTTGCTCTGGGCATCTCTTTATTGATTTGAGCGAAATGGTGCGCTTTGCGACGGTGCTCATCGGTACGCGAGAAGAAAATTTTATCGTGCCGCTTTGCGGCTGTGTACCGTCGGAGATTCCAAGACTTCCGCGCGTGTCGTGGTGGCGGCGCGTTGTGGGAAGTGTGCGCTTTTTCGTTGCTTTGCTGAGGGCGCCATGGCGAATTTCTGCGTTTGCAAGGCGAGTCGAAAACGAGACGAAATTTGCTGCGGCCACAAATCTGCTAGGCGGCTGGCACGGTGCAGAGCGCATTTTCAAGCTCTTTCAAGAAGCTTGCGACTTACACTTAATGGTGTCGTTCGGGTCCGGGGCGATGCATGGTGTGCTCGTGCAGTTTTTTTCTTGGTGGGGCGTTTCCGCAGAAATACGCGAGCGCGAGATCGCTGATCTTTTGCGCCATATCGAAGGTGTCGATGAGATTTCTGTCGTATTGGATAAAATTTTTGCGACGCTTCGCGCGCAAGAAAATTCTGCAAAGTGTTTTTTTCAGGCAGAGCTGCGCAGCGCACAAACTTGGCTTTCCAGTGATGCAGCCGGACACGCATCGGTGTTATTTGCAAATTTCATACAGTGTCATGGTCATCGCGGTTTCAATGAATTTGAGATGAGTGCGCCAAGCTGGCGCATGGATTCCTTGCCGCTTCTTGCCGCCTTGAGGGCGCGCTGGCCCGAGTCTGTAGGGCGCGCAATGAGTGCGTCGAACAAAGCGTTGGATTTTTCGACGAAAACGCAACGCTTTCGACACATTTTGCTGTCGATTTTTTGCATTCGACACTTTGCGCGTGTAGCGGTGCGCAATCGTGAACGGACGAAGTCGTTGAGTGTGCGTGTGGCCGAGCAACTCAAGATTGCGTACCAAAGGCTAGGCCAATTTCTCGTCGATGCTGGCGTGCTTGCGTGCGCAGAAGATATCGCTTTCCTCACGCATGCTGAAATTGGCATGCTCGTCGCGGCGCGTGCATGCACGCGAGATGCGCGCGTGGATTCGCGTCGGCGCGCGCTAGCAATTCAGCGCGCACTCGCATTTCCAAGTTTTAATTGCGGAAAGCCAGAAGCGTTTGCGTCGGATTTGATCGCATCGTCTGGAACGCCCGAGGTACTGCGTGGACAAACGGTTTCGCGGGGTCGCGTGACGGGGATCGCGCGTGTGGTTTCGAATCTCGACGCTTTGCAACAAAGGCCCGATGCGCTCATGCCGTTTCGCAAGGATGAGATTCTTATTGCGCAGGCCATCGATATCGCTTGGGTACCGTACTTTGCGTGCGTTGCAGGCATTGCGACCGAGATTGGGAGTGCGGTTTCGCACGGTGCAGTGCTGGCGCGCGAATATGGTCTTCCCGCAGTCGTAAATTTGCGCAACGCTACGCAGAGGTTTCAGACGGGCGAATGGGTGACACTCGATGCGGATCACGGAATTTTACGTCGGGCATTGCCCGAAGAGCGGCGAGCCTGTGAAAGATTGCCTGTGGATTTGAAGTGAATCGACGCGTCGCCAATCAGCAAAAAACATGCAGCCCAAAGGCAAGAAATACGAAGTGACGAGAAAAAGCACGGCGCTGCGCAAAAGAAAGCAAGAGTCGAGGTGCAGTGCGATTGGCTGATTGGAAATCCATCAATTTTTTAGGAGTTCGAAAATAGAAAAGAGTGAAAAAGTCTGGAAGAGGAGCGAAGAAGTTCGCAAAGTCCAGCCGGCACAAAGAGGCTTGAAAGTGAAGGGGAGACGATGAATCAAATTTCTCAAATGCGTTTCAAAGCGCATGGACTGTGGTGTGCAGCGATTGCGTTTGCGTCGTTGGTGTCGTCGGTGCCATGCCGTGCTGCCGATGAGGCGCAATTCCAGGAATCCGTGTTAGTCGCCGATCTTGGAGCGCTTACGCCGGAAGAATTTTGGGCGGTGACGCCGCTGCATTCGGCGCAGGGCGGTGCCACGGCGGCAGCCCCCAACGCAGCGACAGAGTCGGATACGCGCCTCGATCGCTTCAACCGCTTTGGGCGCAATTTTAACTACTGGATGATCGACCATCTTTTGGAGCCGACGGCTCGGGGTTATAACGTCATCATTCCAAAGCCTGCACAAAAAAGTGTCGGAAATTTTACGGATAATCTCGATCGGCCGCGCGATGTCGTACAAAGTTTATTGCAAGGAAAATTTCGGCGCGCAGGCCGACACGGAACTGCGTTCCTTGTCAATTCAACAGTGGGTTTGGCGGGGCTTTTTGTGATCTTTGAGCCCGACAGCCCCGAAACGGGCAACGAAACGATTGGTTATTACGGTGTGGGTACGGGACACTATTTGGTGATTCCTCTCTTCCCCGAGACGGCACCGCGCCAGATTGGCGGCGATCTGGGCGATATTTTTCTCGATCCGGTGTACTGGGCAGGGCACGCGATTGACGGTGCGTCGGGGCTTGGTGTGACGATCGGAATGCGCATCCTGGGTGGCTTGAATGACCTTGCGAGCATCATGCCTTCGGCATTTGCGAGTCAGTCGGAATGGGATGCGTACCGCGAACTGCTGCGCGAACGTCATTCCTACGAAGAGGCCAAGCGACTTTATTACGAAAATCAGATCCTCGATGTTCAGGACTAACGAAGCTCCAGAGTTCGCTGCAAGGGAAGTGCATCTCTGGAAAATTCCGCTTATACCGTCGAAGCGTGTATTGCGTGAAACGCTTGCGGTTTTGTCACAAGAGGAATGCACGCGGGCGGCGAGCTTTGGTTCGGAAGCACTGCGAGAGAAGTGGTGTGTAGGGCGTGCTGCTTTGCGCACGATTCTTGGTCGTTATTTACGCTGTCCGCCCGACAAAGTTTTGTTTCGGGCTGGAGAACATGGCAAGCCATTGCTACCGGGCGAATCGCTGCATTTCAATTTTTCACACAGCGGTGAGTTAGCGATTTTGGCGCTCGCGCATGACGCCGAGCTTGGCGTTGACCTCGAGTTTGCAACGCCAGAGCGTCCGTTTGGGAAACTGATCGAGCGTTTTTTTTCACCGCAAGAAGCGGCGGCCATTCAGAAGCTTTCCCCTGCGCAGGTTCCGACGGCATTCTATCGTTGTTGGACGCGCAAAGAAGCCTTGCTCAAAGGCATCGGCGCAGGTATCACAATGACACTTAAAAGTTTCACCGTTTGCATCGACACCGAATCACCGATGACATCGGTCCTGGATCCATTGATGGCAGTGCCCCATGCGACGATCGATAGCGCCTGGAAAGTCGTTGGACTCGAATTGCCAATGCCCTACATCGGCGCTTTGGCGGTGCGTGCTCGAAAGCAAAGAGATTCATCCGATTCACCGACGGAGATCCGCCAACTTTCGCGCGATGATTCTTGGAAGAGCACGGATCCTCTTCAGCCTGCCTGCGGCCCCTTGCGATTTTTTGATTTTTGATGGCTTGCAATTTTTGGTCTTTGCTGGCGCAGCTTTTTGGATGAAGCCAGTTTTGCATCGGCAGGGAGCTGTTTTGGGCTTGCCGCCCAGCTGCAAATTGCGCATTTCGAAAAATCATGCCCGCGTGCCGGGCAATGTTCGCGACCAAAATAGATGATTTGCAAATGCAGCTTGCTCCAGCTTTCTTGGGGAAAAAGAGCTTTGAGATCGCGTTCGGTTTGCTCGACGGATTTCCCCGAACTCAGTCCCCAACGCGTAGCCAAGCGGTGGATATGTGTATCGACGGGAAACGCGGGCTGGTGAAACGCTTGCACCATGACGACACTCGCAGTTTTGTGTCCAACACCAGGAAGTGTCTCAAGTTCTTCAAAAGTGCGTGGTACTTTCCCGCCAAAGCGATCGACCAAAATTTTTGAAAGCGCCGCAATATGTTTGGCCTTCGACGGGGCTAGTCCGCAGGAGCGAATGAAAGCGAGAATTTCTGCTTCCGAGAGTTCCGCCATCTGCTTCGCGGTCGAGGCGCGCGCGAACAAGGCGGGCGTCACGCGGTTGACGCGTTCATCGGTGCACTGCGCCGAGAGGAGCACCGCAATCAGCAACGTAAACGCATTTTGGTGTCGGAGTGGAATTGCAGGATTCGGGTAAATCTGCTCGAGGCTTTCCCGGATACGCTGTGCTTTCTCTTCCCGCGTCATGGTCAAGCCTCGGCCGACGTCGCCGTCTGTGCGCGGACGACGGCGCTTAGTAGCGGTAGTTGTCCGCCTTGTACGGTCCTTCGACGGCGATGCCGATGTAGTCGGCTTGCTCCTTCGTGAGCGTCGTGAGTTTGATGCCGAGATGTTCAAGGTGTAAGCGCGCCACTTCTTCGTCGAGCTTTTTGGGCAGCACATACACTTTCTTTTCATACTGGCCGGCGTTTTGCTGCAGTTCGAGTTGCGCGAGCACCTGATTCGTGAACGACGTGGACATCACGAAGCTGGGGTGTCCCGTAGCACAGCCCAAGTTGAGTAAGCGGCCTTCGGCGAGAATCATCACACTGTGTCCGTCGGGGAAGCGCCATTCGTCGTATTGCGGTTTGATGTTGATGCGTTCGATGCCCGGAATTTTTTGCAAACCCGCCATGTCGATCTCGTTGTCGAAGTGGCCGATGTTTCCGACGATGGCTTTGTCTTTCATCTTCTTCATATGTTCGACGGTGATGATTTTGAAATTGCCCGTCGCGGTAATGAAAATGTCGGCAGTTGAAACGACTTCGTCGAGCGTGCTCACTTGGAAGCCTGCCATCGAAGCTTGCAATGCGCAGATCGGATCGATTTCCGTCACGATGACGCGTGCGCCTTGGCCGTGGAGCGCTTGTGCGCAGCCCTTGCCAACGTCGCCGTATCCGCAAACCACGGCCACTTTGCCGCCAATCATTACGTCCGAGGCTCGTGCGATGCCGTCCACAAGAGAGTGTCGGCAGCCGTAGATATTATCGAACTTGCTCTTCGTGACTGAGTCATTCACGTTGATTGCTGGAAAGAGCAGCGTGCCGTCGTGCTCCATTTGTTTCAAACGCAGCACGCCGGTCGTGGTTTCTTCGCTGACACCACGAAGTGTCTTGGCCACCGTTTGCCAACGCGTCGGGTCCGCTTTGAGTTCTGCGCGAAGCAATTCGAGAATCACGCCCCATTCTTCGGGTTCGCGCTCGGGATGAAAATCGGGCACTTTGCCAGCCTTCTCAAACTCGACACCTTTGTGGATCAGTAAAGTGGCGTCGCCGCCGTCGTCAACGATGAGTGTCGGGCCTTGACCGTCCGGCCAAATTAAAGCCTCTCGCGTGCACCACCAATACTCTTCGAGCGTCTCGCCTTTCCACGCAAAGACGGGAACGCCTTTTGGATTTTCCGGCGTACCGTTTGGGCCTACGACCACGGCCGCTGCCGCATGATCTTGTGTCGAAAAAATATTGCAGCTCACCCAGCGCACGTCGGCGCCAAGCTCGGTCAAAGTTTCGATCAGAACGCCGGTTTGAATCGTCATGTGCAGGCTGCCCATGACGCGTGCGCCGGCGAGCGGTTTCTTGCCGGCGTAGCGTCGGCGCAGCGCCATCAAGCCCGGCATCTCTTGCTCGGCGAGTCGAAGCTCTTTGCGACCAAATTCGTGCAGGCTGATGTCCTTTACTTTGAATGGCGGACGATTGGTTTCGAGGATCATGAGTTCTCCTTGGCGAGATCGTTGGATTCGCACTGCGATTTTTTGATTTTGGCGAAGTTTTTACTTCAAGCTGTTTGACTCGGAAGGCCCTTGCTTGGCCACCGATTTTTGCGCCGGATTGCATTGCCGGATTGGGTTGTCTTAGGCTGTTTCGGGATGCGGACCGCTTTCCGCATCCTTTTATGCAGATAAGGTGATCATTTCCGGAAAACCTGTCAAGGAACGGGAACTTGCGAGTTGCAGAGAGGGGCGCATTCGCGCGAGTCTTCCGCCTGCGAAGGGTCGGGCGCGATGGGAACTCTGGAAAGAAACGCTGAAAAGAAACGAGAAAGAGTTTAGGTGCCATAGGGCTCGACAAAGCGCGTGCAGGAACTCACCAAGGAGAAGAGCGTGAAAAAAACCGTTCGCCATCGTTTTCCAATCCGTAAGGAACAGTACTGGAATGAGGTGTTCTTCGACGAAGAATACAATCGTGGTTTGTCGCAAGCGCTTGGCAATGCGAGTGCCGAAGTGCTGCAGCAATCGGGAGATATTGCATCAACACTAAATCGTGTTACTTGCTGTGTGCCGCGTTTTGAAGCTCCAGGCGCCGTGCGAAAAATCCTTGGCGACTCGGTTTCCTACACGGAAAAAGGTACGTGGGATGCAAAAACCGGGCGTTGGAAATTCACCATGACACCCTCGGCGCTCAGCGACAAGATCAAGATCGCGGGTGTGATTTGGGCCGAGGACCTCGGCGATGCCATGGAGCGAATCTGCGAAATCGAATTCGAAGTTAAAATTTTTGGCGTGGGTGGCATGCTCGAAAAATTTCTGTGCGATTCCATGCTCGACAATCAAAAGAAAGCGGCAGATTTCACGACACAGTTCATTCGAAAAAAAGGTCTTGGTCAATAAACGAAACACAAAAGTGTATTTTGGAGGTGCTATGCCGGAGTCACGGAGCGCAAGCGGCGAAAAATTGGTCACCTTGGGGAGTCGTCTGCGTCGGCGCGACGAGAAAGGCGCGTGCTGTGAGCCGGGCCTTGCGAGTATCTTGAACGAAATCGCATTCGCTGGACAGATTATTCAAAATCAAGTGCGCCGTGCGCGAATTGCAGA
>CAYRID010000076.1:0-10908 GCA_964424225.1 uncultured Geobacter sp.
GACAAGTGTCATTTCATGAACAGCTTGTGTGCCGTCGTCGGCGAGGGCTGTAATGCGAATTTGATTTTTCCCATTGCGTAGCGCAAGCAGTGCGCTCCAAGTTCCATCGGCATTCAGGGTGAGAGGTGAAGCTTTGGTTTGCGTAGTTTGATTGAGAACGATGATTTCGCGAAGTGCGACGAGTCGAACTTCCTCCATGACGTCAATCAGATTGCCGGGTTGGCGAACGGGCATAAAAATTCCGTCGGTGCGTTTGGCGAGTTCGACTGCTGCAACCGGCTGCTTTAGCGCTTCGGGGCCGATCGCGAAAACGATGGTTTTGATGCCTTGACGTCGTGCACGATCTGCAGCGCGGAACACTGCGCGTGTGTTTTCGTAATCGCTACCTGGGACGGGCAGTGTCGGCATGCCATCGGTCAAGAAGACGATAATTTTTTCACTTCGGTCCGAAGGTGTGGAAAGGGCACCTTGCAAACCGCCTAACTCGATGACGGCTTGATCAACACCGGCGGACATCCAGGTTGCTCCGTCGGGGCCTTCGGCGAGAATTTCTTCGAGTGCGGCATCGATTTTTTGAAAATCTGAGGTTAAACCAACAAGTGTATAGGCGGGTTCGGGAGCGCGGCCCGCTTGGTTTGGGGCTTCGCCGGCAAAGGTGATCAGCGCGATTTGGCTCGTACGTGAATCAAGATTTTTCATGAAGGCGCGGGCGGCAGCGACTTCCGCCGCGAGAACCGAGTCGCCTGGATCCGTCGGTGCGCGGCCAAAGAGTGCACCCAGTCGGTTCTGTCCGACGATGCCGTTGCCGTTGATGTCGGCTCCCGAGGCTTCGTTGGTCGAGCCGGAGGTATCAATGACGAATGCAATATCGAAGGTTTTTAATTCTCCGACACTGGCTACGGCGCGCCCTGAAAGAAATGCGCCATTGGGATCGCCGATGATTGCTTCGTGGCTTGGGGTTTCGACGTCAATGAAAAGCTCTGTTTTTGGCGCAGCACTAATGAGCGGGGGTGTGCTTTCTGCGAGGTTGCTTGCCTTTTCGAGTTTGAGGCCAGTGGAGTTTTCTTGCGTCGTTTGCGGTTTGGCATTTTCACGAGCGTGCGCGAGATCGGTGTCAGAGACAAACGCAGAAAAGTGTCGGCCTTGTCCGCCGTCGAGCGGCGTCTTTATTTGGGCGAGGACGCTAGCGATTGGGGTTGCGATGAGGCGCAGTGTTTTTTTGTGCTGTTGGAGAGCTTGCAAAACTCCAATGACGCGTTTTGTGCGGAGCGAGAGAATGGGCGCGCCGCCCCAACCTTCGAGTGGGGGGGACGTGTCAAGCTCGATTTCGATTTGCGAAGCCGAAGCGAGAACAACCGTGCCAAAGTAGTCGTCTTCATCGTGCGCCAGTTCTTGAGGGATGCCGAGAATTTGCACGCGCTCGCCGACTTCCGCCGCAGTGCGTGAGTCCGCTTCGAGAATGCGAATATTTTGCGGTGCTGCATCGAGCGCAAAGATTGCGATGTCTTGCGTGAGATCCGAGCCGACGTTGCGAAATGATTGGCCGGGCGCAGCGAAGAACCGCCTCGCGCGGCCGACAGGTTTGCGACTGTGTCCGAGCAAAAAACGAACCTCGCCGGCCAGCGCCACGACGTCGCGTGGATGGCTGTGTGCTGTACCGATGGCGACGCTGCCGCTCGGCGCTTGTGGGCTACCGAGGAAAAAGACCGTGCCTCCACTTTGCAGAGTGTCTCCGACGGAAAACTCCGAACGCGCAACGGCCGTCGGCGCCGCCGAGGCGCTGCTTGCTAGCAAGCAACTCAGACCAAGCGTGAAAAAAAGAATGTGCTTCATTGGTTTTCCACGAGTGAGTCTCGAAGCATGCAAGTCGGTTCTGGATGCTGGCAAGAGGATTAGCGAATTGTTCCACGAAATTTTCGGTGCTGCTCACGTGAGCTCAGGCAAGTTTGCGCGCTGCGCGCGGATTTTTGAATCCTGGTTCAAGCTCGCTGCGGTACTGACCGATGTTGAGTCACAGCGCGTTCGTCGTGCAGGATGGGTCTGCAACACCAGCGACATTTTCAGGGAGTCAGCAATGTCCGAAAAAATCACTGTCGTCGCCGTCGATGACAGCCAGATCGTTCTTTCACATCTCACCCGATTGCTTTCCGAAATGGAAGGTGTCGAAGTCGTCGGTACCGCCAAAGATGGCTTGGAAGCGATTCGTATCGTGAATGAAGCCAAGCCGGATTTGGTGTTGATGGACATCGTGATGCCGGGCATGGATGGACTTACGGCACTGCGCACCTTGCGTACCACTTCGCCGAGTACACGCATCGCGATGGTATCTTCCGTCGGAGGATCGAGTACGCGTGCCGAAGAGGCCTTTCGTTTGGGCGCAATTCAAGTCATAGGAAAACCGTTCGACGTTTCACAACTTGATGCGCTTGTTACGAGTGAGCGAGCAGAAAAGATGGCGCGCAGTGCGAAAGGAACACGCTGATGGCGGTCAAGTTTTTTGGGCAATTTCTGATCGAACAAGGTGAAATCAATGTTGCGCAGCTACGCGAGGCGCTCGACTTCATGGAAGCCGAGAATCTCAGCCTAGGTTTGTATGCCGTCGAAAAAGGACTGCTCAAGCCGATGGATGTGCATCGCATTCAGCTTGAGCAGCGTCAAAAGGATGCCTCGTTCGAAGAGATTGCTCTTGAGTTGGGTCTTCTTGCGCGCGACAAGCTCGAAACACTCGTGCGCGACTACGAAGCGCGTCGCGTGCGCATCGGGGACGCGCTCGTGCGCAAAGGTCATCTCGCTGCGGACCAGATTGCCGGTCTCCTCGATCGGTTCCAGGCCGATCAAGAAAAATACGCGACGCGTGCGGTCGAGCTTCCGGATGATTTGCGCGCACCGCGTCTTGCGTCGGTGTTAGTCGAGCTTTTGCCAAAGTTCACGGCGCGGATCGCGGAAGTTCAGATCAAGGTTGGCGAGGCCGAGAAGGCTAGCGGCCAGTCTTTGCCGGAGTATTCGGCAGCCGTTGTGATTCATGCGGACAAAGGTCTCGAAATTCTTTTGACGGGCGATGAGGATTTTGCGAAGCGACTCACCGCCGGCATGCTTGGTGCGCCGATTGAAGACGTAAATTCTTTCTTGCTCGACGATGGACTCGGTGAATTTTTGAATGTGCTCGTCGGAAATGCTGTCGCCATTTTTGAGAAGCAAGGCCAGCGCGTGTCTCTTGATCCTCCGCGCCTCGGTGGTCATGCCACGGCTTCGACGGGTTATTTATTCCCGCTGCTTGCCACTCACGGCAAGGCGGCTTTGGTTTTGATGAACGCCTGATTTTTCTTTTGCCTTGCCTTCGACGTGGCAACGGCCAATTCACGTCTGCCGTATGAAAAGAGGCGGACACTTTACAATTTTCACCAACGTCGGTACGTCGATGAATCCGGACGGCCACTGCATTTTTCGATGTCGTGTTCGCTGCGTCTTGTAGTAAAGAAAAGAATACGCTTTGATGCCGCAGCTTCGCATCTCGTCGTGGAGAGGTGACTTCGTGAAATTTCGATTGCATGTTTTGTGTGCCGTGTTGACGTGCTTTTGTGTAGCCGTTGTACTTGTTTTGAACGCACACTTTGCTGTTGCAGCGACGGACAGCTTCGATACGGTCGTGATTGATGCCGGGCACGGCGGCAAAGACTTGGGTGCGCTGGGCACGAAAGGTTTGCAAGAAAAGGACCTTGTTCTCGATATTGCCAAGCGCGTCGCCAAGCGGCTGCGTGCGCAGTCGATGCAAGTCGTGATGACACGCAGCGATGACACTTTCGTTTCGCTCGACGAGCGCACGCTGATTGCCAATGAAATTCGCGGCGATCTCTTTCTTTCGATTCATGCGAATGCGACGCCGACGAAAAACGTGCACGGTATTGAGACTTATTTTTTGTCGCTCGAATCGACGGATGCCGAAGCCAGTGCTGTGGCCTCGCGTGAAAATGAATCCTTTGCGTCGGAGCGTGATGCAACTTCGCCGTTAAGCGACGATCCGCTGACGGCGATTTTGGGCGATCTCGTAATGACTGAACACCTTGTCGAATCGGATCAGTTTGCGAAGCTCGCACAAGAAAAATTGGCTGCGATCGACGGTGTGCCGTCGCGCGGTGTCAAGCAAGCGCCATTCGTCGTTTTGATGGGTGTGCAAATGCCGGCATCGCTTGTTGAAATCGGCTTCATCACAAATGAGGATGAAGAGAAAAAGCTGCGGGCAGACGAACATCGCGAAGAAATCGCGAAGCAACTCGTTGCGGCGATTCTTGAATATCGCGATCGCTACAACGCAAAGCGCGGTGTCAAACCTGACACGGCCAGCACGCGCTAAATCAGGAGAGTGAAATGCGAAAAGACGGACGCGCGAGCGATCGGTTGCGTACGATAAAAATCATTCCGGATTTTATCGAAAATCCACTGGCCTCGGTGTTGATCGAGCTTGGGAAAACGCGTGTGCTTTGTGCGGTGACGTGCGAGCTGGAAGTGCCACGTTTTTTGCGCGGATCCGGGAAAGGCTGGGTGACGGCTGAGTATGCGCTTTTGCCGAGTGCAACACATACTCGTGTCAAACGCGAATCGACACAGGGAAAAGTGTCGGGACGTACCTCGGAAATCCAGCGCCTCATTGGGCGAAGTATGCGTGCCGTGGTGGACCTTACACAGCTTGGTGAACGCACGCTTTGGGTGGACTGCGACGTTTTGCAAGCAGACGGAGGCACGCGAACGGCCTCGATTACGGGTGCGTATGTCGCGCTTGAGATGGCGGTTCAGCGTTTGTGCCAGCGTGGCGAACTCGCCGTATCGCCGCTGCTCGATTCGGTAGCGGCTATTTCCGTCGGTGTGGTTGACGGTGAAGTGGTGATCGATTTGCCGTACGCCGAGGATTCGTGCGCTGCCGTCGATATGAATATCGTCGCAACGGGCAAAAGTCGCTTGGTGGAAGTGCAAGGCACGGGCGAGGGCGCCACGTTTTCCGCCGACCAATTGGTGGAGATGACGCACCTTGCGCTGCGCGGCATTGCCGAGCTGACGCAGTGCCAACGCGAAGCGCTCACTGCGTGGGCAACCAAAGTTTGACGATGGAGATCGTGCTCGCGACGGGAAATGTTGGCAAGGTGCGCGAGTTCCAAACGATCTTGCGATCGCTGCTGAGTGTCATGTCGCTCGAATTTTCGAGTCTTCGCGATTATCCGTCGGTGGAAATGCCGCTCGAAGGTGCGGATTACGAAGTCAACGCCCGCGAGAAGGCGCTTACGCTTGCGCGCGCGCTCGGCAAGTTTGCCTTGGCCGACGATTCTGGCATTGAAGTCGAGGCGCTGGGTTGGCGACCCGGACCGTATTCAGCACGTTATGTGGGCGACTCTTCCATGTGTCATGCGACCGTGTCGGAGAAATCTGTGTCGCAACTTTCCGACGTCGAACGAGTGCAGTGCTTGCTCCGTGAAATGTCTGGCGTGCCCGAGTCGAAGCGCCATGCGCGTTATGTCTGCGTAGCGGCTTTCGCGACACCGACGGATGACGCCTTCGTTGCGCGCGGTGAATGTGTAGGTGAGCTGCTCAACGCGCCGCGAGGTAACAGTGGTTTTGGCTACGATCCGATTTTTTTTGCTCCCGAGGTAGGCCAAACGATGGCGGAGCTTCCGGAGATGACGAAGCATCGCATCTCGCACCGCGGGCGCGCGCTGGCGGCACTGCGTGACACAATTTTGCGTGAAATGCAGCGTGCCTAGAACTTTTTCGCGTCGAGGCCGTGCTCTCGACCTTTGATTGCATCCAAACCGGCAAGTGTTCTTTGGCGCTTTTGCGCGAAAAATTCACGGTTTTTCAGGCGCTTACAGTGACGATTTTCAGCGCATCGTCTTCGCGCTGCATTTTCCTGCTGTGAAAAGCGGGGCTGTCCATGCTATTAGAGAGCCCTCACCGATTTGGAGCGAAGGGGAAAATCTCATGGCATTTCATGGAAAAGTTGCAGTGGTTACGGGCGGTGCGAGCGGAATGGGTCGGCTTTCGGCACAGCGGCTCGCAAGCCAAGCCAAGGTTGCAATTCTTGACCTCAACGAGAGTGCACTTCAAGAGGTCGCGGCGAGCAACTCCAATATTCGCGCTTATCGCTGCGATATTTCCGACATTGAACAAGTGCGCGCCACATTCCAAAAAATTGAACAAGAGCTGGGTCCGATCGACCGCGTGACGCATTGTGCAGCGATTATGCCGTCGTCGCCGCTTGCGGATTCGTCGCCCGAAGCGATTTGTCGCGTGATGCGCATCAACTATGAAGGAACGGTCAATATCGTCGGTACGATTTTTCCGAAGATGGCCGCGCGCAAGTCGGGTGACATTATTGTGTATGGTTCGCTTGCTGGACATGTGCTGGCGCCGCATCTGGGTGCTTACTGCTCAACGAAGGCAGCCGTCAACGCCTACGCCGAAGTGATGATCAACGAAAATCGCGGTAGCGGTGTGCGCATTTTGCTTTGCTGCCCGCCGGCCGTCGATACGCCGCTTTTGCAACAAGCGACTTCGAAGCCGAAACATTTGGAATTGGCAAAAGAACGCAAACTCTTGGCGACGCCCGAGCAAATCGTCGATGAAATCGAAGCGGCGATCGAGCAAGGCAAAGAGATCATCTTCCCGACTTTCTGGAACGGCAAATTCTTACTTTTCTTGCGCCGCTTATCGCCGAAGCTTCTTTGGACGATCATTCAAAACACGATGAAATAAACGCGGCATTGGTACGTCACGCACGCACGGATGCCGTCGGTGCGTGCGTGCACTGATCGAGGACTGCGCGGTTTACGAAATCGCCGCTTCGCGTGTCGATCTTTCGCTTTGTCGTAGGCGTAGACTGTTGGCGACAACGCAGACACTAGAAAGTGTCATGGCGCCAGCGGCAATCATGGGATCGAGTTTGCCCAATGCGGCAAGCGGTATAGCCGCTACGTTGTAGAAAAATGCCCAGAAAAGATTTTGTCGAATCGTGCGGAGTGTGCGGCGCGCAAGTCGCACCGCGACGGGCACGGAAGCCGGATCGTTGGATAAGAGGACGATGTCGCCCGCTTCCAGTGCGATGTCGGTGCCGCCACCCATCGCGAGTCCAAGGTCAGCTTGCGAGAGTGCCGGTGCATCGTTGATGCCGTCTCCGACGAAAGCAACGCGCTGGCCGGAGCGTTGCAACGCTTCGATGTGTCTTGCTTTGTCGCCGGGCAACATGCCCGCACGGAATTCGGTGATTTGTAGTGCATCGGCTGCGCTTTTGGCGGCGGCTTGCGCATCGCCTGTAATCATTTGCGATTCGATGTGTAGAGCACGCAGCGCTGCGACGGCGGGTGCTGCACTGGCACGCATTTCGTCGGATACCGCGATTGCGCCACGCACTTGCCCGTCCCAGCCCGCGAGCAAAACGGTATCGCCGCTGGTTTGCAGCGTTTGCCACGCGGTGGCGATTTCATTTGGAAGCGTATAGCCGAGTTCTTCCATCCACTTGCGATTTCCGACGGAAACGATTGCATCCTGCACGCGTGCTTGACTGCCGCGCCCGGCATACGCTTTGAATTCGGTGGCGATGTCCAGTGAGATATTTTGCTTGCGCGCAGAGTCGACGATGGCTTTTGCGATGGGATGTTCGCTTGCATTTTCGACGGAAGCAATTCGCGCAAGAAATTCGGTTTCAGCGAGACTGCTCGTGATTTGCTTCACGTGCATCTTGCCGCGAGTCAGGGTTCCGGTTTTGTCGAAAAGTACGGTGTCGATGTCCTGCGCTTTTTGAAACACTTCTGCGTTTTTGAACAAAATGCCGATTTCAGCACCGCGTCCACTGCCGACAAGTATTGCCGTCGGTGTTGCGAGTCCGAGTGCGCAGGGGCAAGCGATTACGAGTACGCTGATGGCGTTGCTGAGTGCGACGGAAAAGGCCGCGCCGGCAAGCCACCATCCGACGCACGTTAGTGTTGCAACGGCAATGACGATGGGAACAAAGACGGCGGCGATCTGATCGGCCAATTTCTGCACGGGGGCTTTGGTGGCTTGCGCGTTTTCGACGAGCCGAATGATCTGCGCAAGCGTTGTTTCGGCACCGATGCGTGTGGCGCGAATGACGAGGCGTCCTTCTTGATTAATGGAGGCTCCAGTGACGCTATCGCCAGGCTGCTTGTCGATCGGAGTCGCTTCTCCGGTGAGCATGCTTTCGTCGATGCTGGATGCGCCGTCGACTACAATTGCATCAGTCGGGATTTTTTCGCCGGGACGCACGACGAGCAGATCGCCGACCTGAATTGCCTCAGCCGGAATTTCTTCTTCTACATTGTTTTGTGTTGAGAGTCGATGTGCCACGGGTGCGCCGAGCGCGAGCAGCCGCTCGATCGCGCGCGAAGCCTTGCCGCGTGCGCGCGCTTCGAGCGAACGCCCGACCAAGATCAATGCGATGATGACGCACGCACTCTCGAAGTAGAGTGCTTCACCCGTGCGAAGCGCCGCGAGTGAGGCGAAGTATGCGGCAAGCGTTCCCATCGAAACGAGTGTGTCCATCGTGACGCTGCGCATGCGCAATTGTTGAAATGCTGCGCGGTGAAAACGCAGGCCGAAAACGAAGACGACCACCGTTGCGAGGAGCGCTTGAAGGATGCCGCCAAAGCGCAGGTTTGGCAGGAACATCGCCAGCACGAAGACGGGCACCCCCAAAGTTACGGCGCCCCAAATGTCGCGTTTTAGTGTAGTGTCGTCGTGCAGTGCAGAGAGCGAAACAGGTTGCAGTGTGGTTGCTGAGTGTTCAACGGGTGCTGCGTGCGAATCGGATGCGGAGGTGATCGCTGCGGCGGACGTTGTCGCGGCCATGGAAGGCGCAGTGGGTGCGGCCGGTGCGACGGGGAGGATTTCCGTCGGTGTTTCGGACGGAAGAGCCGTCTGCGGAGCGGGAGTTGCCGCTTTTGGCGCTGCTGTTGCGAGATTGCTCACAGTTCGTGCGGCTTGGCGCACGCCATGCGCCACACGTGGCGTGAGCGTATAGCCGCCACGCTTGGCAACTGCGATGAGCGCATCGGTGCTTGTCTTTGCAGGATCGAAGTGCAGCGTTGCGCGCAGGAGTGCGAAATTCACGACGGCGCTGTGCACGCCGGCTTGAGCGGCGAGCAGCTTCTCCACTTTTTGTGCGCAACCGGCGCAATTCATGCCTTGAACGTCAAAAGAAAATTCTTTGAGTCCAGAGGCTGAATCGGCTTTTGGGTCTGTATGATTTTTTGAATCGTGACTTTGATCCTGCATCTTTGGTCCTGCATTCTGGGCCTGCGTTGTTGAGACAAGAAGCTATCCTCCGACGTGCATGAGGTCTACGAAAATTCTTTTGATTCGACATGGTGAGTCGACGTGGAATGCGGAAGGGCGCTGGCAAGGTCAGGGGGATCCGCCGCTTAGCGAGCGCGGACGTGCGCAGGCCGAGGCGCTGGCAAACGAGTTTGCGACGCATGGCATTGAAGTGCTGATTTCGAGCGATTTGTTGCGCGCGCAGCAAACGGCCCAGATTCTTGCCCAAAACTCCGGACTCGATGTGGTTTTCGAGCCGCGCTTTCGCGAAATGGCGGTTGGGTGTTGGACTGGCTGTTCGCACGACGAAATCCGCACGCGTTTCCCGGAAGATTTTGCGCGTTTTTTCGACGGAGATCTCGACCTGCGCGCGGGCGGTGGCGAAACATTTCGTGAGATGCATCAGCGCGTGGTGACTGCATTTGCCGAAGTGCAGGCTTCGTATACTCACGAACGGATTGCGATCGTGACGCATCGCGGTGTCATCCGCTCTCTTTTGCCAAACGCTCTGCCCGGCAACGCAGAAACGCTCTGGATGGATCGCGAATACGCCGCAGCTTTGGCGCCGCCTGTGCGAAATGCTGGCAAAACGGTTTGAAATCAGACGCGAGTCGGCGAATTAACACAAAACAATGTATGTGTCATACGGATCCTGTGTGCAGCCGTTTGGCGCGACGCTCGCGCAGCAGGAGCAAGCTGCCCTCGGCGAGCACCCAGATGTCGAGCAAGAGAATGGCACTGCCGATTCCGGTAAGGAGCCAATTTGTTTCCAACACATAGTCGCGTATGCTGAGCACGATGCTGACGAGTGTGATTGCGGCAACGAAGATCGTAGGGATCGCCGTGTAAAGAATGGGGCGGTTTTGGCGATGGAGCCAAATCGTGATGACGAGCAGCGCAACGCCGGCAACCAGTTGATTGGTCGTGCCAAATAGTGGCCAAAGAATGAGTCCGCCTTTGCCACTTCCGGAAGTAATGGCGAGCAAGAGTGCGAGTCCAATCCCAATCGCGCTCGACAAGAAGCGATTGCGTAAGGGTTTGGCGATGGCGTAGCTGCCGGCGAGTTCTTCGATGATTAAGCGCTGGATACGCGCTGCGGTGTCGAGCGAGGTCGCAGCGAAGGCGATCACCGTTACGGCGATGAAAGTTTTGGCGGTGCCGATAGGGATGCCGAGAGAGCCAATGAAGGTTGCACCACCGTTGATGAAAGCAGCGAGTTTGGCGCTAAGGCCGTCGGCGGCGGACCAGCTTGCGTAGTGCTCGTGCCAGGCTTCTGTCGTCGCAAAGCCAGCGGTAGCAGCGAGGACGGCGAGCATGCCGAGAAAACCCTCACCGAGCATTCCGCCATAGCCAATCGCGCGTGCATCGGTCGCACGATTGATTTGCTTTGAGGTCGTGCCCGAAGCGACAAGTCCGTGAAAGCCCGAAATGGCGCCGCAAGCAATCGTGATGAAAAGAAATGGAAGGATGGGAGGTGCGCCGGGGGGAGCAAGATCGAGTGCAGGGGCTTTCACGGTCGGATGCAGGACGACGAGGCCAGAAAACAAGAGGGCGAGCGCCAACACCAATTGGTGTGAATTCAGGTAATCTCGC
>CAYRID010000077.1:0-10811 GCA_964424225.1 uncultured Geobacter sp.
ACACAACTTGGTTTCGGCTACGAAGAACTTTGCAAAGTAAAACCCGACATCGTGATGTTCTCGATGCCGGCGGCGGGTTTGTACGGGCCGCTGAAAGACATTCGCACCTATGGACTCAGCCTCACGAGCACGACGGGGCTCGATAGCCTCACGGGTTATCTCGACGGTGCGCCGATTCCCGTCGAGAACGCGTATTCCGATCCCTACAACGGAATTCTCGGCGCGTTTGCGATCATCGCGGCGCTCCACTATCGCGATCGCAGCGGCGAAGGCCAACACATCGATTACTCGCAGCAAGAAGCCATCATGCAGATGGTCGGACCGGCCTACATGGACTACGTGCTCAACGGCCGCGTCGCAGGCCCGATCGAAAATCGCCATCCGCTGGCCGTCGCGTCACCGCACGGTGTATTCCCGTGCGCGGGCGATGATCGCTGGATCAGCATCGCCGTCCTCACCGACGAAGAATGGCAGGATTTGCAGCGCGCCGTGAAAAACGCAGCGAAAGTTGCGGGCAATGCCGAGTGGATCGATGCGCCGGAGTTTGCGACGCGCGAGTTACGCATCGCAAACATCTCTACCCTGCATGAGAAGCTCGCTGCGTGGACCAAGCACTTCGACGACGCAGAACTTGCCGCAACACTGCAAGCAGAGGGCGTTGCCGCAGCGCCAGTCTTGAACGTCGCCGACTTGCTGCACAACCCGCACTACAAAGCGCGCAAGACCTTCCTCGAAGTCACACACCCGCTCGGTTTCCAAGAAACGATCTACGGCGCCTACGTGAAGATGAGCCGCAGCAAACCCGAGGTGCATCCCGGCCCCGCAATCGGCCAAGACAACGAGCACGTCTTCAAAAATCTGCTCGGCATCCCCGAAGCGCGCTACACGAAGCTCGTCGAAGATCAGATCATCTACTAAAACAAGCCCTGTCCAATTTTCTTCGGAACAGCGGTGGACCCCATTGTTTGGATTGTTTTTTGTTTCCGAGAAGTGGATCTTGCCGGGCAGTGATCATGCGACAATCTCAATCTGCAGCAAAAGCCTGACAATACCCGCGTCAGGGATGCCCTCGTCGTATGCGCGCATACACTTTTTTGCACTTCACGCACTGCTACGGCCAATTGTCCAGAGCTACTTCTATGTGTTGCCGCCAGCATCCAAAGCTTGGAAGATGAGACCTTCCATCGGGGAAGATTGTGCCTTAATTCCGATCGATCCATTCGTTAGCGAAATGCAAACAAAAAGAGATTTTTGAAACTCATGGAGTTTTGTTGATTATCTCGTGCTCAACGATGCCGTAATTTCACATGCGGGCACGGCGCGCTTGATCGAACTCAAAGCCTGGCTCGACGGCACGCGCAACGCACACAAGCAAATCCGACACAATTCTGCGCGCAAGAAGGCATCTCAAAAGCAAGAAAACTTAGCGCCTCATGTCATCCAAAAACTCGGAGGCGGGTTCGACAGCCGTGATGAGCAAGTGGTCGCGGGCGCGCGTGCAGGCGACGTAAAGCAAATGGCGCTCGGTGTCGTAGACCTCTTGCAAGTCAGCATCGTCGCCGACGGTGGTAATGCGCTCCTGCAAAGGCAGGATTTCATCCTCACAGGCCATCACCACTACTGCGCGAAACTCAAGCCCTTTAGCAAGGTGCATCGTGCAGATCGAAACGTGACCACTCGTTGTCTCGACGTGCTCATCGAGAATTTGGAAGGGCAAGCCGGATTTGACGAGGGCCGCCTTCGCGCGCTCCAGCTGCGCTGCCGAACGTACAAAAACGCCAAACTCGTGTGGGAGCGCACCGGCTTGAGTTTGCTCTGTCAGCCACGCACCGACGGAGTCGATCTCTTCGGATTCATTTTTAAAGACGCGAATGACGGGCGGCGGGCTGTTGAAGACAGAGATCGTATCACTGCGGTCTTCTGCATTGCCGTCGACGTCGACAATCTCCGGGCCAAGCAGGCAATCCGCATGTTGACGGATTTGATGTGATGTTCGGTAGTTGATGCGCAAGGTGCGAGAACGCCCGCGAATGTCTACGCCAAGCGACTTCCACGAAAAGGGTTGCTGAAAAATGCGCTGTCCGAGATCGCCGGCAAAAAACAAAGCATTGGGCCGAGTGCCACCCATAGACGCAAAAAAGCGTAATTGAGCGATGCTGATGTCCTGCGCTTCATCAATCACTGCAAAATCAAAAGGTGGATGTGTGCTCGCGGATAAAACAGATGCCAAGCGCGTGAAAACAGCAGCCTGCGTTATCTGCCCTCGGATTTTTAGCTCACTGCGGACTTGTTCGAAAATGGACCACAGAATTGTACGCTGCGCCGCGGAGAGCCGCGTCTTGCGCCCGAGTCGCGCCACGTCGCGATAGACCTCCCAGCTTTCGAGTTGCCACGCATCCACCACTTGCTCCCACTCCGTCAGCAAGAAGTGTAGGTTGAACTTGTGTCCAGCGACAGATTGCGAAGCTGCGCGCAAGAGTGCGAGCAGATCGTCTCTTGAGATGAGATTGACGGGCCCGCAAAGTGACTTGTGAAGACGTAGACCAAGCGCATGAAGCGAATGAACATCGATGCGCTCCCCAAGTCGCGGTTCGTTGCCGATCAATCTACGCAATCTCGTGTGGAGTGCGTGCGCCAGCGTATCGGAAAACGTGGCGAGCAATACTCGGGCATTGGGATGCATGCGCGCTAAATGCACTGCGCGATGTAGCGCCACGATCGTCTTTCCCGTACCGGCGGAACCGGAAACACGCGCCGGGCCGTTGTATTCCTTTTCGACCCACTGGCGTTGCTCGGGGTGCAAAAAGACCGTCCACTTCTCCCAAGGAAAATCGAGAGCGCGTTGCAACTCTTCTATGTTTGTCATCACACGGAAACGACGTTGTGCATCGGGGTGATCGAAGGGGCTGCGGATCGGCGTCGTCGGTTGTGCCATTCGCGGCTTGCCGCCGGTGGCCAGTTCGAGCAACGCCTCAGCGGCTTCGCTTGGCAAATGATCCGCCAGCACCAGCAACCGGTCCTCATCCGCTTGTTTCACATCGGCTAGCCACTCCGGCGGAACACCGTAGCTCAGCAGTTCCTCGTCGGTTTTATCAGCAAAAAGCGGCGGCTTTGGCGTAGCGGACACTTCCGGCGCGATATAGATCGGTACCACTATTTCGTGTATGGTCTCGCGAATTTCCACGAGTTGTGCGGCGCCGGTTTTCGGATGTGTTTCGAGTTTGCGCCGCTCCGCCCACGCATACGCTTTATCGTGATGATCCACATAGCAGAGCAGCAGGCTGTCGGGCGTCTTATGAACGATCAACCGAATGTCGGCATTGACACGCACCGACCAAAAATTTTTATCCCTCGCCTTATCGAGTTTGTGGAAACTCAGGCCGGAACTTGCCGGATTCATTTGCAGATCAAATGCCGTCGTCTTCGCGGCCTTTTGTTCATCGCCGGTGAGGTGTGCCAGGCTATCCGTAAAAGTGTCGGCGATGCGAAAGTTCACTGCGATCCCTTTTGGTCTTCGGCTTTCAGGATTTTCTCAACCAGTCGATAGACGGTGGTGCTGCCGGCCTTTCTTGGCCAATCGGAACACTCCGGATTGTCACGCTTCTTAGCTCTTGCCACCGCCGCGGTAATCATTGCGCGAGTTATTTTTCCCAGCGGAATTTTCTTATCGTATTCGGGCCACGATTTTTTTAGGCGTTCGCTGCATTGTTTTGCGTTCGTAATCCCGACACCGTCTTCAAAATGCAGCAAAAGCCAATTACTCGAAGTCCGGGTTACTCAGCGCAAAACCATAGTTGCTTTCTTGCTGCGACCACTCCCAAAGTTTTCCCAATTGTTCGTCCGTCCAGTGATCTTTGTCCACGACCAGCCATGCCTCGTCGCAGTTACGCAGACGAGCGTTGCGAAGATGTTTCTGCATCCTCTTGAGGACTTGAGGTGGTGCGCTGTTGGATTTTTCTGCAAGACATTGCACAGAGATGACAGTTTCTTGGCTCCGGAATGCATTGAAATACTGCTTTTCCGTGATGGCACCTTCGACCGCGATCACGAAGAGCCTGCGGTAGCGTCGCTTTCCGAGTGGACGCTCAAATTTGCGTCGCTTCGGCATTAAGTATCCGAGCCCGTTTTGCAATTGTGGTGTCGGTCGTCGCAGTCGTGCCATGGAGCAAGATGCGGAATGCCACCTAGACGGCCTTGCAAATAACTCTTGCGGATGTCCTTGTCATAGCGAACATCGTGGTACTCACTGAAGGCGGTAAGCGTTGAACTGCCGGACGTATCACGTTCGGCCACCCACATTTCATCGCGACGCAGCAGGCTTTGATCCATCAGCAAAACATCGTGCGTCGTAAACAGCAGTTGCATCCGGCTTTCCGGTGAACACTTCGCTAGGTAGGATTCGATCAACTGTCTCGTCGCCAAAGTGTGTAGGCTGCGATCGAGTTCGTCGATGACATAGACCTTCTTTGTGCCGGTCGTCGCGAGTTCGGCAAATGCCGGCAACAAGTCGATGATGCGCTGCGTGCCGTCGGATTCCTGCTGTATTTCGAATGGCTCTTCGCTGCCATCTTCTTTCGCGTGAAACGCCACCAGTTTTTTTGCAGTTAATTCACCATTGCGTCGAGTAATCAGCCAGCGATCTTGGCGAGGATCGTTGGAAAACACGCGCAGCGTCATGCCTTCCTTCACACTTTCCTGAAGTTTGGTGCGCAAAGGTTCCTCGAGCGACACGCTATCAAAGGGAATCTCTTTGCTGCCAAGCCGACAAATCCCGGTGTCGAGCTGAGGAAGCCGCTCGCTCATCGTGGCAAAAAGCGGATGTTCTTTATCCAAGAAGCGCTCGAAGAGCGCAAACCTTGAATCCGGCGCGATGAGTTCCAGCGAGTTTTTAAACCAGTCATAAACAGGCTGGAAGGTTTTCACCTTCTGCGACACCGAGTTCGTCAGAAAAAGCTGGTTGTCGCGTGTGCCTCGAAAAGCGAATTCGAGAAACTGGGCTTCCTGGGAATCTTTTTTGAGTGACACATCAAAGTTTATCTCTCCCGCGCGGCGGTCATACAAGACCTTCTCGCTGGCGCGGGCAATTTGAATCAGTTTCTCTTCGACAATGGCGGTTCGGGTCGCCGCAAAACTGAAGGCATAGATCGTCTCATCCATCAGCAGTTCGATTGCGAAACGCGACGGTTGTTGACCCTCTTGGGCGCCCAGTCGGAAGGGTTCCACAGCGATCAGGCTTTCCGGCTGCGCGGCCGAGGTCACGAGTTTGCGGACGAAGTTCAAGGCTTGGGAAAAATTGGTTTTCCCCGAAGCATTGCCGCCGTAGATGGCCGCCACGGGCAAGATGCTGGTTTGATATTTCGCCACCCGTGGCACGCGGTCGACGTGTTGGCGCTCACGCGTGGCAATCATGGAAAACTCAGTTGGGTGGCGAAAGGACATCCAATTTTCGATCGAAAAGCGAAGGATCATATTTTTCTCGTTTATGTGAAAAAATCTCTTTCGAGACGAGAAGATCATACGAAAGAACGATCTTCTTTCCAGCTTTCCGAGAAAATATCTCGCAAACTTGAGCTTACGCCACCTTGAACACCTTCATCACTTCATCCCCGAGGTGATTGATGACTTTCACGGCGATGCGGCCGCTTTTGGGTTTTTCGAAGGGGCGTGAAGTGTCGCTACGAAGAGTTTCCCAGGCTTCTTGGTTGATTTCGGCTTTGAGCGTGGTCTTGAGCGCGCTGTAGGGATCGTTCTGCCCAAGGAAGTAGGCGTGGCGAACGAAGAAACTTTCTTCGTTGTAGTCGGTGTCGATGAACCAGCAGGCGATGCCATCGGCCCCGTCGCTCACGACTTCGCCGGTTTGCGGCTTGAACACGTCGACGCCTTTCACTTTCACGCGCAGCATGCCGTTCTTTTCGGAAACGAGGTCAATGTCCGGCTCGCCAAAAATCACGAACAAATTTCCCTTGCCGGTGTTCTTCAAATCTTCGGCCATGTGCAAGTCGGCATTCATTCGGGCCTTTAGCACGGGAATGCGACCGAGTTTATTGAATTCCGTAGTGTGCGCTTCGTAGTTGAAGGCGCACGCGATCAACACATCGAAGCCGGCATCGCCCGCCTCGCGTGCGGCAGTGACCAGATCGACGCGCTGCACGGTGCCAAACTCAGGGCCGATGAAAATGCCGGCACGCTTTTCGGTGTTGCCTTCGAGATAGCGGCCTTCGCCGCAGACAAACTCCCCGGGCCAAGGCGTGAGCGCGATGAAGTTGATCTTGTTTTCCTTGTGCGCTTGCTGCACGCCCGCGGTTTTCAAATGATCGAGAATCATCTGCGGGAAGGATTGCCGCGCGGCGTATTCGGGGCTGGCGTCGCGTGCGGTGTCAATCAACTCGTCGTTTTCGTCCACGCCGAGCATTCGGTGCGGCGAGAGACTCTCGACGGTGAAGGGGCCCGCAACGCGCACGGTCTTGTTGTCGGTGTAGGGCTTGTCGTAGAGATATTCGAACTCGGCCTTGGCGGCGATGGACTTGTCGATCTCTTGCTGGCGAGCGATTCGCGCTTCCCACCATTGCTCGTGGATTTTGCGAATATCACTTCGCGAAAGGGCATACACTCTTTTTTGTCCACCCTCGGCAGCGAGGTCGGGGATTTCGCGCGGAATTTCCCATTCTTGCCAGTGGGTTTCCAAATATTTATTGAGTTGCGCGCGCAGCGCTTCGAGTTTGGGTTGCCACTTCTCCCAGATCACATCGATCTCGGCGTTGTTGGCGATGGACTTCAGCGTGATATGCGGCACGCGTTCATACACGAAACCGTGTCGAATGTTTCCGTGCGTCGGCTGCGAGGAAGGCGCGCTGCGGGCGACTTCGGCTTCCTTGAGCTGGCCCTCGCGGGAATCGGCCAGCAGGTAAAAGGGATAACGCGCGCCCATGATTCGGGCCCGGGCCAGCGCCAGCGCCACGCGCGAGGTGTCAATCGTGATCCAGCGGCGGCCCCATTGCTCGGCGACGGTGGCGGTGGTGCCGGAACCGCAGGTCGGGTCGAGCACGAGGTCGCCGGGGTCGGTGGTCATCAGGAGGCATCGTCTGACGATTTCGACATTCGTTTGGACAACGTAGATGGGATCGTTTTGGCCGAGAAACCCTTCCCATAGATTGCCAACTGCTACGGCGGTTGACTCGTCCTGAAAACGAAGCTGCCTCAAAGCATTTCCGAACTGATCAACGCGGCCTGTTTTGAGCGCCCGTGTTAGAGACTCTGGAGTCATCCCCCACCAGCGCTTTCCGGAGTCGAAAATCTGCCCCTTGAATTCAATCTCGAACTTTCTACCTGGTCCGGGCTTGGTGAGTGAGACATCCCCAAACAAGCGCGCGTTTTTTGGTAGCGGCTGTTCTCCGGTTTTTTCTTCTGGTGTCAGGCGACGAAATTGACCGTCTGGCAGTTGAACCCAGTTGAAGTTGGGATCAATTCCGTTGGTTCTAAGGGTGTAGAGTTGCCTGAACTTATGGTTTTCAGGTTTGCGAGAATACCAAACGATGTAGTCAAGACGTGCTGGAAGCCGGTCCGACGATCCGAGTCCTGTCGCGCCTTTGGTGAATGCAATTAAAGAGACGAAATTGTCTTCCCCGAACACCTCATCCATCACCGCCCGGACGCGGTGAACATTCTCATCGCCGATTTGCACGAAGATGGAGCCGGAATCGGTGAGGAGATCGCGGGCGACGGTGAGCCGATCCCGCAAGTATGTCAAATAACTGTGTATGCCGTCGCGCCAGGTGTCGCGAAAGGCTTTCACCTGCTCGGGCTCGCGCGTGATGTGGGCGGCGTTTCCGTCCTTGACGTCGCGGCTGGTGGTGGACCACTGAAAATTGCTGTTGAATCGGATGCCGTAGGGCGGGTCGAAATAGATGCACTGCACCTTGCCGCGCAGACCCTCGCGTTCGGCAAGGCTCGCCATCACCTGCAGTGAATCGCCAAGGATCATGCGGTTCGACCAGTTTTGGTCGTGGGCGTAGAACTCGGTCTTGTCCACACCGTCGGGAATTCCGTTGAAATCTGCGAAGAGATCCGTTTGTTGCGCCACGCCCGCGCTGTGTTCGCGCTCGCGCGTCTCGCGCAAGAGATCATCGATCAAAACTTTTGGGTGTACCTTTTCTTGGATATAAAGCGGCGGCGCGTGCACGACGAGATCGCTCCAATCTTGCTCGTCTTTTCCGCGCCAGACGAGTTGCGGATCGAGATCGCGATTCCTGCGTTCGTAGGCCACACGAATCGGTGTTTGCTCATCCGTCTTGAGCACCGCTTGAAACTCGGCCGTCGGAATATTCTTGCGCGTCGCATCTTCGTGTCGAAGCGTTTCAACAGATTTGGGAGTCTTGGTCTTCTTCTTCATTTTTCTCTGCACCCATTCCAGGTTGTTTGAACACAGAAACGATCCCATCGACATGCTCGTGAAGATCATCGCTTACCGATTGCCAAAGCGGATCAAGCAAGAATTCGACCCCTTCGCGGCGCGCCAGTTTGGCGGCCGGCACGAAGTCGCTATCTCCCGTGACCAAAATCAAAGTGTCGACTTGTTTTTTGAGAGTTAGGGCCGAGATGTCGATTCCTATGCGCATGTCGACGCCTTTTTGGTGTAGGCCCAAGCGAACGTCATCCGGTGTTAGGGTGCGCCATGCGTCTGCAATCTTGGCGAGTTGCTCTGCTTGTGCACTGGTAAGCGGAAGCGGTGAGGTGCCCGTGTGCGCATTGGCGATGGCGGCGTCAAAAACGTGCATCCATTCGCGCGTACGCAAAAGTTTTTTCGTGAGGTGTTCGTCTCGGATTTGCCAGCCATCTTTCTTGGCAACATAACCAAGGCGTAACGCAAATTTGCGTGATTTACGAAGTTCGTGGAAGAGACTTTCTCGAAACTTAGCTTCGGCAGTTTTCGCAAACTGAATTTCTTGATTCAAAATTGGATGATGTGCGAT
The DNA here is from genome assembly GCA_964424225.1 of uncultured Geobacter sp. Lineage (GTDB taxonomy): Bacteria > Myxococcota_A > UBA9160 > UBA9160 > JADFDR01 > JADFDR01. Next base: position 8,970 of record CAYRID010000077.1, read on the forward strand.
TTTGCTGAAAGGCCGAGCATCGTAATAAAAAAGCCGGTAAACGTGATCGAGCCAGCGGCTGGGCTTTACCGCGGGCGATTCGCCAATGAGTTTTTGCACGTGGCGTTTGCATAACCAGCGTGCAGACTGTGCGACGGCAGTTGCGGTGTCGCAATGTTGAGGCGCAACGAGCTTTGATAAACGTTTGAGGAAGAAGCCTCCGTCGATGAGGATGGCGATACGACGAATTCTCATGAGCACCCCGGAGAAAAAGAAAAAGCCCCAAGATTTCGGCGCACGCTCAGAATCAACGAGCGGTCCTACTCTCATGGGGCGGATGCCAAGAATATCGACGTTCGAAGCGGAAAGCTCAAGAGGGAAAACAATGCGATTGGGATCCAAATCAAAGAAAAAACGTAGAAGCATCATGGTGCAACTTGCTTGGGTTGCAGGGCCGCTTCGATCATCTCGTTGAACTTGCGTTCGACTTTGGCCGCGAAATCCGCCTCGATCTGATACACCTCGGTGAACTCGGCAAAAGCCCAGCGGCCATGGGTTTTCAAATTGTTCACGCCGGGCACCCAATAGGTCTCCATGGTGCTTTTCTTTTCTTTGGCGTCTTCACGGCGATAGCCTTTGATTTCGACGACGAGATGCAAAAGAGCGTCGGTGCCGTGGCCATCGTCGACGAGCACGATGAAATCGGGCAGATATTTTCGTGTTGCCGAGCCAAAGCGATACGGCACCTCAAAGCCGATGTTTTGATTTTTCACATAGGCGTGAACTTTCGGATGCGCTTCCGCAACGCGACAAAACTCGGCTTCCCAGTCGCTGTCGAGCACCACCCAGTTGATGTGACAACGGCGAGCGTCGGTTTTCCAGCGAAGTGTTCGCGACGTGTTGAAACGAACATGCGCCGAGGAACCCACGGGAGTGTAGGGATCGAGCAAGGCTTTGATGGGACGCGCGCCTTCAAAGGCGCGTGTGATGCCGGCAGTGATGCGTTCGCAAGCGATGTCGGCCAATTCTCGATACATGAGTTGCGCGGGATAGGTGCCGCCTTGGCAGACGAGGCAAGTATCGAGCCACTGCTTCGTGATGCGCTTTAACGGGCCGAAGAGGTGGAGTCTGGGCTCGTCCCCGGGATCACGCCATTTTGTGTAGATGAGGCGCGTGGTGAGATGAAAAAGAACGCTTGAGATGCGCGTGTCTTCGAGGTGTTCGAGATTCATGTCCACGCCTTCGCCAATGATGCCCGCGTTGCGCGTGATCGTGGGGCCGACGAGGTCGGGCGTGAGTTCAAGAATGGAATCTTCGTTGAACGTCGCAGTGAGGCGCTCTTCGGGCAATTCGACGCGATAACCTTCGACGCGCGGAAAGCAGATTTCGAGGGCGTCGCGTTCGGGGCGCATGGCTTTGACTTGGATGGTTTCGCGCGGTGGTTGCGGCGGAGCCACGACGGGCTTTGCCGTGAAGTCGAACGGGATTCCGAAGATGTCCGCGTATTCCACGTCGAAAAGCGCGTCCTCGTTGAGGTCATACGATTGGCGACGCAGAGCGCGGCCGATCACTTGCTCGCACAAGAGTTGAGTGCCGAAAGCACGAATGCCAAGGATGTGTGTCACGTTGTTGGCATCCCAACCCTCCGTCAACATTGAGACCGACACGACGCAGCGTATCTGACCGCCAAGCTGATCGGCCTTGCCGACGGTGTTCATGACTTCGCGGAGCAATTCTTGTTCGGTGATGTTGTCACCGGCGCGTGTGTCTCCCGTGCGTTCGATGATTTCGCGGCGAAAGCGGTTGATTTCGTCCTCCGCCATCTTGCGAAAGTTTTCGTCGAGCGCATCGCCGGCTTCGAGT
>CAYRID010000078.1:0-10474 GCA_964424225.1 uncultured Geobacter sp.
CTTGAAGGCCATGATCGTGGGTACAGACATGATTTGATATTGGCCTGCAATTTGGCGTGCCTCACTCACATTGGCTTTGACGATCTTCACCTTGCCGGCGTACTCGGCGGCGAGTTGCTTCATGAGTGGCGCGATTGCGCGACACGGGGGACAAGTTTCGGACCAAAAATCGACCAAAACCGGCAGATCGGATTCGATGACTTCCTTTTGAAAGGTTGCGTCGGTAGCGTCGATGACTTGCGCCATTTTTGTTCTCCTCGTTCGGTGGGATTGTGAGATCGGCTTGCAGTATAAAACTCATCCGTCGGAAAAGAAGTTCTGTTGCAAAAAAATTTGCTGTCTGTGGTGATCAAGGCGCCGCACAGGGGGCGGAGCGGTCCGGTACGGGTTTCGGGTTGACGCTCAAAGGGTGCATAGTTATTCTGCGACGGAGCTAACTCCTTCATTTTGAAGGTTTTTTTAAGTTCTTTGGCATCTCACTTCTTTTTCGTTTTCAGAATGGATTTCATGGCATCGCAATCAGCTGAACGAGTTCGCGAGTCGCTTCGCGAAAGCATTGCAGTCAAAACTGCCGTGCTCGAAAACTTGACCGATGAAATTGTGCAAGCGGCCGATTGGTTGATCGAGTGTTTTCGCGCAGGCAATAAAGTGCTGACGCTTGGCAATGGTGGATCCGCCTCCGATGCGCAACACCTCGCGGCAGAATGGGCGGGTCGCTTCAAGAGGGACCGCGCCGCGCTACCCGCGTTGGCTCTCACGGCGAATACGTCGGATCTCACTGCGATTGGAAACGATTACGGTTTCGACAAAGTGTTTTCGCGCTTGGTCGAGGCGCATGGTCGCGCAGGCGACGTGGCGCTTGTGATTTCGACCTCCGGCAATTCGCCGAATTTGCTCGAAGCGGTGCGCATTGCGCATTCTCGCGGACTACGCACAATTGCGTTAAGCGGCAAAGGCGGAGGAAAGCTTGCGTCGATTGCTCAGTTGTCGCTTGTCGTTCCGTCACAAAACACGGCGCGCATTCAAGAATCGCATATCGCCATTGGTCATATTCTCTGTGAGCTGATTGACGAGGCGCTCTTCCCGGAAGCGGTGAGCTGCTGAATTATGGCGGGACGCATCGTGTTGCGCGAAGGGGACATCACCGCCGAAGCGGTCGATGCCATCGTGAACGCTGCGAACAGCGAACTTGTGCTTGGCTCGGGAGTCGCGGGTGCGATTCGCAGTCGCGGCGGGCCGACGATTCAAGCCGAGTGCGATGCGCAGGGTGCAATTTCCGTTGGTGAGGCCGCGATGACGAGCGCAGGCAATTTGCCGGCACGGTTTGTGATTCATGCCGCGGGAATGTCACTTGGGCAGGCTGCGACAGAAGAAAGTGTGCGGAATGCCTTTCGAAACAGTTTGGTGTTGGCATCGACGCACGGTTTGCGCACGCTTGCGGTTCCAGCCATTGGCGCGGGTGTAGGTGGTGTGCCGCTGCAACGAGTTGCAGAAATTTTGATCGAGGAAGCGCGAGCGCATCTGTGCGGCGTGACGTCGCTGGAAGAAATTCGTTTCGTGCTATTGGGCGAGCCAGCCTATCGCATGTTCGAAATGGTGTATGACTCCGTGAAAGTGGCGGAGCAAATGGAGAAACTGCACGCACGATCTTCGTCGGTGTAAAGTGTGCTGACTGCGCAAAAAAGTGTGAAGTAGCAAAGTAAGTCGTCAAGTCGGAAAGCAAGCGAGGCCTTCGATAGATCATTGAGTTAGGACTTCAACAGAATATTTCTCAGGGAATTTAGAATTGGGCGTTCCGTTTCATCAACTCACGGCAGCACTGTATTTGATCGCTGGTCTTCTTGAGACTGTGGCGTTGATTTTGCCTGCACCGCGGCTGGGAAAGCGCGCAGTGGGGCTGCTAGGTTTGGGTTGGTTGACGCACTCCTCAGCGATTTTTTTTGCCCATCACAGTGATCCGACGCCGGCTCTTGCTTCTCTGTCGATGGTGGCTTCGTGCTCAGTATGGATGGCGGTGTTGTTCTATCTCTTGTTTTTGCGCCGTGTGCGCATTGGGGGGCTGGTTGCGCTCATAGGGCCCGCAGCGTTTCTTGGTGTTTTTTTTAGTGCTTTACGTTTGTCGATCGATGCCGCGGCGACCGGACACGCTACGGGTCTCATTCCCCACGCACACGTTTTGCTTGCAGCAGCGGGTCTAGCACTTTTTGGTGTCGCCGGGCTGGCAGGGATGATTTATTTGATTGTGCACCGCGCGCTCAAAACCAAAAGGGCTCTCGGAGCCCGCTTCCCTTTGCCGTCGCTGGAGGCATTGGATCGTATCAACGTGGTTGCGCTTACTCTTGGATTTCCATTGCTCACCCTCGGACTTGCAACGGGAGTGATTTGGCTCGAAGCCGACTCGGGGCGCTACTGGCTTGGTTCGCCGCATGAGATTTGGACGAGCGTGGCGTGGGGGATCTACGCGGTGCTGACAGCGGTTCGGTTTCTTTGGCAGCAGAGCTCCCGCGAAGCGGCAATTTCGGCAATCGTAGGCTTCGTGTTCTTGGTATTTTCGGTGATTGGTGTCGGAGTGCTTACATGAAGATCTTGCTTGTGGGCATGAATCATCGCACGGCACCGATCGAAGTGCGCGAATGCTTTGCCGTGCGTGATCCCAAGCCACTTTTGATCAAGCTCGTCGAAGGCGAGGTGATCGCCGAGGCGGTATTGATTTCGACCTGCAACCGTGTCGAAGTTGTTGTGACAACGCAAAACCGAGATGCAGCCTTGCATCGGTTGCGAAGTTTTTTCTGTCATGATCTCATACGCGATATTGTGTTGCCTCATGGTGAACGAATCGAAGATTATCTCTACGAATGCGAAGACAGCGAGGCGACGTTGCACTTGTTTCGAGTGGCTTCATCCATTGATTCGTTGGTCGTCGGAGAACCGCAGATCCTTGGGCAAGTGAAGAGCGCCTATCGGGTCGCGCTCGAAGCGAAGACCTGTCAGGCCGTATTAAACCGCCTTTTTCATCGCGCCTTCGAGACGGCGAAGCGTGTGCGCCGCGAAACGCGAATCGCAGAACGTCCGATCTCGGTGGCACGCATTGCGGTGGAGTTGGCGGAGCAGGTTTTCGAAACCTTTGCCGACAAAACTGCATTGCTGATCGGCGCAGGCGAGATGAGTGAAATGGCGCTGGATGCGCTGCGCAGTCGCGGCCTGCGTGCAGTGCATGTGGCGAGCCGCAGCTTGGAACATGCCGAAGAAGTTGCGCAGCAGTTCGGTGCCACAGCACATGTTTTGTCGGAGATCCCTACGCTCTTTGAAAAAGCAGATATTGTTTTGACATGTATTGGTGTTACCGAACCCGTGCTTTACGAAGCACTGCTTCGCGATACATTGCGAGCGAAAAGTCGGCGTCCAGTTTTCATCGTCGATCTCGGCGTTCCGCGCAATGTGGATCCACGTCTCAATGACTACGAAGGCGTGTACCTCTACGATATTGATGATCTCGGGCAAGTGGCGGAGCAAAACTCCGAACGGCGCCGTGAACAAACGAAGCGTGCTGAGGCGATTGTCGTGCAAGAACAGCAGCGTTTCGAGGGTTGGTTTTTGGCCTTGCAGGCTGTTCCGACGATTCGCGATTTGCTCGAACGCACCGAGGCGATTCGATCGAGTGAATGCAAGCGCGTAGCGACAAGATTGCAACTTACACCCGAACAACGAGAGGGCGTGGACTTGCTTACGCGATCCATTCTAAATAAAGTATTACACGATCCAGTGTCACGATTGCGTCGCGATGCAGAGACCGAAGAAGGCTTGGGAAACCTCGAAGTGGCTCGCAAGCTTTTTGGCTTGGACGAAGAAGCGCATTTACGCTCCCGGGCGCGGGGCATGCCGCCGTTTGGGGCTGCGGACGATGGAGAAAACGAATGAAGATTCGCATTGCTACGCGCGCAAGCGAACTCGCGCTCGTGCAGGCACGCTACGTCGCTGCGCGTATCGAATCCGAGTTGCATCTTGCTACAGAAATTTTGCCGATGACCACGACCGGCGATCAGATTCAATCGGTGCAACTGGCGAAAATCGGTGGAAAAGGCCTTTTCGTGAAAGAGATCGAGGAGGCACTTCTTGAAAATCGCGCGGATATTGCAGTGCATAGCGCAAAAGATTTGCCAGCACAGATGCCGGAAGGGCTTGCCTTGGTAGCCTTCCCAGGGCGTGAGGATCCGCGCGATGCACTAGTGTCGCGCGACGCAAATTTGCGTCTCTCGACGCTGCCGCTCGGAGCGCGAGTTGGCACGGGAAGTGCGCGCCGTATATCGCAATTGCTGGCTCTGCGTCCGGATCTCGAGATTGTGCCTCTGCGCGGCAATGTGCAGACGCGACTTCGCAAAATGATTGAGCAAGACTTGCATGCGGTGATTCTGGCCTGTGCAGGACTTGAGCGTTTGCAGTACGGCGATCGCATCGTAGAGCGCATTGACACAAAAATGCTGCTTCCGGCGGTGGCGCAAGGAACTCTTGCGGTGCAAGCTCGTTGTAATGATCTGCAAACACAAAAAGTTGTTGTATTGAATGATGCTGCGGTCGCTGCAACGGTTCGTGCCGAGCGAAGTTTCTTGGCGTGTCTTGAAGCCGATTGCAGTGTGCCGGTGGCAGGCTTCGCAGAGTGGGTTTCGGCTACGCAGCTTCGCATGCGCGGTCTTGTCGCCTTGCCCGATGGTAGTCGTTGTTTGCGTGCTCTGCGCGAAGGCGAGGCGACGCAGGCGGAAGCGCTCGGTGTGGCTGTTGCTGAGGAGTTGCTGCGCGCTGGAGCGGATGCGATTTTGCGCGATTTGCGCGCGTGCTCTGTGTGCGAAACCAAGTCAACGCTTGAACACTGACGAGACGCAATACAACGATGACGAGCGAAAAAAAATCTCAAGGTAAAGTTTATCTTGTCGGTGCGGGTCCGGGAGATCCACGTTTGCTTACGCTTCGCGGTGTTGAATTGCTGCGCCAGGCGGATGCTGTGGTGTATGACGCATTGGCTTCATCGGCGCTTTTGCAATGGGCTGCACCTTCCGCAGAGCGAATTGATGTTGGCAAGCGTGGATATGACACAAAAAAATGTTCTCAGGAAGAAATTGAAGCGCTTTTGATTGCGCTGGCGCGGGCTGGCAAGCGAGTTGTACGACTCAAGGGTGGCGATCCTTTTATTTTCGGACGTGGCGGTGAAGAAGCGAGTGCTCTCGCGGCGGCGGGCCTTGATTTCGAAGTGATTCCGGGTGTCAGTGCTTCGAGTGCGGTGCCGGGCTACGCGGGGATTCCGCTGACGGATCGACGCTATGCAACTTCGTTCGCGGTGGTGACGGGGCATCACGATGCCTCACAGAAATTGTTGCCGATTCGCTGGGGCGAGCTTGCGCGCAATGTCGATACGCTGGTGATTTTGATGGGGATGAAAAACCTACGCAAAATTGTTTCGGAAATTTTGCAGGGAGGGCGCAATCCCAATACGCCAGCCGCTGCCATCATGTGGGGAGCAACTCCCAAGCAACGTGTCGTGACTGCGTCACTTATGGATTTGCCGGATGCGGTGGCAGCGGCGGGGCTTGAAAATCCCGCGACGATCGTTATTGGCGAAGTCGTGAATTTGCGCGAAACGCTTGCTTGGTATGAGCAATTGCCGATGTGGGGATTGCGTGTTTTGGTGACGCGAACGCGCGAACAAGCGGTAGAGATGATGGATGCTTTGTATGCCGTGGGCGCCGAGCCGATCGTTCATCCGATGATTCGTATTGTGCCGCCACAAAGCTGGGAGGCGCTCGATCGAGCACTGGCAGAGATTGCTTGTTATGACTTCCTGATCTTTACGAGCCAAAACGCAGTGCAAGCTTTTTTTGAGCGTGCGCAATTCCAAAGCGTTCCATATACGAATTTTCGAGGAACAGTAGTTTGTGTAGGACCCAAAACTGCCGAGAGCGCACGGCAGGCGGGGTTGTCGGTGCAGCGTGTACCGACGAAGCATTTCGATGCGGAAGGCGTGCTTGAACTTTTTGCAGGCGAAGATCTCGCAGGGAAACGCATTTTGATTCCGAGTGCCGAGAAAGTACGCGCAGTGTTGCGAGAGGGATTGCTGCGCGCGGGTGCTCGCGTCGATACGCCCGTGGCCTATCGCACACTTGCGCCCGAGGTGGATTTACCGTCGGTGCAAGATCTGAGTGCGCAACTCGTGCGAGGCGACTTCGATATCCTCACGTTCACGAGTCCTTCGACAGTGCAAAATTTCCTGACGGTTTTGGGTGCCTCGGCACGCTGCGCGATCGAGGCGTCGATCGTTGCGGCGATCGGACCGATCACGCAAGAGGCGCTACGAAAAGCGGGTTTCCAGCCGCAAATCGTGGCGCAGGAGTCCAGTGCTATTGCGTTGGTGGATGCTCTTTGCGCTTCGCCGCTCGTGCAAGCACGCAAAGAGATACGTTTCGCAAAAATGCAAAAACTGAGTTTGCAGAGCGCGAAAACAGGGGAGGAAAGCTGATGTCATTTCCGGTGATTCGGCCACGCCGCATGCGTCGTACGCCGACGCTACGGCGCATGGCGCGCGAGACGCGACTTTCGCGCGATCAATTGATTTACCCGCTTTTCGTGCGCGAAGGCGTCCAGGTTTGCGAGCCGATTGCTTCGATGCCTGGCGTGTCGCGTTTCTCGCTCGATACGCTGGTTGAAGAGGCAAAGCGTGTACAAGATCTTGGGATTCCAGCGGTAATTTTATTTGGTATTCCGAGCGAAAAAGATCCGTACGCGAAAGGCGCCGACGCTGCGGACGGAATCGTGCAGCGCGCGGTTGAAGCAATTAAACGTCAAGCGACCGATCTTTGTGTCATTACGGATGTTTGTCTTTGCGAATACACGGATCATGGCCACTGCGGTTTGATCGAGGGAGATCAAATCGTCAATGATCCGTCGCTTGCGCGACTTGCTTCGACAGCACTTTCGCATGCACGCGCAGGTGCAGACATTGTGGCTCCGTCGGATATGATGGATGGACGCGTGGCAGCGATTCGTTCGGCTCTCGACACAAATTGCTTTCAGGACGTAGCGATTTTGTCGTATGCCGCGAAATACGCGAGCGCTTATTATGGGCCGTTTCGCGACGCGGCGGAGAGTGCACCGGCTTTTGGCGATCGCCGTTCGTATCAAATGGATCCTGCGAATCAGCGCGAGGCGCTTCGTGAAATGGAACTCGATTTGCAAGAGGGAGCCGATGCGTTGATGGTGAAACCGGCGCTTCCATATCTGGATATTCTGTCTGCGGCGCGCCAGAGTTTCGATGTGCCGCTCGCGGCTTATCATGTGTCGGGGGAGTACGCGATGATTCATGCCGCCGCGGCGAACGGCTGGATCGACGGTGAACGTGCGATGGAAGAGGCACTTATTTCGATCGCGCGCGCCGGTGCGGATTGGATCATCACGTACGCCGCAAAAGAAGTAGCTATACGCTTATCAGTGTAATTTTGCAAACTGCAAGGAGGATGCGATGCCTCTTGAGTACAAAGTAGTGGAATCGAGCAATGTCGAAGACGCAGAACTTGAAACCATCATCAACGAATGGGTGCGCCAAGGCTGGACATTTGATGGGATGCAGTTCGCGATGCGTGAATCTTCAAAGCGCCCCAGCATGGCGTTCTTGCTCTTTACGCGTGACGTTTCGACAGTCTCCGGTGGCGGCTAAGTCTTTCTCGAAATGCTACCCGGAGCTTTTGACTTTTTGGGTGCAACGGAAATTTCGTAGCTCGTAGCTTCGGCGGAGTGCTTGCTGCCTTTGGGCGGCAAAATTTTGATCGAGGCTTTCACTTCGACGGCGCGCCCCTGCATCACCGACTCAACGAGTTCCTTGACATCAATGCGTTGGATGAGCGCTTCGATTTGCGTCGCAATTCGCTCAATCAATTCTTGGCGCGCTCGATTACTTTGCTCGCTTGCGAAATCGATCCACTCGGGTGGCATGGCTTCACCCACGGCTTTGCGCACCGTTTCTTGTGTCGAAAATAGACTCGATAGGCCAAGCGAAAGCGCACGTTGCAAGACTTCTTGCATGGCACTTGGATCGGAGTTCGAAAATTTCTTCTCGGAACTTACAGGTTGTTCCCCTCGCTCACTTCCCATCGAGTAGACTCCTTCTTCGATATGGATCAAAAACAGGTACGTGACATTATGATTCCTCGCGACAAAGTCGTCACGATTAGTGACGGAGAACGTTTGTCTGTGGCGGAGGATATCATGACGCTTGGCCAGGTACGGCATATGCCGGTAGTTCGCGGTGGCGAATTGGTCGGTGTGATTTCCGAGCGCGATCTTTTGCGCGCGTCTCCGTCGAGCCTTGTTGAGCGCCGCGCCGAAGAGCGCCGCGCGTTTCTCGACGACGTGTTTTTGGCGCAAGTCATGACTACCAATCCGTTTGTGATTGATCCCGAAGCTTCGGTCGTTGAGGCGGCAAAGCGCATGGTCGAATACAAGATCGGCTGTTTGCCTGTAATCGAGCAAGGCGAGTTGGTGGGCTTGATTACAGAGACGGACTTGCTCATGTGTTTGAGCGGCATGCATTCGCCGCGTTCTACGCGTGCATCAAAGCGAAAATCTTTGCGCGGCTAATTGTTCGAAAAACACTTCTCTTTCGTTTCAATAATCTTTTTTGCGTGATGTGAGCGCCTGAAGTTTGGAATCGACCCAGCGTCTTGATTTCGATTTTTTGCAGCAGATTGATCGCGTGTGCCGACGAAAGCGCGGCGATTCATTTTGCAAACGGCAACCGGTATAGTCTCAACTCGTATACGCGAACTCGCGATAAGGCCAGAACGTAGTTTTTGCATAATGGTTTTGCGCGGGTTGTTGCCTTGTGAACGATTGTCTGATTACTTACGACGCCGCAGATTCACCGTTGAGTGCTGCAAAGAAAAGCGCATTGGATTGCGCATTGGCGGGGCAACGGTGAGCAGAATTACAGAGTTACACCTTTGCACAGTCGATCACCGCCGGTGGATGCGGTGCAAAATACGCAATGGCTTGGTATCCGTATGCCACGGAAGAATTGCAGAAAATGCAGCGTGCAGGGTGTATTGCGCCAGATTGGGGGACAGCGCTCGGATCCTTTCGTCGTAGGTTTTGTGTGACTGCGACGCAAGCTTGGAATCCGCGCTGGGAGCTGAAAGCATGGAATCAATTTTGATTGCAACGGATGGTTCGCAAGCCGCAGCGGCGGCCGAGCAAGCGGGTGTCTTGCTGGGTGCGCGCCTGCGCGCGCGCGTGCAAGGACTCACCGTGATCGAAGATCGCCAAGTGCGGCCGCGGCCCAACGACGGACTCGGTCTCGCTGCGCCGACGGTGGATGAAGCTTATTTCAAGGCGCGCGCCGAGGCAGTTTGCGTTCGACTTGCAGGGCTTGGCCGTCGCAATGGCATTGAAGTGAGTGCAGATAGCATGCACGGGATTACTGACGATCGGATTGTCGAGCGCAGCCAAGGCTTGGATCTCACGGTGATGGGGCGCGACGGTGAGCATCAGCCGTATCGTACTGCATTGTATGGATCGACACTCGATGGTGTACTGCGCAAGACATCGAAGCCGACGCTGGTCGTGCCGGCGAGTGCTGAAATTCAGGGCGCAATTGTGCTGGCTTTCGACGGTTCGCCGGGTTCGAAAATGGCCGCGCGGATTGCCACGGATTTTGCAATTCGCTTAGGACAAACGCTGCATGTTTTCGTCGACTCGAAAGACAAAGGTCGTGCGATTGCGCGCTTTGATGAGGTGCGCCGCTTGCTCGGATCACTGAGCGTGCCGGTGCAGGAAGTCGCTTCCACGCTCGGACGCCCGGATGTAAAAATTGTTGACACCGCACGCGAGGCGAAAGCGGGCATCATTGTGATGGGCGCGTACGGTCGCAATCGCATTACGGATTATTTCCTTGGAAGTAATGCTTCCGCCGTGGTTCGCACTTCGCCGATCCCGGTTTTGCTTGCGCGTTGACGATGACGGTTGCACCGATCCGCTTGGGAGATCTCGCCGAACGCTTGGGGCGCTCATTTCGCGGTGATCCCGAGATTCGTTTGACGGGTGTAGCGTCGCTCAAGTCGGCTGTTGCGGGTGATTTGAGCTTCGTGCGCTCCGTACGCTACTGCGACGAGATGAAGCATTCGAAGGCCAGCGCTCTGATTATCCACGAAAGTGTAGAGTGCGATTCGCACGCCGTCATCCTCAGCAGTAATCCGGCGCTCGATTTTGCGCGCGCGGTGCAAATCGTGTTGCCCAGTACGCATCCCACAGTGGGGGTGCATCCGTCGGCCACAGTTGACGCTAGCGCAGTCCTACACTCAACGGTGTGTGTGGGTACGGGTGTGCGAATTGGTGCGGGTGTGCGTATCGGTGCGGGTACGATCTTGTATCCGAATGTCACGTTGTACGACGAAGTTTCGATAGGGGAGAATTGTATCCTACACAGTGGTGTGATTGT
>CAYRID010000079.1:0-10382 GCA_964424225.1 uncultured Geobacter sp.
TGGTCCGGGTTCGCGCAGGATGCGCTCGCCAAGGCGTGAGCGCAGCGCGAGTTTCTGTGTGATTGCAGGTGGCGTGGCTTGCGGAAGAAACTTCGCGAGAAGCTTGGTGCCGCGATAGGGAATACCACCCCCGCAAAGTTTTTGACGTGGAAATTTTGCACGATCGACGAGCAGGATGTCGCGTGCTTCGATGCCAAGCGTAAGTAGCGTCAGCGCAAAGCATGTTCCCGCTGGGCCAGCACCGACGATGACAATGCGATGGCGATCCGTCATTTGGCATGGCGCACTTTTTAAAGCGCGCGTTTCGCACTGCCTTTGCTGCGCACTTAAGTTCGCAGTTTCGTTGGCTAGCAGTGTTGGAGTAAGGCGACGAATGCCTTGAGCTTTGTTCGGGCTCGAAGGGACGCGTCGCGTTGAGATTGCAAGATCGGTAACAAATACCAGTTTGTCGACGATCAGCTCTCAGCGACTTTATCAAACTGCGTGCGGACGTCGGTAGCCTTTCGCAAAGAACAACTCTTTGGAGAGTGATCTGGTATCTTGATTTTGCTTTGTGCTGTGGCCATGAAGGTTCGCCGCATCTTTTTGCACACGGCGGATTGGTGAGGGTTGCGTTTTTCAATGGATCGTGACGGTGAAACCGTCGGAGGCGTTTCATGCAGCGACGATATTGCGCCGAGTCGGATGAGGCTGCGGATTTTCTCTGCGTTTCTTTCGTCGGAGCAAAGACCGATGCGCTCTCGTCGTGTGCGATCGCGCCAATCGAGATTGAAAGCCTTGATTGGCTTGCGACGGCGGCCTTGTCGGCGCCGGACGCTCGTTATGCGGAGATTTTGCAAACGCCTTGCGCGATTTTTCTTGATGCTGCATCGACGGCGTCCGTCGCTACGCCAGCATCGATTGACCGCTTGCCGGAGCACTGTGTCTTGCTTACATGCGGTCCACAGGCTCGTGCGCTTGCTGCGCAAACGTCTCGCTTTGCCCTGTCTCTTGATGTCGCCGATGAAGAGTCGCGCGTGCAAGCTGTGCGCGCGGCGGCCTTGCATTCACTTGCCTTGCTCTCGGTGCAGCGTGCGAAAAAGCAATGCGCTCGCATTAGTGGCGATCTCGAGACACTGAATCAAATTGGCCTCGCATTGATGAGCGAGCGCGAGCCAGATCGCTTGCTTGAAATGATTCTTGGCGAAGCACGCCGCTTGACGGATAGCGATGCGGGGAGTTTGTATCTCGTCGAAGAAAAGCCGGATGGCTTGCACGAGCTTCGCTTCTTGCTGACACAGAATGATTCGCTGCCTCAGATTGAAGCGCCGAAGTTTGTGCTGGCCATCGATCATCGAAGTCTTGCGGGCTATGCCGCCACGACCGGGCAAGCCATCGTACTCGAAGATGCTTATCAAATTCCGGCGACAGAGCCTTACACTTTTCATCGTGAGTTTGATCAGAAGTTTGGCTACCGAGCAAAGTCGATGCTGGTTGTACCGATGCTCGATCATCGTGGTGATACCGTCGGTGTTTTGCAACTCGTCAATCGCAAGCGCCATGCCGATGCTGTTATTCGCGACGAAGCCAGTGCGAATGAAAATGTGATTGCCTATACACCGCGCGAGGTTGACCTCGTGCGTTCGCTTTCGGGGCAGGCTGCGGTTTCCATCGAGAACAGTCGTCTCTATCAATCCATCGAAGCGCTTTTCGAGGGATTCATCAAAGCTGCTGTGATTGCGATCGATCAGCGCGATCCGACGACATCGGGTCATTCCGTGCGCGTGGCCGAATTGACGTGCGGTATCGCTGCATTGATTGATCGTATGTCCGACGGGGTTTTTCAGAATGTGAGATTCCAACGCGCGCAGCTACGCGAACTGCGTTATGCGTCGCTTTTGCACGACTTTGGTAAAGTAGGCGTACGCGAAGAAGTGTTGGTGAAAGCCAAGAAGCTTCCGCCGCTCTTGTATGAGCGTTTGCTTGCGCGCTTCCAAATCTCACGTGCGCTGGCGCGCAGTCGTTTTTACGAAGAGCAGGTGCATTATTTACGCAAAAACGGAGTGAGCGAATTCGACCATTTTCTGCTGCAGTTGCGCAGTGAGCATGAACGGGAAATGCAGCAGATCGATCGTTTCTTTGCGGCGATCGAGGAAGCGAACTTGCCGCGAGTGCTTCCCGAACAGGCTGCAAGCGTCTTGCAAGAAATCGCTACGTTTTCATTTTACGGATTTGATGGACAACAGGAGCCCTATCTTACAGACGAAGAGTTGCTTTTTCTTTCGATTGCACGCGGTAGTTTAAATGACACCGAAAGGCGTGAGATCGAATCGCATGTTTCGCAAACTTTTCGTTTCTTGGAGCAGATTCCTTGGACCAAAGATTTGGCGCGCGTGGCCGAGATTGCGTATGGGCATCATGAAAAACTCGACGGTACGGGTTATCCGCGAGGCGTTGCGGGTGATACAATTCCGTTGCAATCGCGAATTATGACGATCGCAGATATTTTTGATGCTCTCACGGCGCGAGATCGTCCTTACAAGGCAGCGCTTTCGCATGAGCGTGCGCTCGATATTCTCAATCTGGAAGCCAGGCAGGGCAAGCTCGACACCGAAGTGTTACGAATTGTGATCGAAAGCCAGGTCTATCGCAAAATTCTTGACCAAGACTGGCGCTCGTTTTAAGCGGTTTGTGTGCCGCGCTTGCATTAAATCATCGATACACGCGCACCGGCGTAGCTCGAGGCGTCGCCGAGCGTAGCGGCATTTTGCAATTCACGTTCTTGAGCCAGTTCTTGGACGTAAATGCGCACGCGCGCATCTTCGGCGAGAAGTTGCTTGCACGCTTCGGCGGGCAAGGCGAGCGCAAAGGCTTTGTCGTTGGCCACTACGCTGGCACCGGCGCTGCGACTCGTGAGCACGGAGACTTCACCAAAGACATCGCCGGAGTGCAGGGTGGCCAGCTTCGTGTTGGTCGTATTGCTTTTATGGAGGACATCCGCAGAACCACTGAGCAGGATATACATCGCATCCGAATCGCGACCTTGCTCAATGATCGTTGCGCCTTTGGGAATTTCGATGAAGGAGAAACGCGAGGCGAGTTGTTGGCGATCTTCGCGGGGCAATGCTTTGAACAGACGATTGGTTTTGACGAGGCGTTGAATCAATCGGTTGCGTAAGAATTGCAGTACGACACGCAATGTAGAAGGCTCTTGCTGAATGAGTGAATTGATCACTGCTCGGTGTATGACGAGTAGCTTCGTATCAACGAGTGCCTTGATTGTTGCGTTGCGCGGCTGGTCGGTGAGCAAAGCAATTTCGCCGAAAAAGTCGTTTTCTTCGAGGACGGCGAAGCGTGTTCCGTCGGCGATTGCAGCGACGGCGCCTTCGACGACGACGTACAGAGCATCCCCCGCATCACCTTGCTCGAAAAGTATTTCGTCTTCGCGAAGCTCTAAGAGTACGGTTTTGTTGATGAGCTTTGTGAGTGCGGGTTCGGTGAGTGCCGAAAAAAGCGGCACATGCGGAATGGCGTGCCTCGCAGCAGTCGGTGTTTTATCGACACTTTCAAGTGTGATTTCTTTTGGCGACGCACTGCTGCGAGCCGAGGCGGGCTGCGGGCTTGCTTCCGAATCGAGTTCCAGCTCGAATTCGGCATCGCCTGCATCGAATTCGAGCGGGATGGCCCCAAATTCTTCTTTTGCAGCCAAGGGTGCGAGCAGCGGCTTATCGCTGCTTATGGCTACGGCCTCGGAGAGTTCGATTTCGTCGAGCGCAGCACTTTCCTTAGCGAGGGTCGGCGCGATTGTATTGGAAAGTTTCTGGGTGAAGGGTGGTCGATTGGCTTGTTTGTTTTGCGTCGCGTGCAAGGCCGCTAGTTTTTGCTGCGTTTCCGAATGCTCGGGGTTCAAGGCCAAAATGCGTTTGCAGACGGCGATTCCTTTAATGAGGAAGCCACCTTGCGAATAGATTTCTGCAGCTTGCATTAGGGCTGCAATTTCTTTGTCCTTCTCGCCGAGTTTTGAATACACCTCAGCGCGCTTTTGCGGCCATGACGCATCTTTGGGCTCGAGCGACTGCAAGGCTTCATAGTGTTTGAGCGCGTCTTTGTACTTACCTTTACGAAGTGCCTCGGCAGCTTCGTTCTTGATTTCACGAGGGTCAGGTTTTTTGATTTTCGCCACGTCGGTCTTGATCCCTGGAATTGCGACGCCATCGGGGGCGCGCGATTTTTGATTTCTGCCTACTATGCCAGAAATTTTGCCTGACTAGGCGCAGATCTGTGATAAACCAAGGCCACTTTACTCGAGACGCGGTGGCAGCCGCTTTTGCTTGCAGTCTCCGCAGATCACCATTGCAACGCAGGTGGTACGCGCAAAAGAGGCAGTAGCTCGTGTCACGGTTTGAGTCATAGCGTTCGATAGAGGACAGAGAGTAGAAAGCAGGGAACTGCGCGATTCGAAAACGAAAGGAGCAGTTGAGGATGAGACGAGGGACGGACCAAAAGAGCAGGACCGCAGAGAGTTCGATGATAAGGCCGGGGGTCGCGGTGCGGCGACTCGTCGGGTTTGCCCTGGCGTTGACGATGAGTCTGGCGTCTTGGGGAGCTGCGGTGCATGCCGTTGCGGATGAGGCCGCACAAAGTGCATCGGCCTCAAGCGTGTCTGCGGAAGAGTCGGGAATTGCTCCGATCGCATACGATTCGACACATTCAAGTGTCGAAATCAGTGACGCTGCAACGCAAAGCTCAGCGGTTACGCATTCTGCGCAAGCGCCGATCGATTATTGGTCGATGTTGCTCGTGTTTGTGCTGGCCACGTTCATTGGTATTGGCGTGATTGGTCGCGTGTCGCGTCTTTTGCATACGCCGCTCATGTCGCTTACGAACGCGATCTCAGCGATTGCGGTCGTGGGCTCGATCGTGGTGACGGGTGCCGATTTCCCGCTCGAAATTCGAATGCTCGGCGCCGTGGCGTTGTTTGCATCGATGACGAATATCGTGAGCGGCTTTTTGATTACTGATCGAATGCTGCGCATGTTCAAGCAGAAGCGCGAAGGAGCCAGCGAATGACACATCATATTGTACAGTTCTCGTATGTTCTGGCCGCGGCGCTCTTCATCTTTTCCTTGTACTGGATGAACGATCCCAAGACGGCGCGGCGCGGCGTGTTCGCGGGCATCGTGGCGATGACGCTCGCTGTGCTTTCGACGTGGATTCAGCCCGGCATCATTCATCATGGCTGGATTCTGGCGGCCATCGTACTTGGCTTTGTCGTCGGTATCCCTCTTGCGATGGTGCCGCTTACGGCCGTGCCGCAGCGTACTGCGCTTTCGCATGCGTTTGGCGGTTTGGCAGCGGGTTTGGTGGGCGCAGCAAAGTACTACTTATGGGTGAGCGAGGGCTCGGAGCAGCTCACGACTTTCCGCATGGCTGCAATCGTAACGGAAGTCATTCTGGGGTTCTTGACGCTGACCGGCAGTCTGCTTGCGGCGGGCAAGTTGCAAGAGATCAAGTGGGTTCCGCAGCGACCGGTAACCTATCCGTTTCAAAACGTGACGAATATTTTGCTTTTGCTCACAGCTTTTGGGTTGGGTGCGCTTTTGGTGATGGATCCGACGGGACCGTGGGCCAAGCTTGCGTTCCCGGTGATTATCGTGCTCGCCATGATCTTTGGTGTGTTGTTGATCATTCCGATTGGCGGCGCCGATATGCCGACGGTGATTTCAATTTTGAATTCATACGCAGGTCTTGCAGCCGTGGCGATGGGTTTCGTGCTCGACAACAAGCTTTTGATCGTTGCGGGTGCGCTCGACGGATCCAGTGGTCTCATTCTTTCCATCATCATGTGTCGCGCGATGAACCGCTCGTTTACGAACGTGCTCTTCGGTGCGTTTGGCCAAGTGAGTGCGACCAAGGTTGAGGGCGAGGAGCGCGTTTACAAATCGGAGACGATTGAAGGTGCTGCGCAAGTGCTTGAGCAGGCCGAGCTCGTCGTCATCATTCCCGGTTATGGCATGGCGGTGGCGCAAGCGCAAAATCGCGTGCGCGAGTTGTACGACCAACTTGTGAAGCGCGGCATCACGGTGAAGTTTGCGATTCATCCCGTGGCGGGACGTATGCCAGGACACATGAATGTGTTACTTGCAGACGCCGATATTCCGTATAACGATCTCGTTGAAATGGATGAGATCAATTCGGATATGCCGCAGTGCGATGTGGCGCTCGTGATTGGCGCAAACGACGTCGTGAATCCAGCGGCGCGCTATGACAAATCGACACCGATCTATGGCATGCCGATCATTAACGCCGACAAGGCCAAGACGGTATTCGCGATCAAGCGCAGCAAAAACCCGGGCTTTGCGGGTATCGACAACGAACTGTACTTCCAAGACAACACTTTCATGTTGTTTGGTGATGCGAAGGCAGTCGTGGGCGATTTGGCGAAGCAGCTTTCGGGCGGCAGTGGCATGCATTGAGCGCACGGGGTTCGCGCGTCGCATTGGCTCTTCGCAATGCGATGTTGCCGAGCCAATTTGTTATAGAGGTTGACACAAATTTCGGTCAGTCGGTGCGTGCGCTGCGCCGTATTCAGTCTGCAGCCGAAGAAAGAGAAACCGCCTGCGTGTCGAGTGTGTTCGGCGCGTTGGAAAATGGATAGGAGATTGAGACATGAAGATTGGTGTTCCGACGGAGATCCAGCCCGGTGAGCTTTGTGTTGCCTTGACGCCGGCGACGGCCAAACAGCTCGTGAAGGCAGGACTCGAGGTTTTGATCGAGGCGGGAGCAGGTGTGCGTGCAGGATTTTTGGACGCTGCCTACCAGGCCGAAGGTGCCACGCTCGTGTCGTCGCGCGAAGAGCTGTTCAAGAGCGCCGACGTCATTTTGCAGATGAAAACGCCGGGCGCGAATCCGCAAACGGGCGATCGCGATCTTGCTTTGTTGCGCAGCGGCCAAACGCTGATTGGTTTTTCGGAGCCTCTCGGTGCGCCGCAATCTGCAAAAACGCTAGCGGAGCGTGGCGTGACAGCTTTTTCGATGGAGTTGATTCCGCGCATCACGCGAGCACAGAGCATGGATGCGCTTTCCTCGATGGCCACGATTGCGGGCTATAAGGCGGTGCTTCTTGCGGCCAACACCGCGCCGCGACTTTTCCCACGCTTGATGACTGCGGCCGGGACGGTGGCTGCAGCGCGCGTGCTCGTCATTGGTGCGGGCGTCGCGGGGCTGCAAGCGATTGCGACGGCGAAGCGTCTTGGTGCGATCGTCGAAGCTTATGACGTTCGCGCTGCCGTGAAGGAGCAAATTGAAAGTCTCGGCGCCAAGTTTGTGGTGCTCGATCTCGAGTCGGGCGACGCCGAAGACAAGGGCGGGTATGCGAAGAAGCAAGATGAAGAGTTTTACCGGCGGCAACGGGAGCAGATGGCGATCGTCGTTGCGCGCAATGACATCGTGATTACGACGGCAGCCATTCCGGGGCAGCGCTCACCGCTACTCGTTACGGCGGATGCCGTGCGTGGCATGGCACCGGGTTCGGTAATCGTCGATTTGGCGTCGGAGCGCGGTGGGAACTGTGAGCTAACGCGCGCAGGCGAGACCATCGTCGAACATGGCGTAACGATCATCGGCCCGCTCAATATTTCATCGACGATTCCTTATCACGCGAGTCAGATGTATGCGAAGAACATTACGACGCTGCTTTTGTATCTCGTGAAAGACGGCAATCTCGCAATCGATCCGTCGGACGAGGTGGTGTCGGGTACGTTGGTGTCGAAGGATGGACAGGTCGTGCATCCGCGCATTCGGCAATTGCTTGGTCTTGCTTAGCCGCGCATCGTCGTGCGAGCCATGACGTTATTTTGTGTCATCGGCTTGCTTCGCGGCAATGCCTAGATTTTTAGTCTAAAACTTGAAATTCAAGATACTTGTGCGCAAGGCTTCGGACTGTGAAGCGAGATCTTGCATGGCGTCGTCCATGCGCTTTGTTGATTTTTCGTTTTCTTGCGTGCGGACGAGCAATGCTTCAAGGAGCGTCTCGGTTTTCTTGCAAACTTCGGATTGCTCGCGCAGCGCTTCGTGGATGCCACTGACTTCGTCCTTCACATTTTCGAGATGCTTCGCGATGTGGGTCGTGCTCTGACCTTGCTGCTCAGTCGTGACACCGACGGTGTGCGTCATGGCTTCGAGGGTTTCGGAGACATTCAGAACGGTGTGAGCCGAACGAGTTTGACTTTCGCTTGCTTGATGAATATTGCGTGCATCCGCACTCACGCGCTCAATGAAGGCTGCGGCATCGGCGGCAAGTCGCGTGTGCTCACGCACAAGTTCTGCGATTTCGCCGATTTGCCCGTGACTCTTTTTTGCGGAAGCATTGATTTTTTCGAGTGCAACACCCGCAGCACGCGAGAGCACGACGCCGCGCTCTACATTCTCGACGCCTTGCGTAATCATATCGATCGCGTGTCCGCTCTGCGATTGCAAGCCGCTCACGAGACTTCCGATTTCTTTTGCATTGGAGCCCACACGCTCGGCGAGATGTTTGATTTCATCCGATACGACGGCAAAGGCGCGACCGTGTTCACCCGCTTGCGCAGAGATGATTGCAGCATTGAGAGCGAGCAAATTGGTTTGATCGGCCACACTTTGGATTACGTTGACGATCTCGCCAATGTTCGCCGTGTGCGTGTCGAGTTCTCGGATGACGGTTTGTGCCATTTGCGTTGCCGTGTGGATTGTATTCATGCCTTCAATCGTTTGTTCAACTTGGTGACACCCTTGTGTGGCGGCATCCATCATTTCGCGCGAGAGCCCCGCAGTCATGGAAGCATTGCGATCAATATGTTCGATTTGCTGCACCATGGCATCGAGATTGCGTGAGGCCTCCGTGACTGCAATCGAAAGCTGATCCGTGCGTTGCGCGATATTTTGAATATCGGTGATCATGTTTTGAATGGCCGCTTTGCTGTCTTTGGCTTGCGTGGCGAGAGTGTGTGTATGTGCGTGCAATTTTTTGGCGACTGCACGGATTTCGATCGCCGCACTGTTCGATTCGTCGATGGATTGCGAGAGCGAGTCGGATGCGGCGGTGATCCCATCGGCTTGCTGCACCACATTTGTCATGGTTTGCGTTGCACTGCGGATTCCGTCGAATTGTGTCGAGGTGACCGACGAAACGTCGCGGCTCGCGCGCGATACATCGCGCACGGTTTGATCGACGCGGTCGGCGATGGCCGACATCTTGCTGAGTGTGTTTCGCAGCGCAAACGACATCTTGTCGAGATCACGGCTGATTTTTCCGAACTCGTCTTCGGATTCAAAAGTATTGCCACGCGTGAGATCACCGGCGGCAATTTGTGTGATGTGTGCGCGCAAACTGCGCATGCTGTCGCGAATGTCTTGCGCGGCAAAGAAGGCGATGACAAGCGTTAGAATGCAAATCGTAATTGCAAACAAAACAATGGTGCTGCGGCTTTCTAGTGTTTCTTGAATGACTCGATCTTTGGTGCCGATGGCGATCAAGGTACCGCGCTCGGCGCCGAGATTTTGCCAGGTGAAGATGTGCGGCGTTGACCAATTTAGCGAGTTTCCAGCAGTACTTCCGTCGAGCATCGCGCTTTGAATCGCCGCAATTTCGTAATCGACAAGCAGAGCGCTCGATCCTGGTACAGGTTGACGCGAAACCGTGTCAAGCACAGCAAATTCAATCGCAAGAAAAGCAAAACGCGTTTGAGCGTACTGCAGCACTTCTTGTGTAGCAGCGGTGGGAAGCTCGGATTGCAGATGTTGGAGCACTTTGTTTTGTTCGTCGTGAATCAGATTTTCGATGCCACGGCGATTTCGAGTTTGTGAAATGGTTGCGACGATCGTGATCGAAATGAGTGCAAGCGAAATCATCGCGATTAAGATTTTTTTCGTTAGCGGAAGCCACGGCGCCAAGCGGTCGCGAATATCGGGATCCTCGATGGCCGTTGCGAGTTCTTTGCGCAGTGGTTGCAATGTTTGTTTGGCAAAGACGTAAATGACCATCTCGCTTAAAAATCCGAGCCCGAGAATATCGAGAAGAGAGAGTGTCCAGCTCAGCGTATCGGTGTAGGGATATTTCCAGCGCACGGCGACGAAGAGTGCAAGACCGATTAGCGGATAGATGCCAACGCCAAGCAGGGCAAGCTGGCCAGGAACACGGTTGATAGCATACAGCGCTTTGTGTCGGAGTGTTGTTTCGGCGAGGATGGCGTTGCTACTGCGCAAATAGTCTGCGACGGGCGCGAGGAACTTTCGTAATAGGACGTAGTACACGAGCATGGAGAGAGTGGCGAGAGCAGCCAAGGCTGGTAGAAGAAAAATCACTTGATCGGGGTACCAGCGAACGATTTGCGTTGAGAACACCGCCGCGAGGCAACCTGTAA
>CAYRID010000080.1:0-10210 GCA_964424225.1 uncultured Geobacter sp.
AATGCCGAGCGTAATCGCGCGCCTCGTTGGCCGTCCAGTCACCCTTCGGCTTCTCTTTCATTTTTCGGCACCACGCCTCGCTGCCGACTGGCGCACAAGCGACACCTAGCGTAAGCCCAACAAACAAAATCCCTGCGATCCAAAATTTGCAATTTTGTTGGCGATTCACGATGTCCTCCGAAAAAATCGCTTTCTCGTTTTTAAGATTTATTTTCGTGAACCTCGATCGACTGCAGATCTTCGCGAAATGCCTGCGGCAAAAACAGAAGATCATTTTCCCCGTCGGAGAGTCGCTTTTCGGCCACGTCGCACCACGGCAAGAGATAGCGAGCACGCAACTCCGAAACGATGAGTGTCTCGTCGTGATCGATCGCAAACGCATACACTTCACATGCAACACCCAATTGATCGGGCGACAAGCTCGTTTCATTCCAGCGCAAATCAAGGTGATGCATCACGCGCAAGAACTCCTCGCGCACGGCAGCCCCTTCACGCGACAACGCTGCGTGTAACAAAAGTGAAATCCTCGGCATGGGCATGCCCACATGAAATAGATTCCAGTATTCGCGACGACAATCGGCATACGTTCGCGCTAGACCCAGTGCATTCCAGGCCTGCTCACGCACGTTTTCATCGACAAGCGGACTCCAAACTTGCGACCAAGTCGTAAACACGAGTGAAGCATTGCTGAGAGTTGCACTCATTGATCGAGGGAAATCCAAAGTGGACTAATCGACTTCAACCCGCCGCGCTCTTGCAGCTCACCACGCCAGATCGCAAACGCAATCTGACGCTGCGCTTTGAGATTGGGCCAGGGAGCAAGGTCAAAGACCACGCGCCACTCCCCCTCTTTCCACTCCGACGTCACTTGCCATGTTGCAGGCGGCAAAGAGCGCTTCACCGTGCCAAGCCCCGCAGATTCGATTTGATGCAAGTCTTTACGATCTGCGCGCCAAAGTGCGCCATGCAGAGCTTGCTCTGGCGCTCCCATTGTAAAGATCGGCGCATCTTTCACAGCCGGTGCGAGCACCGCAGCGGCATCGGTAAACAAATCTGTGTTCGTCGTTACATCTCGTACAGGAGTTGGACAAGTCCATTCGAGCACGATGCGATAGCCATCACCCTGTTCGACAACTTCGATGCTACCTTTTTTTGTGTTGGGCAACACGGCTTCCTGATACGCCTTCGCAATATAACCACCGGGTTGCATACCCGTCGGTGCCGCAATGAGATCAATCGTCTTTTTCATGACTAAATCACCGTCTTCTGCTGAGGAGAAATGCGAAAGTTATCCGCCCAGCGATATGCAATCAGTAAATCCATCAACTCGCTCGCTTCGCCGCGTTTTTTCTTGGCGCGCTCTTCTTCGACGGTACGCAGGGCGTGATGTACGGCGTCACCAAAAAGTTTTTCAAGATAGGCCATCGGGATTCGTGGCTCATGCGTGGGACGGCCCTGCACATCGAACTTTGGCGGGCTCAGCGGCGGAACGTAATACACATTCGGAGACAGGCCGTATTCCGGATGCAAAGGAATCGCCACCTTCCACTTCGTAACGAGTTTCCAAATCGGACCTTCCTGATCGTCGAGAAAACCGACGAAGCGCAAACGCCCCGGGCACTGTCGCGCGCAGGCGGGTGCTTCCCCCGCTTCAACACGTGGAAAGCAGAAAATACACTTCGTTGCAACTTGGCGTTTGGGATCGAAATAAACCTTCTTGTAAGGGCACGCTTCGACGCAAAACCGATACCCGTGACACCGATCTTGGTTCACGACCACGATGCCATCTTGCGAACGCTTCTCAATCGCCGAGCGCGGGCAAGCATCGAGACATGCAGGATGCGTGCAGTGATTGCAAATGCGCGGCAAATAGAAGTAGTGGTTCTCTTCGGGATAATTGCCTTCGCCGCAATCTTCATCCCAGTTCGCACCCCAACCAACTTTTTCGCCGGTGGGCTTGAGCCAGGGCTTCGTTTTCTCCCCTGCGCCGTCATACACTTCTTGGTGATTAAAATTCCAGGCTCGGCCATACTGCGTATCGAGATTCGGCACGACACCACGCTTCACGTCACCGTTGGCATCGCGCCCGCCAATTTCCGTCCATCGCTTCGGATAACCTGCCCCCGGCAACGTCTCGACATTGTTCCAATAGGCGTAAGCCGTTCCTTCGTCGGTGTTCCAAAGCTTTTTGCACGCAACCGTGCAAGTTTGGCAGTTCAAGCACTTGTTGAGATCCATCACCATCGCAATCTGGCGTTCGATATGTAGCTCTCGCGAAATTCCCATTTCCCTATTCCTCAATCTCGAACTCGTGACTCAATTCTCAAAACCATCCTTGGGGATCGATTTCTACAAGCGCACCAAAGCACGCGAGGCACAACCTCGCTACGCCTCTTTCGCAAAATACTGATCGGGCGTTAGCCCACTTGCTTCCATTTTTGCACGCCATACACTGCTTGGTGACATTTGCTCCGGATCACCATGCCAAGGACGAATGCCAATGCGCGTATCTTGCACGAATGCACCCGATTGCAAATGATTGATGCCAAAGTGCAAATGTCCCTGGCCGCCCGCCATGTGCAACGGCTTCATCACTCCCGGAATCAACCATTTGTAACTCTCGTGATTTGGGAATTGATGCGGTTCCCAGGCGTGGAAGTAGAATGCTACGCCGGGGCGCACCATCGTCGAATACTTGACACGCATCAGTGTTGCTCCGTAACGGTTGTAAATTTGTGACCAGCCTCCGTCGGCGATTTGCAACTGCTGCGCATCCTTCGGGTTCAGATACATGCACGGCTCGCCGCGCTGCAAACGCAACAAGAGCGGCAAATCACGCCAAGTGCTGTGAATGCTCCACCGACTGTGGCAAGAAACCATTTGGAACGGCAAATCGCCGCCCGCCTTCACGCTCTCTTTATGAACCGGCAGCGCTTCGCCACCCTCGATAAACCAAGGATGATCCAAATAGAACTGAATGCGCCCGGTGTAGGTTGGCCAATGCCACTTGCGCTCTGTGAAATACGTCATCGTCGAGAGCACGCCCTTGCCCTTCCAATCGGGATTGAACAAGAACGACGGAGCGAGCGTCGGCCCCGTCATCTTAAATTTCGTAATGCCCGTCTCTTTGAGATCTTCGATTTTCGCACCGGCCACCGCAGGACTATTGTCGATGATGCGCTGGGTCACACGCTCAGCATCCTTCGGGCCGTACTCGCCGTGAAAGCTGTAGCGCTGATGCAAGTCTTTCCAATCGACGGCGAATTTGCCGCAGGCATCGAGCACGGGCAGATTTCGTTCCTTCGCAATGCGTTCGATCTCGCGCGTAAGCAACCAGTAAATTTCCCATTCGTCTTTGCTGTCACCAAGCGGTGTAATCGCTGCATCGCAGTAATGCAAATACGGAACGTACGACATCGTGTACTTGATTCCGGGCTTCTCGTACCAACCTGCTGCAGGCAAAAAGTAATCGGAATGCATGGCCGTAAAGCACATCTTTTGATCAATGGCGACGACGAGCTTCATCGCCGGCCACATCACTTCGAGCATGCGCTGTGTTTGATTCGATCGACGCAGCAAGTTGCTTCCGCCGGTGAGAAAGACGCGCGGTGTACCTTTTGTCGGGAGCGGGTTTTGCCATCCTTTTTCATTCGCTTCTTGGTGATACGCCGCAAGCGGTCGTGGATAGAGACCTTCCACTTCGCGGTCAAGCGACTCCGCAATGCCTTGATGATTGTAATCGAGCGTCGAAACATTGGTTGCACAGACAAACTTCTTCTCGCCGCGCTCGGTTTGATCCATGATCACATGCTCAAGACCTTTGCGTCGCTTCGCAATGTCCACCACCGTCTCGAACATTTCTTTGGGCGTCATCATGCCCATCATCATTTCAAGTTTTCCGCGTAGCCCAGGACGCTGCGTCTGAATCTCCGACGCAAAACCCGCCATATCGAAGAAGCCCGTCGATTGATAACCAGCGCCGCGCTTCCCCATCGCGCCTTTGAGCGCAAGGCAAAGCAACTTCGCACGGTTCATTAAATCCGAGTGAATAAAGCGATTCGAGCCCCAGCTTGAAAACACCATCGGGCGTTGCGCTTTGGCAAAACCATCCGCGAACTTCTCAATCAACTCGGTCGAAAGCCCCGTGACGCGCGACGCCTCGGCAAACGTCCAATGCGCGAGCTGCTCGCGCAGGATCGTACCGACGGTGGCCACCTCAATCTCGCGACCATCTTTGCGTGTCACCTTGAATTTGCCTTCGATGGGCGGCTCGAATTCCGTCACGCTCAAGATGGCAATGTCGCTACCTTCGCAGCCTGGCGCGGGCGCAGGTCGCTTCGTCTTGGAATTCCAAATTTGCAACAAGTCTTCATTGCCATCGTTACGCAAATCTGAGTCACGCAAGAAACGCTGCGTATCGAGACAAACGAGATACGGCAAATCGGTTTGCTCGCGCACATAAGCAAGGTCGATCGCACCGCTATCCCAAATATGCCGCGCCGTCGCCAGCGCCAGCGCAGCATCCGTGCCCGTGCGCAGGGGCAACCACTGATCGGCATGCACCGTCGTCGCGGAATACTGCGGATCGATCACGACCAACTCTGCGCCTTGATAGCGTGCTTCGAATAAAAAGTGAGCGTCCGAAATTTGTGTCACCGAAGGATTCATCATCCAAACCACGAGATAGTCGGACAAGAACCATTCGTCGCTCGAACCGCCCGCGTGGGCAAAGCCAAGAGTCAGCGTACCCCCGATATTCAAGTCGCCGATCTCGGCCCACATGTCGGCAAACATTCCGCCGGATTGCATTTGAAAACGGAAGCGTCCGAGGGTGGTAGCACCATGATCGAAGTTTGGGCCGAGATCTTGATAGATCGTATCGGGCCCGTATTCCGCCACGATGTCGACCATTTGCTCGGCAATCTCGCGAATCGCTTGTTCCCAGCTAATTTTTTCCCAGCGCCCGCCGCCGCGCGGCCCGACACGCTTCATCGGCACCGTGACGCGACTTGGCCCGTACATCAGATCCGAATAACACGCACCTTTTTGACAACCACGCGGATTGAAATCCGGCACGCCGCTCTCGGATTGTTCGTAAGTAGCCGTTTGTTCTTCGCGCACCACCACGCCATTTTTTACATAGATATTCCAAGCGCACGCGCTTCGACAATTCGCCCAGCCGTGCGAACCGTGCGCCACCGCATCCCAAGTCCAGCGCTGGCGATACAAGTCTTGCCAGTTTTCAAGCTTTGGTGTCGTGCGCGGACCTCGCGTCGATTGCTGCAGGTGCAGCTTGCGCCCACTGTCACAACCTAGTGTCGTCGCCAGCGTGAGCATCGCGGAAATTTCAAGAAATCTCCGGCGTGTCATGGAAAATTGAATCGCGTTGTTTTCGAAATCCATGAAAAGCATCCTGCAAAAGAGTTTCTACGGAAATGCAACCGAGCATAAATTACGGCGTGCGGTGCGCGCGCTGCGCCGCGCATTAGGAAGATTGCCACGCTAGCAAAATCTTGTGTGGCCAACAGCAAAACCAAGAAGAACTAGCGTTTCTTTCCAACGTACAAATCGGTGATACTGCCTTCGAGAATTTCCGCACCGAACGCAAAGGTTTCCGACAGTGTGGGATGTGGATGAATCGTCAGCGCGATGTCTTCTGCGTCAGCTCCCATCTCAAGCGCGAGCACGGCTTCGGCGATCAACTCTCCCGCATTGGGCCCCACCATCCCTGCGCCAAGCAAGCGCCGCGTCTCGGGATCGATGATCAACTTCGTCGCGCCCTCGCTGCGACCAATGCCAAGTGCACGCCCACTCGCTGCCCACGGAAAGCTCGCTGTTTCGACGTGGATACCCTGCGCCTGCGCTGCGTCTTCGGTAAGTCCCATCCAGGCGACTTCCGGATCGGTGTAAGCCACCGACGGAATCGCCAACGCATCGAAGGCTGCGGGCAATCCTGCAATCACTTCGGCTGCAACCTTTCCTTGATGCGTCGCTTTGTGCGCAAGCATCGGTTGTCCGACGATATCGCCGATCGCATACAAATGCGGAACATTCGTGCGCTGCTTGGCATCGACAAGGAAAAAGCCGCGTTCGTCGAGCGCGAGGCCTGCATTTTCCGCACCGATTCGATCCGAATTTGGCTTTCGTCCGACGGCTACCAGCACACGATCAAACAAATCCGAAGCTGGCGCCTTCGCGCCCTCGAAAAACACACGCAGACCATTTGCCTCCGGCTCGATCTTGGTCACGCGCGTCTCAAGAAAAATATTTTCATAGCGCGTACGCAAAACGCGCTCGAGTGGACGCACAAGATCGGCGTCGCAACCCGGAATCAGCCTCGGCAAGAGTTCGACAATCGTCACGCGCGAACCCAGCGAGTGATACACCGTCGCCATTTCAAGCCCAATGATGCCACCACCGAGCACCAGCAAACGCTCCGGCACCGACGAAAGCCGCAGCGCATCCGTCGAATCCATCAATCGCTCGTCCTGCGTCGGAAAGCTCGAAATTTCAACCGGACGCGATCCGGTCGCCACGATGCAGTCATCGAAAGTAAACGTCGCAACTCCATGATCCGTTGCAACTTCGACACGATTTGGTGTCGCAAACTTTGCAGCACCCCGCACCACTTCAACACCGCGCTTTTTCGCAAGCCCCGACAAACCTTGCGTGAGTTTTCCGACGACGCCGTCCTTAAAAGCAGCAATTTTGGCCAGATCAAAGCGTGGTGCACCAAATTCGACACCGTGCTTTGCGAGCGCCTGCGCCTCGTTCACGATCAACGCCACATGCAACAGAGCCTTTGACGGAATACAACCCACATTGAGACAAACACCACCAAGTGTTGCTTCGCGCTCGACGAGCACGACCTTCAAACCAAGATCCGCCGCACGAAACGCAGCGGTGTATCCACCCGGACCACCTCCGAGCACGAGGAGCTGCGCGTGGCGCACCATTCCTTCCGCTTCCCTTTCGAGCGATTCTTTTTGAGTCGATTCGCTGAAAGACGGTTGCGTATTTTGCGAAGCGGATGAGATCATCATTTCTCTCCGCCGGCAAAGGTGGCCAGATCCGCAAGTTTCCCGGCAAGCGCCGTCGTAAACTTCACGCCTTCCACACCGTCGATCACGCGATGGTCATACGAAAGCGCGAAGGGCAAAATCAAACGCGGAACAAACGCGCCATCCTCGAAAATCGGCTTCCAGGCATGACGCGAAACTCCGAGGATCGCCACTTCCGGCGCATTGATCACCGGCGCGAAGAATCTTCCACCAAAACCGCCAAGGCTCGAAATCGTAAAGCAAGCACCTTCGAGATCCGCCGTGCGCAGTTTGCGATTTCGAGCACGCGCACTCAGATCTTGCAATTCTGCGGCCAGATCAAAGAGAGATTTTTTATCCACATCGCGAATCACGGGCACAACCAAACCTTGTGCCGTATCGAC
This sequence comes from uncultured Geobacter sp., assembly GCA_964424225.1. Lineage (GTDB taxonomy): Bacteria > Myxococcota_A > UBA9160 > UBA9160 > JADFDR01 > JADFDR01. Next base: position 7,445 of record CAYRID010000080.1, read on the forward strand.
TGCAACACCAATGTGACAGTACTGTTTCAAGATCAATTTTTCGCCCGACGCATCGAGTGACGCACAAAAGCGTGGGTAGTCATGCAAGTTTTGAGAAACCGCTTTGAGCAAAAAGGCAAGCATCGTAAGCTTGGCACCGCGTGCTTGCGCTTCCGTTTGCTGCGCCTTGCGGTACGTCTCCAGCTCAGTGATGTCCGCTTCGTCGAATTGCGTGACGTGCGGAATCGTGACCCATGCACGCCAGAGATTCGCGCCACTGAGCCGCTGAATTCGCGTTAGTTCTTCGATCGCAATCGGTCCGAATTTTGAAAAATCGGTGACAGGAATTGGTGTTACACGCAACACATCACCTGGAATCGACGCAATGGCACCCGAAAGTGCCTGCTTCACAAAATTTTGTACGTCTTCTTTGAGAACGCGCCCCTTGCGCCCCGATCCCACAACGCGCGTAAGATCAACACCTAGCTCGCGCGCAAATCGCCGTACGGCTGGACTCGCATGACCACGCCCTGGAACTTGCAGTGCTGATGGAGCAACAACTTGAGGCATCGCTTGCGGCACCGACGCAACCACTGGCGACGGTGATGAGCGCGCAGAAGACGCAGCCCTCAAATCTACATTTTTTTGTGTTGATTCGCTTTGGAGTGTCGCACTTGACTCGGCAGGGGTTGGCGCAGCTGCAGCAACCACTTCTGCCTCGACTTCCATTTCGAGCAAAACGGCTCCTTCGCTCACGCGATCTCCGACGGAAACCAGCACGCGGCGCACGACCCCAGCAAAAGGCGCTGGAATTTCCATCGTAGCCTTATCGCTCTCGAGTGCGACGATCGGCGCATCGTGCTCAAGGCGATCGCCCGCCGAGACGAGCACTTCGATGACTTCAACACTGGCGGAGTTACCAATGTCCGGCACACGAACTTCACGAATCTGCTGCACTTGCATCTCCAGGCTGGCGGTTCCGTTGCTCTACGTCCCCGCTTGAATCACGCAATACACACTCGCGGGCTGCGGCGTTGCCTCTTGCTTACACTTTCACAGGATTGGGCTTCTCGGGCGAAATTCCGTATTTCTGCATTGCATCCGACACTACAGAATGTTGGATCTCGCCACGATCAGCCAGCGCTTTGAGCGTCGCCAACACAATAAAGAATCGGTCAACTTCAAAGAAGTGACGCAGCTTCTTGCGCGAATCGCTGCGACCAAATCCGTCGGTACCCAGCACGATATACGTCTCCGGCACCCAGGGTCGAATTTGATCTGCATAAAGCTTCACATAATCCGTCGCGGCAATCACCGGCCCCGCACGCCCTTTCAAATTTGCCGTTACATAACTCTCACGGGAAGGTTCTTCCGGATGCAAACGGTTCCAATGATCGACGTCCAAACCATCACGGCGCAGTTCGTTAAAACTCGTCACACTCCACAAATCTGCGTAGATCTCGAAGTCATTGCGCAAAATTTCTGCAGCCGCCCGCACCTCCAAAAGAATCGCGCCTCCACCCAAGAGCTGCACTCTGCGCTTCACTGCTTTCGGAGCTTCTTCGAGCAAATACATGCCACGCAAAATTCCAGCTTTGATGGCCTCGCCTTCGGGCATCGCAGGCTGCAAATAATTTTCATTCATGGCCGTAACGTAATAAAAAACATCCTCTTCATTGACAAACATGCGCTGCATACCGTCGTACAAAATAACGGCCAACTCATAGGCATAGGCCGGATCATACGCAACACAGTTTGGGATCCCCGCTGCGGCGAGCAAGCTATGTCCATCTTGATGTTGCAATCCTTCGCCCGCGAGTGTCGTGCGTCCCGCCGTAGCCCCAATCAAAAAACCACGCGCTCGGCTGTCGCCGGCGGCCCAGATAAAATCTCCAATGCGTTGAAAGCCAAACATCGAATAGAAGATGTAGAACGGAATCATCGGAAATGCGTGATTGCTATACGAAGTGGCCGCGGCAAACCATGAACAAAATGCCCCCGCTTCCGTAATACCTTCTTCGAGGATTTGCCCCTTCACGTCTTCGCGGTAGTACATCACCTGATCGGCATCGACGGGTTTGTAGAGCTGACCTTGATCGGAGTAAATGCCGAGCGAGCGAAACAAACCTTCGATACCGAAGGTACGCGCCTCGTCGGGGATGATCGGCACAACCCGTGCACCGATTTTTTTGTCGCGTGTCAGAATCGTGAGGATGCGCACGAAAGCCATCGTCGTTGACATCTCACGATCCTTCGAACCTTCGAGCAGCGGCGCAAAAACCTCAAAACTCGGAATTTCAAGCGGATACGCTTTTTTGCGTCGCATCGGCAAATAGCCACCCAGCGCACGACGTCGCTCGTGCAAATACTGCATCTCGGAACTGTCGTCAGCGGGTTTATAAAACGGCAACTCTTCGAGCCGCTCATCGGGAATCGGAATTCGATAACGATCACGGAACGCACGCAAATCTTCGCCTGCAATTTTCTTTGACTGATGCGCGACGTTCGTGCCTTCGCCCGCCGCCTTCCCAAGACCATACCCCTTCACGGTTTTGGCCAAAATGACCGTGGGCTTGCCTTCGCTATGCACAGCTTCATAATAGGCGGCATACACTTTTTGCGGATCATGCCCGCCGCGATTCAAATGCCAAATCTCGTCATCCGTCATATTGTCAACCATTGCACGCAGTTTTGGATCGGTACCGAAGAAATGTTCGCGCACATAGGCGCCGCCTTGGTGTTTGTAATTTTGGTAATCTCCGTAGAGCGCTTCTTCCATACGGCGCA
>CAYRID010000081.1:0-10125 GCA_964424225.1 uncultured Geobacter sp.
GCCATCGCGCAAACCATCCACGCCGGAATGCTCGAAGCCTTGCAGATCACGACGGCTGCACACGGCGAAAAAACTCCTTCTTTGAGCAAGCTTCGCGCGATGTTCATTGAACGAATTCGCGAACCCATTACGGCGCGAATGATGCTAACTCTCATCCTGGCCGCCGACGAAGACCCGTCCCTGCGTTGCTGGCTCGTCCAGTGTGAGCGCGAAATGCTCGACGGCGTGCGTGCCACTTTTGCCAAGCTCGGCTTGCACCCGACCCCACATGCCATTGCACTCTTCCATGCCAGCCTCATCGGCGCTGCCATCTTGAACACAAAGCACAATACAGGCGCCTCGGCTGAACATGCCGAGCATCTCGCACGTCTTGCTTTTGATCAGTTGGTTCAAACTGCATCGAAAAGTGACACCAAAAAGATTCAGAATCTTTCGTCTCGCCGATCTCACAAGCGAAGCAATGGACAAAGCCCCAAGAAAGGTACTGCGTGAAATCGGCCTCGCTGCAAAATCATCCAAAGCGCATGGCAAAAGCGAAAAAGTTTTGTGTTACGCTTGCGCTTGCGCTGATATCTTGCAACTCGTTTGGATCTTCCCATCCACCGCCAACACTTCCTATTCCTGCACAGTGGAATACGACATCGAGTTTGCCTGCACATTCTGCACCCTCGGAGGCTGCCACACTGGCGCAGTGGTGGTGGCAGTTTAACGACCCTGTGCTCAATGCTTTCGTAGATGATGCAATCACGTCCAATCGCGATCTCGCAAGCGCACGAGCCAAACTCCGAGAAGCGCGCGCACGGCGCAATTTTGCACGCGGAAAACTTGGCCCCGCACTCGGTGCATCGGCAAGCGCCTCACGCAAACGTGCGAGCACCGACACCGGCCACTCGACGCGCAGTGCGTATCAAGCGGGTTTCGATGCACGCTGGGAAATCGATCTCTTCGGCGTGCAGCGCCACGGCCTCGAAGCGGCGAAAGCCGACTTGGAAGCCACCCGCGAAATGCTACGCGACACACAAGTGTCACTCGTTGCCGAAGTCGTGGCCAATTATGTCGAGCTTCGCACCGCCGAGCAGCGCTTGGCCATCGCCGAGGCGAGCCTCGCAACACGTCGCGAGACCTACTCGCTTGCCGATTGGCGCGCCCAGGCCGGGCTCGCCTCCGAACTCGACATCGCGCAAGCCCGTACAGAATTGGAAAGCGCCAGTGCGAGCCTACCCGCACTGCAAACGGAAATCGCTGCAGCACAAAACCGGCTCGCTGTACTGCTCGGTCGTCCTCCGGGCGAAATTCCAACACTTGTAAAAAACATACACAATCAAGAGTCGGATAACGCGATTCCCGTCGGATACGAAAGCATAGCCATCGGCATCCCCGCCGATGCACTACGCCAGCGTCCCGATGTTCGCGCTGCGGAGCGCGAACTCGCAGCGCAAGCGTCACGCCTTCGTGTAGCAAAAGCAGAACGCTATCCGCGCTTTGAACTCTCCGGCAGCATCGGCCTCGAAGCATTGACGCTCTCTGCGCTTGGCGATCATGAAGCTGCGGCACGATCGCTGCTTGGAAAAATCACCGTACCCATTTTTGAGTCGGGTCGGATCCAAGCAAATATCGAAATTCAAGATGCCTTGTTAGAACAAGCCGAACTCCACTATCAAACAGCGATCCTGGCAGCGCTCGAAGATGTCGAAAATGCTCTCGTCGCCGTGCATAACACCAAAGAACGTTACGAACGACTCGCGGCTGCAACACAGTCGGCACGCACAACATTTCAGCTGGCCGAGCAGCGCTATGCCAGTGGACTTATCGATTTCATCGCGGTGCTCGATAGCCAGCGCACTCTCCACAGCCTCGAAGATCAATCTGCAAGTAGCACAAGTGAACTCGCTCGCGCGCAGATTCAGCTCTACAAGGCTCTCGGCGGTGGGTGGTCCGTCGAGACTGCTGCCACATCGACACCGACCGAGAATGCAAAGGAGCCGGAATGAATCCAAGCGAAATCCCGCCGCAAGAAGCCGACGCTCAGCTCGAAAGCCTACTGGCAAACACGGGAAAGCCACGCATCCGTTGGCGGAGCCCGTTTTTGCTCGTGCCGCTCGTGCCGATTCCACTCTTTTTTGTGTATTGGACCTTGACCTCTCTACTGCACCAGCCCGCACCGCGCTACCGAACGGAAACAGCCCGCATCGGCACACTCACCGTCAAAGTTTCTGCCACCGGCAATTTGCAACCCACCAATCAAGTCGATGTCGGCAGCGAACTCTCGGGAATCATCGAGATGGTTTACGTCGACGACAACGATCAAGTCAAAAAGGGACAACTGCTCGCGCGCTTAGATGTTTCAAAACTTCAAGATGCCGTAGCGAAGTCGCGCGCCAACCTGGCGGCGGCCGAAGCACAAGTCTTACAAGCCGATGCCTCGGCAAGCGAAGCTCGTGCCAACCTCGAGCGATACAAAAAAGTGTCAGAACTCTCTGGCGGTAAAGTGCCGTCAGCATTTGAGATGGATGCGGCCAACGCGGCGCTCCAACGCGCCGAGAGCAACCTAGCGAGCGAGCGCGCCGGCGTCGCGCAAGCCAAGGCAGCGCTTCGCTCGGACGAAACCAATCTCGCCAAAGCTTCTATTCGTTCACCGATTGATGGAGTTGTGCTTCTCCGCCAAGTCGATCCGGGGCAAACCGTAGCTGCCTCGTTTCAAGCACCGGTACTTTTTTCTCTGGCGGAGAACCTCGCCAAGATGGAGTTACAAGTCGACATCGACGAAGCCGATGTCGGACAAGTGCACGAAGGGCAAAAGGCAACCTTTGGCGTCGATGCCTGGCCTGGGCGCTTGTACGACGCCGTGATTACGCGGGTGGGATACGGGTCGCAAACCAAGGACGGTGTCGTGTCGTATCCGGGCGTGCTCGAAGTGGATAACTCCGATTTGAGTTTGCGTCCGGGCATGACCGGCACCGCTTCGATTACAACATTGATTCGCGAAAACGCTCTATTGATTCCAAACGCTGCACTGCGTTTCACTCCTGCTGTCGAAAAAAATAATACAAACAATACACCAAAAGATGTTACGCGTTTTTTGACGATGCGCCCTCCGCCCGCACCAAGCAAGCGCAGCTCGCCAACCGCCGCTCCCAACGCTGCCGGCATGCAGCGCATCTGGATTTTGCGTAGCGGCGAAGCGACACCAATCTATGTCAAAACAGGAGCAAGCGATGGGCAATTTACGGAAATTCTCGACGGTGAACTCAAAGTAGATATGGAAGTCATCACCGAAAGCGTGAGTGCCAAACCATGAACGCAGCGTCGCCCTTGATTCGACTCTCGAAAGTCACAAAAGTTTTTGGGCAGGGGCAAGCAGCCTTTCATGCACTCAAGGGCGTTGATCTTGAGGTTCAAACTGGCGAATTCGTCGCCATCATGGGTCCGAGCGGCTCAGGAAAATCTACCGCCATGAACATTCTTGGTTGCCTCGATTCGCCCACGAGTGGCGAATATCTATTTCGAGGCATTCACGTCGAACGGCTCAATCGAAATCAGCGCGCACTACTTCGCCGACACTATTTGGGGTTTGTGTTTCAAGGCTTCAACTTGCTCGCTCGCACGAGTGCGCTCGAAAATGTTGAGCTGCCCTTGCTCTACCGCGGCGAATCGCTGTCTGCGCGCCATGCCGCCGCGCGCGCAGCGTTAGCGCAAGTGGGCCTCACCGGCTGGGAAGAACACACGCCAGCCGAGTTGTCCGGAGGCCAGCAGCAACGTGTCGCCATTGCGCGCGCCATCGTCACGCGCCCCACCGTTCTACTCGCCGATGAGCCGACTGGAAATCTCGACACAAAAACGAGTCATGAAATCATGCGCTTGATTACTGCCTTCAATCAAGAGATGGGAATCACCGTACTCATGGTGACACACGAAAATGACATCGCCGAATATGCGCAACGCATCGTGCGCTTTGTCGATGGACGCGTCGAGAGCGATCAATCGCGCCCACTCGGCGGCTCGCAAGCCAATCCATCGTCGAACCATCCCGGAGTTCACTAAATGCTTTGGAATGCCTTGATCTTGGCGCTGCGTTCGATTCGACGTAACTTGCTGCGCTCGTTTCTTACGATCCTTGGCATCGTGATCGGCGTCGCCGCGGTCATCACGATGGTCACGCTCGGAAAAGGTGCCACGCAGTCCGTCACCGATCGCATTGCCAGCATGGGCAGCAATCTTTTGATGGTACGCCCGGGCCAGCGCTTTGGCCCCGGCAGCGAAACGGCTCCCCCCTTCAAACTGGCCGATGTCGAGGCAATCCGCAGTCAGATCAGCGAAATCGAAGAAGTCGCTCCCGTCGCCAACACCACCGTGACCACGGTCTATCAGGCGCGCAACTGGTCGACGGTCATCACGGGCTCGAGCAATGCCTATTTTCGGGCCGCCAACTGGGAACTCGCCGAGGGACGGATCTTCAACGAAGCGGAAGAGCGCGCAGGCAAAGCCGTCTGCGTCATCGGTGAAACCGTACGCAAAAATTTGTTCGATACCGAAAATCCCGTCGGAAGCGAAATTCGCATCAAACAATTCGCCTGCGAAGTCATCGGACTTTTCAAACCCAAAGGTCAATCGGCCATGGGCTCCGATCAAGACGATACCGTCGTCATGCCGCTACGCACCGTACAGCGGCGCCTCACGGGCACGCAAGACATTGCGCGCCTCACGATTTCCGTACGCAAAGATGCGTCACTTGACACCGCAAAGGAGCGCCTCGTTTTGTTGCTGCGCGAACGGCGCAAGATTTCCGAAAACGAAGACGACAACTTTCGCATCATGGACACGCGCCAGATTGCCGAGACGCTCACCGGCACGACACAAATTCTCACCATGCTGCTGGGTGCTGTCGCTGCGGTGAGCCTTCTCGTCGGTGGCATCGGCATCATGAATATCATGTTGGTGTCGGTCACCGAGCGCACGCGAGAGATCGGCATTCGCCTCGCCATCGGCGCGCTCGCGCACGAAGTCCTGTTGCAATTTTTGATCGAAGCCGTCGTGCTCGCGAGCCTGGGTGGCCTCGTCGGCATTCTGCTCGCCACGATTGTGTCGATCGCACTCGCTGGCGTGATGCAAGTGCCCTACCTCTTCGACCTCCCCATCAATCTTTTCTCATTCTGCTTTTCCGCCACGATTGGCATCGTCTTCGGCTTTTTCCCCGCAAAACGTGCTGCCAAGCTCGATCCCATCGAAGCACTGCGCCACGAGTAATGGCTCTGCGCGATTTGTGCGTGCAGCCCACCCACCAAGCCGCCAAAAGCCATCGATCCAAATCAGATGGCACGAAAAACCATTCATTGCACCGCATTCACATGAAAACTGCTTGATTCACGGTGCGATACGAAGCAAAGTCCAAGACGCAACCATTCGGGGAAGGAGTCGCCATGGGAAGCGGCAATATCGTTTTTTTGGTGTTCGTCATTTTGGCCGTTCTCACCGTCGTGAAAGGCGTGTGTTTCGTGCCGCAAGGTTTCGTGTGGACACTCGAACGCTTTGGCAAATACACACGCACTCTCGAACCGGGATTGAACATCTTTGTGCCGTACGTCAACTCGGTCGGCCGCAAAATCAATGTGATGGAACAAGTACTCGACGTACCGCCGCAAGAAGTCATTTCACGCGATAACGCGATGGTGACGATTGATGCCGTAACCTTCTTTCAGATTATCGACGCTGCGAAGGCGGCGTATCAGGTGAGCATGCTCGAATATGCGATTCGCAATCTCGTGATGACGAACATTCGCACCGTGCTCGGTTCGATGGACCTCGACGAAATGTTGAGTCAACGCGATCAAATCAATGCGAAACTTCTTAGTGTTGTTGATCACGCTACGAATCCATGGGGCGTCAAGATTACGCGCATCGAAATTCGCGACATTCGCCCACCGGCAGACCTCGTTTCTGCAATGGCCTCACAAATGAAGGCCGAGCGTGAAAAGCGCGCCAATATCCTTGAGGCCGAGGGCTTTCGCCAAGCAGCGATTCTCAAGGCCGAGGGCGCGAAACAGAGCGAAGTGCTACGCGCCGAAGGCGAGAAACAAGCCGCCTTCTTGCAGGCCGAAGCGCGCGAGCGTGCGGCCCTCGCCGAGGCCAAAGCAACGCAAATGGTGTCGCAAGCCATTGCGGGCGGAAACGTTCAAGCGGTGAACTACTTCGTTGCGCTCAAATATGTGGAAGCACTCGGGCAATTGACGGCGAGCACAAACTCGAAGGTGATTTTGCTACCGCTTGAAGCCAGCAGCGTCGCAAGTTCGGTGGCCGGCATTGCCGAACTCGTCAACGAGTCCATCAGCAAGCAAAAAGAATCGCGCACGGCATAACACATAACTGCGATATTGGCAGCACGACCAATCAATATGGAGAGACGGCAAATGGATTTTGCAATCCAAGACCTCGCCTACTGGCACTGGCTCACGCTCGGCATTTTGTTTTTGATTGCCGAAGTCGCCGTCAGCGGCACAAGTTTTCTGCTTTGGATTGGTTTTGCCGCGCTATTTACGGGCGTCGCAACACTAATCTTACCGGGACTCTTTACCTGGCAAATTCAACTCGTCGCCTTCGGCGTTTCATCGGTAGCGAGTGTCGGACTATGGCGACGCTACGTAAAAGACGTCCCCGCGGAAGACGGCACGATCCTCAATAAGCGTGGCGCCGAGCATATCGGCAAAGTAGTGCTGCTTGAAGAAGCCATCCTTCAGGGCAGCGGTCGCATACGCATCGACGATACACTTTGGAATGTCACGGGAGACGACATGCCAGTGGGTAGCAAAGTGCGCATCGTCGCACTCGACGGCAACCGCTTCCGCGTCGAAGCGAACAACTAATCCAAACAACATCAAGAACCGAGACGGATCGGCGTTGACGCCGCGCATCTAAGATAAACGACAGGAAAGAACAAACGCATGAATCCTACACCCCGTATCCAGACTACGTGGCGCTGGCAAGCTTTCTTTGGCCTGCATCTACTCGTCCTCTTGTTGCTTGCAAGCTGGCTTCCTGCATCCAGTCGCGAGCATTGGCGCGAGGCTGGCAGTTGGCTCTTTTTCCAACTAAACGGCAGCCTCGGAGTATTTCGGCCTTGGGATTTCATCTGGGCTTTTGGTAGCACTCGCGCAGCAGACACCTTGACTGCCATTTTAATGGTGACTTTGACTTTGCATCCACGCTGGGCATTCGCTGGGGCCGAGAGTCGTCGCGCCCTATTACATATTTTGGTGTTACTCGGAATTCTTCTTCTGCTGCGCCGTCCCTTTAGCGAAATTGCAGAGTACCTACAGTGGCAGCACGCAAGTCCCTCAAAAGTCTTTGCGAACACTTATGCCCTACCCGATGCTTTTCCTGAACTCAATAAAATGTCACGCGTCAAATATCGCGCGAGCAACAGCTTTCCGGGCGATCACGCCTCGGTCGTCTTAATCTGGACTTTGTTCATGGTGCATTTCTGTCGCGGCTGGAAGCTCGCAGCTTGTCTCTTCTTGACACTTTTTTGTGCTATGCCGCGCATTGTGGCGGGCGCGCACTGGCTCGACGATGTCGTCGTCGGTGGAGGCGTTATGGCCATGTTGGTTTTTGCGTGGGGTTACTACACGCCTCTTGCGAGTTTTCTTGTCGAGGGAATCGAGCGCAGCATCCGCCCGCTCTTGCCCTTCCTGCGCAAACTACCCTGGATCGGCACTTGGGGTGCACTGCACGATCACTGATCGCAATGCGCTACTTCGCACACAAATCGCCGGTGCATCGTCGATCAACAAAGCGAAACACTTTAATGATATCGACTCATATTTGTGTCATCTAATTTTTTCTTGCGCTCTTGAAGCGAATCGAAGATGCGGCGCGCAAAATTCAACACCACCAGCGCAAGAAAATTGCATCCTGCAAGAAAAATAAAGGACATCGGCCAAAGATTGTTCGAGGTGGGATCGGCCACCAACTCCACTGCGATACGCACCACGACATAAGCGAACCACACCGCCGGAAGCAGAGCCAGAAAGCGCCAAACCCCTCGCCAGTGCCAGGCCACCCAGAGCGGGGCTCCAAGACCAAACAAAACAACCGCCAACATAAAAAGCGTAAATCCATTGATCCAAGACGCGAGCCCCTCCTCCTCCGCAGGCGACGAAGTCTGCGCAGAAGGAGGCGTGGCGTGCGGCGTAGCTGCAGCAGAAGCCGACTTGGGTCGAAGCGAATCCAAAAAGGCGGTAACCCACTCTGGCTCCGGCTCGGCGGCGGGAGCATCGGCCTGCACAAGCAGGCGCAGCTGCCACGACGCAACCGCCGCAGTACCCGCCTTCGAGCCATCGCCCACCCTCACCAGGATTTCATCGACCTCGACGCCCGCATCGCGAAACCGAAACCAACCCACGGCCTCGCCGTCGCCGCGATAGGTCGGCGACGGACTCATCTCGGCCTCGACCGCCTCTCCCCGAAAGTACGGCCGCACCCAAATGCTGGCCGGAGAATCCAGCGAATACGCAATCCGCAGATACACACTCTGATACGGCGCCACAACGACAACGGGCGCAGACGCAGACGGATAGGTCTCGAGCAGCCGAACCTTCGTCTCTGCGTGCCCCACCGACGACAAAAGGCAAAGCAAGAACCCCGCAAGGAACCCGCGAAAAACGCCTACAAGAAGATTCACGAACCGCCCTCCTTCCTCTCGCACCCATCTCGCAGAATTTAATACGAAGGAAGCACGGTTGTCGTTCAGCAAATGGTGGAGGCGGCGGGAATCGAACCCGCGTCCGCATAGTGTTGAACGGCTGCGTCTACATGCGTAGTTCCCGACACATTTTCGGTTCACTTCAACTCAGGAACGGGAATCCATGAACCTAGCCCCATCTAGTTTTGAGTTCCGGGTACGATCGGGCGGCGATCCGGAACCGAGCCTTCTCAATGACGTCCGCGCTCCCCTAGAAGGCGTCGGGGACGGACGTCGCTGTCTTAGTTTCTGCTAAGCAGCGAGTGCGTAGTTATCGTCGGCATCTAAAAAGCTACCAACAGTGCCACTTATTTTACGAGGAACGTGACGACCTCGGCATGCAGCAAACGCCCTCGACTACCCGTCGAAGCCGATCGCCCCCAAAAAGTGAGCCTCAGTATAGGTGCAAAGCGGTGCCTGGCAAATGCCGCGAGCAAATGGTCCCTGCAAAAAGTGCACTTCAAATGCGACGCAGAGCGTGCAATAAGCTTTTCAAAAACGCTTCGCGTTCGTGCGCAGCGACGGGCGCCGCAAAGCCGGCCTTCTCGCGCAGCACCTCAACGGCGCGTTGCAAAACGACGTCGCGTTGCTCGCGCGGCAACGTATCCAAGCGTTGCAAAGTTTGGCGCGCCAGCGCGCGCTCGGTCGCGCCGCAGCGTGCAATCTGCTCGCGCTCAAAGTGAAACAAAATTGTGTCTTCCCCTTCCAGAGCCAATGAATGTGCAGGCCGAGCGGCACGATCGAGTCGAATCACGACGGTGCCCGCCGCAAGATCGCCAAGTCGCTTTCCCTCCGACGAAGCCACCATCACGATGAGTCCCGTCAAATATGTCGCGGGCAGCATATCGACGCAGCGAAGCAAATTGCGCACAAGCGAACTGCGAAACGTGAGCGGAAAGCCACCATCTTGCACTACACGCAAACGCAGCCACCGCTTGCCGATGCTTTGGCCGTTCATGGTCATTTCGCAAAAAACGAAGTAACACCCTTCTGCGACAAACATCCACATCGAAGCGATCAGCAAAAACAGCAAAAAAATTCCATTCATCATTAGATCTTCCGGCTGCGTCGATTCGGTGATTTGATCGATGAATTGCCCAAAGAGGGTTTGTAAAAAATCGAGTAGCGGAAAACTCAAAATGACGAGTGCAAGCAACGCCAGCGCAAAAAAACCGAGAAAAAACAAATCGATTCCGTAAGCCAGCATGCGGCTCGTCGGGCCCGCAATCGGCAATTCGAGCGCAACCTGCTCGGGCGAAATCACGCTCTGTGCGTCACCGCTTGGCGAAATTAATGCATCTTGCGCACTCGACGATTCGGTTTCAAACCTGCTATCCATGCAATGCTCCCGCGTCCAGTTGATCGCCCCGCACACCATGCCCTACACACAA
>CAYRID010000082.1:0-9855 GCA_964424225.1 uncultured Geobacter sp.
CACCGTCGGATTTTTCGCGAAACGATACGACGCATGCCGCGCTGCTTCGCTTCGATGCCCTGCTCTTGCATTGCGAAAAAACACATGCCGCAAGTCTCACCTTCGACGAACTTCGCGAACTTGGCCGCCTGTATCGGCAGCACTCTGCACGACTTGCCCGAGAGCGGGCGCAAGGGGAAGACCCCGACGCGATCCGTGCCCTCAATGCACTCTGCGTGCGTGCGTATAGCGTCTTGTACTCTCCCGCAGCAAAACCCACCGACGAAAAATCCAGTTTTCTCGCGCGACTGCGAAACGCTCTGGGAAAAACCTGGCGCGCGCAAATCGCAGCCTGGGCTTTGCTCCTGACCGGCGCCCTCGTCGGTGGCCTACTCACGCGCACGGAACCCGACGCCGTGTATGCTCTGATGCCCGAAATGCTTGGCTACTCCACCGGAAGTCTCGATCGTTTGATCGAATCTCCTCAAGCGCGCGCGGAATTCCTCGAACGCAAAGAAACCTCTCCTTCGCAAAATCTTTTATTTGGTTCGTGGCTTTTTGCAAATAACACAAAAGTCGGTTTACTGGCCTTCGCTACGGGACTTCTGGCTGGAATCCCGACGATCCTTTTGCAGATCTACAACGGAATCGTACTCGGCGCGCTAAGCGCCGTCTTTTTACAAGACCCGTGGCCCGTCGATTATCTCGCTTGGTTCTTGCCGCACGGCATCCCCGAACTGACCGCCATCGTTTTTTGTGTCGCCGGAGGCTTGCTGCTAGGGCGGGCCATCAGCGCACCCGGGCCCTGCAGCCACAAACAAGCCTTGCGCGAAGCCATCGAGCCAGCGCTCTTCTTGCTCGCCGCCGCGGTGCCGCTGTTTTTCTTTGCCGCCTGGATTGAAAGCTTCGTTCGTGAATCTGCACTGGGGCTTGCCCCGCGCTTTGCCATCGCTGCGTTCAACTTCGCATTCATCGCCGCTTCGCTGTATTTCGCACGCCGCTACGCCACAAAACGCAAGATCACGGCCGATTGGATTTTTGCGCAGACGAGAAAATCCTGAACGCACACCCCACACCAAAGACGCAGTCAAGCCAAACCTACACCAATAAGTTTCATTTTACGATGTCCTGTGAATACCCGATCACTTCAAAGAGCAATCAACGCGCCGCCGATTGACGCAAGGCGAGATAACGGTTCAAGACCGCCGTCGTGATGGCACTGGGAAAAAGATCAAGCGTGTGCAAGCCCGCCTGGCGCAAGCGTCCCAGTGTCGTTTCGCGCTCCTTCAACAAGTCATTCACCACCAGGCGACGATAAAAATCGAGATGCGATTCGTTCGCAATCGCCGACACATCCTCCGACGAAAGATCGAGAATTTGATACACCGAATCGCGTATCGCTACAAGCAAGACCCGATGGCGGCGCGCAAGCACCGCGAGCGGCTGAGCAAAGCGCATCGATTCCGCCTCCACAAAATCCGTCAACAAAACGAGTAAGCTTCGATGGCGCTCGCGCACTGCGACATGACGAGCCAATTCTTCGAAATCCGCCTCCACCATCCGCGGCTGCAAGGGTCGCAAGAAATTGATGAAGAGCCCAAGATCGCGCTGATGCTTGCGCTCTGACACCATTCCGTGTACTTCTCGATCGAAGGCCAGCATGCTCACGCGATCGCCCGAATGCAGCGCAGCATACGCAAGCGTAAGAGCAGCATCCACCGCATAGTCGAGTTTCGTGCGGCCCTCGAAACGCCCGCCCATGAGCCGACTCGAATCGACCGCGATCAACACTTTGTGGTTGCGTTCGCTTTGATATAAGCGCGTGATCGGACGCCCACGGCGAGCCGTCGCGAGCCAGTCGACTCGCCGCGGATCATCACCGAGCACATATTCGCGCAAACTCTCGAACTCCGAACCATCGCCGCGCCGGCGCGAGATTTTGATGCCAAGCATCGCGTAGATTTTTTTGGGATGCAGAGCTTCCGCACAGAGAAACGCCGAAGTGTCGGGATACACGAAAGCCACGTCAGTATTTGCATGCAAAAATCGCCGACGCAAAAAGCCCAGCGGCGAGTGCTGAAAAATCGTCAGTGGACCAAAGTTTCGATCACCACGCATGCGCGGGCAAACACGATAACGAAGCGTATGCGTAGCTCGCGCCGCAACTCTCACCGACGGAAAATAAGTTTCTCCGCAATCCAAATCTTGCGGCGCTTCATCGAGCACTTCGGCCAACACATCCTGCGAAGCTGGATTCTCGAGTATGATCTGCACCACATCTTCGCGCTTGATGAAATAGCGTGGTGCAAGCTCGCGCCGCACGATGAGCGCTGGCATGCGTGCAAGAAGGCGCCAATCCCAAAAGACCAATGCAAAAAGAGCCAACGTTTCCGCAACGAGAAGCGGCCAAGTCGGCCTCCACGCCACGACGAGCAGTGCACTGACCGTCCAAAGCGCAACGGCAAAGAGCAAGCGGCGAGCAGGTGCAATCGTCATCGCGGTTCCTTCGTTACGTTTTTTTAGCGCGGTACCGTTACTGCGCGTAGCACGCGCTCGAGCGCCGAATCGGCCGTAAGCCCCTCGATCTCTGCCGCCGGATCAAGTAACACACGATGGCGTAAGCAAGGATAAAAGACCTCTTGTACATCTTCCGGCAAAACAAAATCACGCCCTTCGATTGCCGCATTGGCCTTTGCAGCACGCAGCAAGAGCACGCCAGCGCGCGGCGAAGCTCCCAGCACGAAGTGTAAACTTTTTCGTGTCGCCCGAATGAGCTGCATCACATAGGTAAGGATTTCTTCGCGTACCACGACAGCCTGTACGATCGCGCGCAAGGCTTCGAGCTGCGTGCGACTTAAAATTTTTTCCACTTCCGGTTGTTTTCTTGTCTCGGCATGGTGGCGCAGAAGCAGCGCGCGCTCGGCCTCTTCCGACGGATATTCCATCACGATCTTAAATAAAAATCGATCGAGCTCTGCTTCGGGAAGCGGATAAGTCCCCTCTTGCTCGACCGGATTTTGTGTCGCAAAAACCGTAAAGAATGCGCCCAAGTCGTGAACCGTCCCGTCCACCGTGACGGAGCGCTCTTGCATGGCTTCGAGCAGCGCCGCTTGCGTTTTGGCCGAAGCACGATTGATTTCGTCCGCAAGCAAAAAATCCGTGAAGAGCGGGCCTTCGCGAAAGCGCAAATCGCCAAGCTCGGGGCGCAAGATGGCACTGCCAAGGATGTCGCTTGGCATGAGATCCGGCGTAAACTGCACACGCCCAAAGCGTACGTCGAGAACACTCGCCAGCGTGCGCACGAGCAAAGTTTTGCCGACACCCGGAACGCCCTCAAGCAGGCTATGCCCTGCACAAAGAAGTGTCAAATAGGCCAATCGCACTGCTGCATCCTGGCCAATCACAATCTTTGAAACCGTATGCGAAAGCGTACGAAAGCTTTCTGCCACGGGCGACACATCAATGCGTTGAGGCATTGCCTGCGATGGCCCTGCGAAGTTCGGTTGGCTTGCAGGCTCACTCCCCACGGCGAGCACAGCCTCTCTTTCATTCGATTCCGTCATTGTCCAATCTCCCTCGTTTTCTCATCGTCGCACTGCATTCAATAAAAGATCGAGCATCTGTACGGCCGCACGCAACTCTCCAGCCGTTTTTACCGACGGTGGAGATACTACCCAAGCGAACATCTTGCGCGAAACATGCGGATCGCGTTCGAGGCGCTCTTGCAACTCGGCGAGCGAAGCACTCGGCGCCAACCCAAAGTGACGCCGAATGCGATCCAGCGTGAGCTCGCGATAGCACGAAAACACGCGCTCAAAATCACGCGTCCGCGAATACAGTGTAGCGACCGAATCGACGTAGGTTTCAAGCGTCGGCACACCGACGTCAATCTCACGTACACTTCGCTGTGGATACGCATTCCCGCTCCATGCATACAGCACACCAAAGAGCACAAGGCCGATCAAAAACGGTAAGGCGCGAGAACGTAGTAAATAATGCAAGGCATTGTGCTCAGCTCGAAAACCGTGCTCATATTCATCGAAGATCGGTGTTCCGTACGCCCGCACAAGATCGAGCGCAAGCGGTGCAGAATCTGCAGAATCGATCCATCCGTTACGCAAAAATGCGACATCGGCTACAACGACAAGTCGCCCGGCACCCACTTTGCGTTCCAAAACAAATGGTCTTCCGTCGAGCGTGCCGCGCACTTGCCAATCAAGAGCATCGCGAAAAGCGAGCAACCCCTGTGTTTCGAGTGTGCGAGGCAAAGGCGAAAGCTCGCCCTCAAAATATTGTGCCGTTTTCTCTCGGAGCGAAGCATGTGCAGCGCCGTTCTTTTGCTTTGCTGCGTTCGCCTTGTGATCGAAAACTCCATGCAGCAAAACTTCTTTTGGCCAAAGCGGCCAAGCCACAAATTGCACCGGCTCATTTTCGACACGAAAAAGTTTTCGATGCCTTGATGCTTCGCGTCGCCGACGCTCTGGAGCAACTCGCTTTGGCAGAGCGAAGCCGCCCATCTGTTCGCAGTTGTAAATCCAATCGCGTCCTGCGGCATCGGGATGAGCCTCCACGTCGATCGACGTCAGAAACACGAGCGCCGTTCCCCCTTTTCTCACCCATTCAATGCCTGGCCAAGTCGACGTATTCACATCCGATTCATCTACATTTTTCTGTGTTGATCGTGTTCGTTCGCAGGCGCTTTGCGGTTCGAGCCACCAGAGTGTTTTTTCTGCCATAGGCTGAGGAAATGATTCCCCTTGCGAAACAAGCTGCTTTGTCGCGACGAGACTCCGCGTGGCGGGAAAACCAAGTTCTTGCAAAAGAGCAAAGAGCGCCCCGTAACCGCTCGACGCCTTACCATACGTCGAAGGCGTTTGCTCTCGACTCTTTTTGGTGTTATCTGGAAGCAAGATTCCCAGTGCAATCAGCACAAGCACCAAAGCCCCCAAAGAGATACGCGCACGTGTGTTCATGATTTGTCCGCAAGAATCTCAAAATTTCGATGCAGCGTGCTCCAGGCTTCGTAGAGCGCAGGATCTTCTTCGTGATCGCGAAAGCGTTGTCGTTCCAGACGATTGAGCAAGTGCACGAAATCGCTGCGCAGCGACTCGTGCACTGGAGCCAAAGCCATACGCTTGCGCAAGATACGATTGGGATCTGAACGAGAAAGCTCAATCACTCCGCGCTCGATCAAGAGCGCAATTACCGCCAATTCAATTCGGTGCGCGGCTTCCAGAAATCGTCCTTGCGCAGCCAGTCGCTGCGCTTCCGCAAGCAGATCTTGTTCTTGCACAGAAACCCGCAGCGATCGCTGCGCCGTCGGTGTACGCAATGCAATCCGCAAAGACCAAATCAAATGCGCCAAGAGCAAAGCCGCAACGAGCGCCATCGCGATCAGAATCGACCAGAAAATCCATGGCGCGCGCTCATATTGCAGATCCATCCACTCGAGAAAATTGCGCAACCAATCGAAAACCTTCGACCAGCGCGCGATCTCGTCCGGATCGGGACGAAAGCGCGCATACTCCTCGCGTTCCAAAATTGTCTGCGCGAGGAGTCGAATTTTTTCGTCGGTGAGAGCAGCGTTCATACGCGCCCGTGCCCGCGCATCGCACGCTTATCGCCCGGACATGCTCCGACTCGCGCCACGGCCTTCCACAGTCTGTGCAAGATGTTCGAGATCAAAGGCTTCCTTTCGGCAACGAAGATCGAAATACACGATCACGCAAACCGCCGAAGAATACGCGAAAGCCACCGCTTGAACGACCCCCGATGCCAGGGCACCAAGCAGCGGAAAAAATCCCAAGATCAGCTGCACACCACCGCTTACGACCATAATCACGATCCACACCACAGCGAAGATTGCGAGCATGCGAAGGAGATAGCCTTCCGTGAGTTGCTTGCTTCGCGAAAGGGCCTCCATCCCGTAGGTGCGCTCGAGCACGATCACTTGCGCGATCAGCGCGTAACAAAGCATCAGGTAAATACCTGGCACGACCAAAAGGCAAAGGCCGACGAGCACAATCAAACCCATCAAGAGCGAAGTGCCCACAAGCGGCACCAAGAGATCGACTCCGACGGAAAGCGAGTTCTTGACGTCCGGCGTTCGTCCCAAGTAGCACTCGCCCAGAGCATGCGTAATTCCCGCGGAAACGATCGGCATCGCGATCAGCGACAAAAGCCCCATCACCAAACCGCCACCGATCACAGCTCCGACCTGCCCATGCATGGCACTGCGCTGCAAGAGATAGCCCGCAAGCGCCATCGGCACATAAATCACACCGGCAATCGTTGTCAGCGTCGCCCAGTGATCCTTTGTAATCCGAAACCCAAGATCAAGAATCTCGGACAACTCCATAGCGCGAATTTCGTAACGCATGCCCCGCCCCCTTCGCTTTTCTGTGATTCAGTTTTGTGTCGGTCTCGCGCTCTGCGCGAACGCACATCTCTCCTTTTGCATGAAAGCAGGACGGGCGTCAAGAATTTCAAGACCTAGCGGCGTGCGCGCTTTGCACGCTGCATTTCACGCTCTTGGTCGCGCTTTTTGATCGTCTCGCGCTTGTCGTAAAGTTTCTTGCCCCGAACCAAGGCAATCTCGGCTTTGACGCGCCCGTTTTTGAAATACAAAGCGAGTGGTACGACCGTGAAACCGCGCTCTTGGATTTTTCCCGCAAGGCGATCGATCTCATGGCGATGGAGCAAGAGTTTGCGCGGGCGGCGCTCTTCGGGATTTTCGCGACCAGCCTCTTTGTAGGGACTGATGTGCGAATTGATCAACAAAACTTCGCCGCCGCGCACAATCACATACGCATCGTTCAAATTAGCTTGCCCAGCGCGCAGCGACTTCACTTCGGGACCAAGCAAGCTGATGCCCGCTTCGAGCGTATCGAGCACCTCGTACTCGTGACGCGCTTTGCGATTCGTCGTGATAATTTTGCGGCCGTCGGAATCTTTGGAAGTTTGCTTCGCCATGAGGCAGCCGATCCTAGCAGTGCAAACGACGCAAGCTGCACGTGTTCATGATTTTTTTTGCAACTCAGCGACGTAAGCGTGCACACCGTCTTCGAGCGAAGTGAAAGCGTCACGATAGCCCGCGTCACGCAAGCGCTGCATGCTCGCTTCGGTGAAGTATTGATAGCGTTCGCGAATGGCTTCGGGTGTGTCCACGAATTCGATTTGCTCGGGTTGACCCAGTGCTGCAAACACAGCCCGCACCAGATCAAGAAAAGTGCGCGCCTGCCCCGTACCCAGATTGAAAATTCCGCGAGCGAGTGGCGCTTCGAGCGCAAAGTGCAAAACCTTGACGACATCATCGACATAGATGAAATCGCGCGATTGGTGTCCATCCGCAATTCCCGCGCGATGGCTGCGAAACAGGCGTGTCTTGCCCGTCGTGCGGATTTGATCGAATGCCTGAATCACAACGCTCGACATCTTTCCTTTGTGGCGCTCGCCGTAGCCATACACATTAAAGAACTTGAAGCCCGACCACGCCGGCGGATGCACGCCCGCGCGCTCTTGCGCAAGCGCCCAGAGATCAAAGGCCTGCTTCGATTCACCGTACGGATTCAGCGGTTGCAACTTTGAAATCTTGCTTTCGTCATCGACATAGCCAAAGGCACCGTCGCCGTAGGTCGCAGCGCTGCTTGCGTACACAAATTTGAGTTGATGCGATGTGGCGTAGGACCAAAGTGCCTTCGAATATTCGAGATTAAGTTTTGTGAGATAATCTACACGCATTTCTGTCGTATCGGTGCACGCACCAAGATGCACGATGCCCGCAAGCGGTGGCAGCATCTCTGCACGCACCTTTTCGAGCAAAACATCGCGATCGAGAATCTCGCCGTAATCAATCGTGGAATGTTCCGAGCGCGCAGGAAAATGCTGCGCCGCATCGACGGAAATGACGTCCAAGCCGCGCTTGCGACACGACGCAACGAAGCGACTACCAATGAATCCCGCAGCACCGGTGACGAGAAGTTTTTTTTGTGTCATGCATTTTCTCCGCTTGCATCAAAAACCGTGCGCGAAGACGCCCAGCGCCGAGCAGGATACGCCATCGCACAAAGCAATGCAGCGACTTCTCATGGCGAGCCAATGCAAAGTAAGTAGCCACGCTACGAAAGGGGCACGTTTCCCGGGCCGACAAAGACGCGGCGGGCTGACCAGTGCTGCGCTTCCGCATCATCGACGTTGACAAACGAAGCAATGATGACGACATCGAGCGGCTTAACGAGATGCGCAGCCGCACCGTTCACGCAGATTTCGCCCGAACCCGGCTCGCCTTCGATCGCATAGGTTGCAAGCCGTGCACCGTTCGTGCAGTTGTAAATTTCAACACGCTCGTAGGGCAAAATATCGGCGAGCTTGAGCAAATCGGAGTCGATCGTAATGCTGCCTTCGTACTCGAGATTGGCTTCCGTCACAGTGGCACGATGAATTTTTGATTTGAGCATAGTTCGGGTCACGGTTTTCTCCTTTTCGTTCGCAAATTTTCTCTACGCCTTCAGCTCGCTTCACGACTTCACCGTCGGATCCAGCACGGTATTATCAATGAGACGTACGCGCTTTAATGTTGGGTTCTGCACCGAAAAGAACACTGCCAATGCGAGTAGCGTCGGTGCATCCAAAATTTCCGAAGCGGGCGCAAGCGTGCGGGCATCGCGAAGTTCTATGTAATCGATTTGTGCAATCGACACTTTTTCGAGTTGTCTCTGCACGAGAGCAAGGAGTGCATCGCGCTTGTGCTCTCCAGCAAGCAAAGCGCGCTGGGCCTCTGCCAAAGCGCGCGAAAGCACAAGTGCTTCGCGACGTGCATTTTCGTCGAGATATTGGTTACGACTCGAAAGGGCCAGACCGTCGGCCTCGCGCGCAATCGGTGCACCAAGGATATCGATGCCGAAGTTGAGATCGTGCGCCATGCGCCGGATCACTGCGAGTTGCTGGTAATCTTTTTCTCCAAAGACAGCAAGATGTGGCCGTGCTGCCAAAAACAACTTACACACAACAGTGACAACGCCATCAAAATGCCCCGGACGAGAAGCGCCGCAAAGCGGTTGCGCGAGATCACCCGCATGCAGCGTGGTTTGCGCGCCTTGGCGATACATTTCTTCTACCGCCGGTGCAAACACGACATCGACACCCGCTTCGCAGCACTTTGCAAAATCACTTTCCCAAGTACGCGGATAAGCCGCAAAGTCTTCACTCGGCCCAAACTGAGTGGGATTTACGAAGATGCTTAGAATCACGCGCGTCGCCGCATGTTTGCGCGCTTCGGTAACGAGCGAGAGATGCCCCGCATGCAGTGCACCCATCGTCGGTACGAGCGCGACGCGCGCACCCGCAGCGCGCTCGGTGTCCGAGTAGGCCTGAAGCTCTGCAATCGTGCGAATCACGCGCGGTTCATTCATTGATAGGTGTGCTCCGCATCGGGAAATTTTGCAGTCTGCACTTCTTCGATAAACACACGCACCGCTTGTGAAGTGATCCGACCCAAATTTGCGTATTGCTTCACAAAGCTCGGCATCCAGCCTTCGTGCAGACCAAGAAGGTCGTGCATCACCAAGACTTGCCCGTCGCAGTGCACACCAGCGCCAATGCCAATCGTCGGAATCTCGAGACGCTCGGTAATCTCTTGCGCCAAATCACCCGGAACACCTTCGAGCACTACGCTAAAAGCGCCCGCCTCTTGCACCGCAAGAGCATCTTCGATCACGCGTGCACGCCCTTGTTCGCTGCGCCCCTGCACGCGAAATCCACCCATTCGATGGATGGCTTGCGGCGTAAGACCCACATGCCCCATCACTGGAATTTCCGCCGCAACGATACGCGAAATTGTGTCAGAAACCGCTACGCCGCCTTCGAGTTTCACGGCCT
>CAYRID010000083.1:0-9808 GCA_964424225.1 uncultured Geobacter sp.
ACACACTATCGTTAGCAATCTCGCTCACTACGAAGCCCGTGCAGCATCAAACGCCGAACGCGTATGCCGCGATTTTCGACGCGAAATCCAAGTGCAGAACCTTGAGAATCTTTTAAAGGACAGCTCTGCAACAACAAAACGGAAATCGCACTAAACAGTAAGGATTTTTGTAATGCAACGAATCAGCATAGTAGGCGGATCTGGTTTTATTGGAACACGCCTTTGCAAGCGGCTCACGAAACGCAGTTACGAATTCGAGATTATCGACAAAGTGCCGAGTGCAACTTTTCCACACAAAACGCACTTAGCTGATGTACGCACGATCGACACATTACGCAAATCAGTGTCAAATGAATCCATCCTAGTTAATCTTGCTGCTGAACATCGAGATGATGTGCGCCCAATCCGCTTATACGACGAAGTGAATGTTGGCGGCGCGAAAAATCTCTGTCAGATCGCACGTGAAAAAAATATCC
Organism: uncultured Geobacter sp.; assembly: GCA_964424225.1. GTDB lineage: Bacteria > Myxococcota_A > UBA9160 > UBA9160 > JADFDR01 > JADFDR01. Next base: position 477 of record CAYRID010000083.1, read on the forward strand.
AGAAAATTCTCTTTACCAGTTCCGTAGCCGTATACGGTTTTGCACCAGCAAATACGGACGAAACCGGCGCAATTAATCCCTTCAATGATTACGGGCGTACGAAATGGCTTGCGGAGCAAGTCTTTCGTGATTGGCAAGCCGAAGACGTGCAGAACCGCAGCCTGGTCATCGTGCGTCCCACCGTCGTTTTTGGCGAACAAAATCGTGGCAATGTCTACAATTTATTGCGTCAAATCGCGAGTGGACGGTTTGTCATGATCGGAAAAGGTACCAACCGAAAATCCATGGCCTATGTCGAGAATGTCGCTGCGTTTCTGGAACACATGCTCGAAGCAAAACCAGGCTTGCACATCTACAACTACATCGATAAACCGGACTTCGACATGAACACGCTCGTGCAAACGGTCCGCGAAGGAATGTCAAAAGATGGCAAGACAACCTTGCACCTTCCCTACGCTCTGGGTATTGCAGCCGGCATCGCATTGGATGGGCTTGCGCGTGTCACCGGCAAAACATTTCCGATTAGCCAGATCCGTGTCAAAAAGTTTTGTGCGACAACGCAGTTCGCTACTTCGGCTGGAGCCACCGGTTTTCTTCCTCCGACAACACTCCGTGAAGGGTTGCAGCAAACCGTACGCTACGAATTTTTGGAAGATCATCGTGGAGAACAGCAATTCTTGTCGGAGTAATGATTCGTCTGCACGGCGCGCCGGTGACAGAACGTAAGCGAGGAAACTCCAAGCATGCGCCATATCTCGCTACCCGCACTTGCACTCTACTGGAATACAGTACGCCATCTGCGACCCATCCAAGTGTATGGGCGACTTCTCGTGCAAGCTTCGCGCCCGCGCGCCGACTTACGCCCCGCGCCGCCGCAACGTAAAATTCCAAAAAAAGGCGCATGGACCTTACCGGCTCGACGCAAGCCTAGTTTGCTTAGCCCAACACTTTTTTGTTTCTTAAACGAAACTCGCGACCTAAACCAGCACGGCTGGAACGATCCGCGCCTTGAAAAACTTTGGCTTTACAATTTACACTATTTTGATGATCTCAATGCCTTGAGCGCCACCGAGCGAAACACTTGGCATACCGCACTGCTTACGCGCTGGGTGAAGGAAAATCCGCCACCGAGATGCAAGCCAGCGCCATCGCCAGAACGCACAAATACCGACGCTGCCAATACACAAAGTGTACGCGAAAAAAATTTGATACAGCGCCCGCCGTTCTCCGAAGATTTCTCACACTCATTACCGTGCGCCGGCTGGGAACCCTACCCGACATCGCAGCGCATCCTCAATTGGATCAAGTGGGAACTCGGCGGAGGCCAACTAACGCAAGAATGTGTTGATAGTCTTGCTGTGCAGACACGCTGGCTCATGCAAACTTTAGAGATTCACCTTCTTGGCAACCATCTTTTTGCGAATGCCAAAGCCCTCGTCTTCGCGGGCCTCTTTTTCGACGGCCGTGAAGCACAACACTGGCTCAACAAAGGATTGGAAATTTTACAGCGCGAGATCCCTGAGCAAATTTTATCCGACGGTGGACAGTTCGAGCGAAGCACGATGTATCACGCGCTTGCGTTCGAAGACATGCTTGACCTCCACAATCTATTTTCAATTTTCGCAAACACACTTTCGCGCAGCGCCGTGAAAGTTGCACAGGAAGTAAAAACGCGAATTCCAGCCATGCAACACTTTTTTGAGTCGATGCTACATCCAGACGGCGAGATCAGTTTTTTTAACGATGCCGCTTTAGCCATCGCACCTCAGCCATCCGAACTTTTGCGCTACGCATGTGATCTCGGGTTTGCTACCGACGCAAAAATCCAAACTCGCCTCACGCACCTCGCCGCCTCGGGCTATCTGCGCATTCAACAAAACGAATCTACATCAAAAAGTGTCGGAGCATCCCACCTGGTCACGCAAGGCAGCGCGTTCCCGATGGTGGCGCTACTTGATGTCGCCCCTCTTGGCCCCGACTACCTCCTCGGTCATGCACACGCCGACACTCTGAGCTTCGAGCTCTCTCTCTTCGGCGAGCGTGTTTTTGTGAACTCCGGCACCTCCTGCTATGGCCTTGGTGCCGAGCGCGAGCGCCAGCGCGGCAGCGCCGCCCACAACACCGTCGTCGTCGATCATCAAAATTCATCCGAAGTTTGGTCGGGCTTTCGCGTCGCACGTCGCGCCCATCCGCTCCGTCTTGAAATTTCCGACGAAGAAGCGCTTCGCATCCGCTGCGCGCACGACGGCTATCAGCGTTTGCGAGGAAGCCCCGAGCACACTCGTCAATGGATTTTTGAAAGCAACTCCCTCACCGTGGAGGACTGGGTGCGCGGTGCGCATCAAAACGCCGAAGCACGCTTTCACCTACATCCCAATGTGACGATTGAGACCAACTCGGACACGACTTCCGGTCGCGTGCAACTTCAAAGCGGGCACACCTTATTGTGGCAAGTCCATGCCGGAGAAGTCGCGGTCGAAACCACCACATATCACCCCGAGTTCGGTCGCAGCCTTGCGAGTCGCTGTCTCGTCTTACGACTTCGCAGCGGTCACGGAAAAATCCAATTCATGTGGAATCCGCTCTCCCTTGAGATCTCTCTTGCTATCTGACACAAAACAGTGTTCAACACAAAAAAGTATGGCGCTTTCAAAATAGACGAGGAGAATGAATCCGCACTCGGCCAACGGCTCCATGTTCAACCGACTGCGCTGCGGATTCGATACCATCACCAACGCAAAATCATTCAACGAGAGGTGAACGATGTTCTACGCATTTCGAAAACACAAAATAGTGATGCCATTTTTCATGGGTACGCTACTCGCGTTGGGGCTGGGCCTTGCGCAAACGGCAAACGCAGCAGACTGCCTCGCCCTCTCGGTGCAACTCACCGCCTACCAGCAAGATCGCGATGAAGAAAAAGTCTCAGCATCTCTCATCCTGTCGACGGTCAAGAAAGTCAAAATCACGACACAAGATCTCTTGAATCTGCTTGCGCAGCACCATGGCCTCACTTTCCCAAGCGGCACGCAAATCTGCCTCGATGCTACGGATGAGACCAAAATTCGCGACAAAGTTGGCCACCTCCTGCTCACACCCAGCACCACCGTGTTCCTCGTGGGCGGCAGTAACACGGTCAACATCGCAAACATCAACCTCGCTGCAGGCAATGTGACCACCAAGCACTGGTCCGTCGGAGGCGGAGAATTTCACTGGGCACCAAACCTCAATTTCGCGCTCTCCGGCCTTATGCTTGCGCAGGCATCCTGGAAACACCCATCCGAACGAGTCAAAATGTCGGCCACGACGAATTGGAGCGGCGTGGGTGAGTACGGTGGCGAATTCGCCGTTTTCTCTGGAAAAATGAGCTTTCGAGGCGAGGTCGCAGCAAAGGAGTAACGCAAATTTTTGTCGCTCCGGGGCAAGCGCTGTTTTCGCTGCGGCATGGCAATGAGCGCGCTGCCCTTTATCGCTTCCTCCAAGGGCAAAGATCGACGCGTGTACAATGTTGACACCGAGGATCGCCAGATTTACGCTGCAGATTCGGTGCTCGAGTTCGAGAAATTTTCGGCAAGGCCGTCTTGAACGTGCATCTCCTGCCCACAAGAAAAAGCTCAAAGGACTCACTATGCCCCTGCGAAAGTTTTCGCTTCGCTTTTTGCGCCCAGTTACCACCGGCGTCATCTTTGCAACGCTCTTTTGTGTATTTGGCAGCACAAAAGCAAGCGCCGAAGGTTGCACGCTCCTTACGACGATCCAACTCACGGCCTATCAACAAGACCTTGTCGATGTCGTCATCTCTCCGACGCAGACTCGATCCACTTTCAAGCAAATCAAGATCACAACTCAAGATGTGTTGAACCGTCTGGCGACTCATTACGCGACGACCTTTCCGCCGGGATCGAAACTCTGCTTTCATCGAGGCACCGGCGACACCACCATGAATGTGTATGACAAAGCCAACAACCACCTGCTTACGGTCGACGAAGCTGTGATCGACCTCGTCCGCCAAGAGCCGACTTTCCATCCTGAAATCGTGCCGGGCGAATTCATCCTCAAGTGCGCCGACCTCCCGCTTCCTCCGCCGGGCTGTGTAGACATTCCGCAGATGGTGCTCGTCCCAAGCCAGACCAACCTGCTTGCCATTACCCGCACACGCGATGCGACGACCAGTTTTCTCACTGGGCAATACTGGACCCTCGGCGCCCTGCAGTTGCACTTTGGCTCTGCACCGGCAATCGACACTGAACCCGGCGGGCAAATGGTGGCGCAGTTTTCTTGGAAGGCACCTTCGCTAATTCTAAAAACAACTGAGAACATCGACGTAGCGGGTCCAGGAACCCTTGACTCAAAGCCAACGATCTTCACAGGAAAAATCCGCTTGCTTGGCTCGATCGCCCTGATCGACGCTACGTCATAGCCTGAATTCCTGAGAAGCCAGAGACCCACTCACCGAAGGTATCAACACAAATTTTTGTAAGAGGCGAAACGAGGATCCGGCAATGCACACTCCGATACGCACAATACAATCCAAACGACACAAAATCGTGACAATGATCGCCGGAGGACTCTTGCTTCTCGCCCTGGGAGCTGCGTCGCGCGCGCAAGCTGCCTGTGCTCCAATCACCGTCAGCCTCACTGCTGTGCAACAACTCTCTTTCGAGTCTTACACTTCGGGCGCCCATCAAATGAAGGTGATCAAAGTCAAAATTACGACGCAGGACATCCTCAACCTCATTGCAGCGGCGCAGGTCACACCGACGACATTTCCCAGCGGCTCTCTGCTTTGTTATGAGAGCGATAGTGACCCTCTCCGCGTGCGTGATAAAAGCAATGCGCTGTTATTTGAAATCGCACCCGGCCTTTTGTCGCTCCAACTCAGCGACAAAATTTATTCAAAGAACGAGAATCCACTGAAAGGCAACTTCTCAAGCGCAGGCTGGGCCTTGGCCACCTTCAAGTTCTATTTGACGGATCCGATGGTTGCAAATCGACTCAAACTCGAAACAAACGGGCTTGTCAGCCTAAAAGGCTCCCAGAAGTCGCCTGCAACAGGAATCCAAGCCACACTCAGCATCAAAGCCGCAGGCACCGGCGATCTCTTCAAATCCACCATCACTTCAACCAATTTGCATCCTGCTGGAGACCCTGATTCGGAAGATGGAGATCCCGTTTCAATTGTCTCGGGGACAATTGCGCTCAAGGGAACACTGCCGACGCTATAAACTTTTTTGCGTCAAAACACCTTAACGCCTTGTGAGGGGAAAACTTATGAAACGCTTTCTGCAGACCTTCGGACTTGGCTTCGCTCTCTCTCTCCTTGCAAGCGGCGCAGCGCAGGCGGGCACGCTCAACTTCAAACTCACCGGTTCGCAACAAGGGCTGTATGAGGAAGAAACCGCGCCAAAGCTCATCAAATCGACGATTTTGCGCTTCAAACTTACCAACAAAGAAATCCTACAATTGCTCGCCACGCACTACGCGATGACTTTTCCAAGCGGTGCAGTCATCTTCTTGCCCTCCGACGGTGAAATCTCGGTGCGCGATAAAAACGGCAGCGTTCTATTGACTGTCGAAGAAGCCGTTTTGTCCGCTGAAGCCATTAGCGAGTCTCTCTTAGCCGACACCGACAAGACGACTCCGGGCAGCGGAAACTACGTTGGAAGTGCGGAATTTCTCGGAGCAGTTGATCTCAATGTCAATGCCGAGACCGACTACTTTTATATCTCTGGGGCCTCGCGTGATCGCTTCACCACAAGCTACTCATCGGGTTCCTACACTTATTTGTGGTCAATCAAAGCCGCTGGCGACGGTGAACTTGGTGGATTTTTCGTACTGATTAACGGCAGCATCACCGAAAAAGAATCGGGCTTCCTCGAATAAATCGCGGCTTCGCACGCGAAAAGAACATCCGTGCTGCCCACAATTGCTCAGCGAAAAGTCGCCGTCTCTCAATCGGATTGCAGGCCATCGCAAGAAAAGCCGAATTGCCGGTTGGCTGCACATTTTCACCAAGTCATCGCTAATCTTTTGGCCATCGACGCTACGCCATCTTAATCAGCCACGTCGGCAATCCACAAATGCACCAACACCGCGAGATACCATTTCCAATTGTATAAGTTTGGTTTATTGTTTCTTCGTCGTAGTGAATGGCTCGCAATCAAAACGCTAACGGCAACCAGTCTTGCGAGGGGGAAGCAAGACACTCTTTCCGGCAATCGTGGCGCAGAAATTCCACGAAAGAATTCATGTTGCAATAGCAACAAAAACCAAATGGCGAATGGCGGACGAAGGGCAGCTCGCCCCAAGTCGTAGTCTTGAACGGAGGCGAACCATGAAACGAATTGCGATTCTTAGCGCGCTTGCAGCGTGGGTGCTGCTCACAACCGACGCATACGCAGGGCCGGGAAAAGTCGATTTTGCCTTGACCTTGGAACAGCAAGGGTTGGTCGCAGAACCGTCCTCTCCGACCACGGTCAAATTTTCGGTACTCAAATTCAAACTCACTACAAAAGATCTCCTCGCAATTTTTGCGGATCACTACGGAGAGTCTTATCCGACAGGAGCCATGCTCACCTGGGGCGTAATCTATGAAGGAACGCCAGAACAAGCCGGCTGCATTCAGATCGTGAATCCGCTCGTCACCCCAATCGTCGTGTTGCGCAAGGTTGAGCCGACTGTTTTCAAACTCAATCCGGACGGCCTGCTGCCAGAGGGAGAGGGCCTCTGGATGCTAAAAACCGGAACGCAGAGCCTCATCTCTTCGAACGAAAACAAATCTCTCTTTTCGTTCGCTGGATATAAGCTCAAAACCGACGACTTTGATTTGCAAATGGTTGGCATCCTACGCGAAAAAGTGTCGGTTAAGGATGCCAAAGGCGATCGCATCCTCTCCGCGACAGCTGCCTTTTCACTCCTTGGCGAAGGCTTTGCCAAGCTCACCGTAGATGGGCCAAAGTACACTTTGGTGTCGGGTCAAATCAAACAGGGCAAAGAAGTGAATAACCTTGGCCCTGCAGAGTGAGCAATAGGATTGAGACGGCCTTTCTATATACGGCGCCATAAAAAAAGCGAGACGGAAAAGGAGATCTTCACAATGAAAAAGTCGCAAATGCTCTTTGGCTGTATGCTGCTAGCGATTCTGCTTTTGGGCGCACGCGCAGCCAATGCAACGAGCTATCCCTATATGACCTTCTCCTTCCAGCTCACCACTTACATCCAACAGCAACTTAACTTTAATGATCCGCCGGGCTCTCTCATCTACAAAGGCACTGTCCTCAAAAGCAAAGTGACGACACAGAATGTCGTTGAAACGCTAGGAACAGTTTCGGGATGTGCTGCCAAACAACCTGGTGGAGTTCTGCCTATCGGTACACAAATTGGAATTTTCCTCGGAGGCGGAGATGAGCAAGGCAAAATTTTCTTTTTAAACTCCAACTACACACGCGTCGCCAATTGCGATCCCATCCCTGTCGAACTATTTGGTGTTACACAATTCGACGACATTGAGGTTCTAAACTACACCCACGTGAATATGCCAAACGGTTCCCTGAAAAAAACAAGCTGGGGACATATGGGATTTCAAATCTATGCCGATATCGGGAATTGGATCACACTAAGTGGTCTTGCGACGGAACTGCTCAATTCCTCATATAAAAATGGAAAGACGACGCGCACCGTCAAGATTCCAGCCTCTGGACGCGGTAGACTCGACGGAAACGCGGCCGTTTTCACCGGCACCATTTCATCCAAACTCGTATCCGCTTCGGCTCCGTAGCCATTTTGCCGTACACGTCTTCACACAAAATAGAAACTATATTGTGTATAGAAAAGAACAGTTTCGCAAAAATCAAAACTCACAGAAAGGGCACTTGAATGAAGAGCGTGAAACTTTTTTTTATTGTATCTGCCTTGTGCATTCTAGCCGTTGATGCTTATGCGGCGGTGGCGAGCATTGTCCTTCCCGACGCCGTCATGCAGTTTCAACTAACGGCCACTCGCCAAGACCTCCTCGATGAAGAAGTGCGACCGGACGTCTATCATTCGACGATTCGAGCCATTCGCATCACCAACAAAGAAGTGTTGCGCGCGATGCAAATCCACTATGTACTGCCCGTCTTCCCGGCAGGTGCACGGCTGATTACGGGCTCCAGTACGCTCATGGCGGTCGCTCCCGATGGAACGGTTCTGGCGACAGCGCCCTTTAATGTGGCGGGAAGCTCCTGGTTTATCAAAGAGGTTCGCACACCCAAGAAAAAATCCACTCAACGACTCACGCAGGCAACCAGCGTTCCCATCGCACTGGGCACGAAGCTCAATTTCACGCTCCGCGGCCTCTTCAAAGACGATGTCTCGGAGAACTATGTGTCGAACATGTCTTCCGCTTATATAGTGACGATGCGCCAGCTCGTAGGCATGGGCACTGTGGATAGTATTTCGTTCCTTTTTGAAGGCACGATCTCGGGCCAACGACCGGCTCGCCCGCTGATCGATTGAGGCTTGGCACCGACGTAAACCATTCGTTGTAAAACGACTGAAATCGCAATCCCTACACCGCGCCGGGTCAATGCACTACGGCGCGGTGCTTCTTCCCAAAAGCAGCTACTTCGTTGCGCTGAATAAAAGTGAGAAGGACATGAATCGCAAGACAATGATCATTGCTGTGTTGGCGGGTGCAGGTTTGCTAGGTGCACTAGCACTAAGCGCACAAAAATTTGGCGCACTGAATATACTACACAAAAATGGATCATCGCAAAACGCTACAAATGACGCGACATCCAGCGCTCAACCCGACTCGCCCAAGACAGCAAACCCCGATCAACCGCACGACGACTCTGCGCCGCGTGAATACATTTCTACATCGCCTGCACCGCCGCCCGATCCCGAACACGAGAAATACGTCGAAGAAACGGCCGACAAGCTAAGCCGCCTTGGCATGATGGATGATGCCGCGTCGCGCGAAGCCATCATGGCCGAATTCAAAAATCCTGATCGGCGCATTCGCCAAGAAGCACTCGACGCCATCATTCAGTTCGGCGATCGCTCAGTCATTCCGCGCTTAGAAGAGATCGCGGCGCAAACGGAAGATCCGATCGAGCAAAAAGAAATCATTGACGCCATCGAATACATCAAGTTGCCGTCTCTCACTGAGTATCTCGCAGAGCAAGAGCGACTCAAAAAAGCACAGGGGCAACGCTAAGCGGCGCGGATGCACTAAAATTCATACTCAAAATGCAAGATGCGTAATTTATAGGGGGAAAGAATGACGCAAAAGCAAAATCTCTTCCGTGTCGCGCTCGTGCTCGCGATTTTGATGCTCTCATCGGGGGCCT
>CAYRID010000084.1:0-9790 GCA_964424225.1 uncultured Geobacter sp.
AAGCTGAGCCGCGCCGAGCGCAGTCACTTCGAGCACATGCGGGCGATGCACGCGTATGCCAAGTAAATCCGCCTGGAACTGCATCAAGAAATCATTCTGACAAGCACCGCCGTCGACGCGCAGTACATCGAGCGAAAGGCCTGAATCTGCACGAAAGCATTCCACGACATCGCGCGTTTGGTAGGCAATCGACTCGAGCGCAGCACGCACCAAGTGTTCGCGTGTCGTCCCGCGCGTAATGCCGACGATCGCGCCGCGCGCTTGCTCGTCCCAGTACGGTGCGCCCAAGCCGACGAACGCCGGCACAAGATACACACCGCCGGTATCCGCAACGGAGGTGGCAACATCGTGTGACTCTGCAGCATTCGCAATCAACTTGAGTCCATCACGAAGCCACTGCAACGCTGCTCCTGCGACAAAGACACTGCCTTCCAGCGCATAAGTCACCTGGCCGTCCATTCCCCACGCCAACGTCGTAAGGAGCCCCGACCGCGAGACCTCTGCACACTTTCCAGTGTTGAGCAACAAGAAGCAGCCAGTGCCATAAGTATTTTTGGCACTTCCTGGTGTATGACAACCTTGTCCAAAAAGCGCCGCCTGTTGATCACCCGCCATCCCTGCAATTGGAATTTCGACACCAAAAAGAGACGGATCAGTGTATGCAAAAAGGCCGCTCGAATCCTGCACCGTCGGCAAAATCGCACGCGGAATATCGAGCTCACGCAAAAGAAAATCGTCCCAATCGAGTGTGTGAATGTTGTAGAGCAATGTACGCGAAGCATTCGAATACTCGGTCGCGTGCACGCGGCCGGAGGTAAGACGATGCAAAAGCCAGGCATCGATCGTGCCAAAAGCAAGCTCGCCCCGTTCGGCGCGCGCTTGTGCGCCAGGCACCGCGTCGAGAATGAAACGCACTTTGGTCGCTGAAAAATACGCATCGATCACGAGCCCTGTGCGCGCACGCACTTCGTCTTGCAGGCCGCGCGCGCGCAAGTCCTCACAAATTGAACTCGTTTGGCGTGATTGCCACACAATCGCCGGATAAATCGGTTCTCCGGTTTTACGATCCCAAACTACAGTCGTTTCGCGTTGATTCGTGATGCCAATCGCTGCAATCTTCGAGGCCGGTACCTTCGCCTTGTCGAGCGCCACCCGAGCAGCACGAAATTGTGTAGCCCAAATTTCGTTGGGATCGTGCTCGACCCAACCCGGTTTTGGAAAATGCTGCGCGAATTCAAATTGCCCAACAGAAACGATTTGGCCTTCGACGTCAAAAAGAATGGCTCGCGACGAAGTCGTACCTTGATCGAGCGCTAGCACATACATCGCGAATCTCCTCTCAAGCTTCGAAGAGTGCAGCCACGAACTCCTCGGCACGAAATTCACGCAAATCTTCGACGGCTTCTCCGACACCGACGTTGCGCACGGGAATACCGAACTCATCGGCAAGCCCCACGATCACGCCGCCCTTCGCCGTACCATCAAGTTTTGTCAACACGATACCCGTGACACCAGCGGCTTCTGTAAAAATTCGTGCCTGCGAAATCGCGTTCTGTCCCGTATTCGAATCGAGCACCAAGAGCGTTTCGTGTGGCGCACCCGCAAGCGCCTTGCCCGTCACACGTACAATTTTCTTCAATTCTTCGATCAACGGTTCGCGTGTTTGCAAGCGCCCTGCAGTGTCGATGATCGCAATGTCCGCACCGACGGATACGGCGCGCTTCACGGCATCAAACGCCACCGACGAAGGATCGCCCCCTTCACGACCAGCCACTACTTCACAGCCAGTGCGTGCGCCCCAAACCTGCAATTGCTCGGTCGCTGCCGCGCGAAAAGTATCACCCGCCCCCAGCACAACCTTCTTACCCATTTTTGTGTAGAGTGCCGCAAGCTTGCCAATCGTCGTGGTTTTGCCGGAACCGTTTACACCGAGCACCAAGATCACGTGTGGCTTATGCGATGAGTGCAAAACGGGATCTGCGTCGATCTGCACACGCGCTAGCTTTTCCGCAATCGCCTTGCGCAGCACGTCCTTCACGGCTACCGCATCAAGACCGCGCGCTTCACGACGCACTCGATCGAGAATCCCTTGCGCCGTTTGCACACCGAGATCCGCAGTAAACAATAAAGTTTCAAGTTCACCGAGCAAGGCATCATCGACTTGACGCCCGCCGAGCAAGGCCTCAATTCGGCCAACGAGCGCTTGACTCGTTTTCGCCAAGCGTTCACGCAAACGAAATGTCGATGCCGGCGAAATGGGTTCCGGCGCAGCGAGGACTGCATCTTTCGTCGGAGCTGTTTCTCGCAACGATTCTGGCGCAGAGACATCTTCCAACACTGGTGGCGCTTCGCGTTTCGTAGCTGAACCTGCACGATGTCGTAAGACATAAAAAAGTGTCGCACCGACAGCAATGCCAGCACCTACAAAAATCCAAAATTCTGAACTCATCACCACCATGACCACCCGCTATATCTCCTCTTTCAAACGTCACACGCTCGCAAACACAATTTTGCCATCGCACGCATCACAACTCTGCGTACTCCATCATTCCCCATGTATTTTTCGGGTATCTTTGCGGCATTGAGTCGCCCGCCTCCCATAGCGCAAAGGACCGATTCGCACCGCGCAGGCGTCACGTCCAACTCGTGCAGACCAAGCCAGCCGACTATGAGTGCAAATCGACGGAGACGAGTCTACTCACACCGCGCTGCTCCATGGTGACTCCATACAGCACATCGCCAAGTTCGATCGTGCGCTTGTTATGCGTAATCACCAAGAACTGCGATTCTTTGGACATCTCGGCCACGATCTCGTTGAAGCGACCTACATTTGCGTCATCGAGTGCAGCATCCACTTCATCGAGCAAGAAGAACGGCGACGAGCGCACCTGAAACAGCGATACCAAAAGAGCAAGCGCAGTCATCGTCTTCTCTCCGCCGGAAAGCAGCGTTACGGATTGCAGACGCTTGCCCGGCGGCTGCGCCATGATCTCAACACCGGCTTCGAGCACATCTTCGCCCTCGGTCAGTTGCAAACTGGCGCGACCACCACGAAACAATCGTGGAAAATTCGCCTGAAACTTTGCATTGACGATGTCGAAAGTTTCGCGGAAGCGTTGGCGACTCGTACGATTGATGCGCTGGATCGCCTCGCGCAGCGACTGAATCGTGTTGTCGAGATCCGCCTTCTGCTCGCTCAGGAAGCGATAACGCTCGCGCAACTCTTCGTGCTCTTCGATCGCACCGAGATTCACTTCACCAAGCGCTTCAAGTTTGCGACGCACTTCCTTGAGCTGCTGGCGGCGCTCTTCGATCGAAAGCGTCAGCAAATTGCCTTGCGCCTTTGCCAAGCGCTCAAGTTCCTTTTGCTCGGCGACCGTCGGTGGCTCGAGATCGGCGCCATCCGTCAACTCCGTTTCGATCCATTCCTCGGCGGATGACACATCTTCGAGTTGCCGTGCCTCCATCGCTTGCGCATCGAGAACCGGAGGCGTCCAAGTTGCAATTTCAACATTCCACTTTTCGCGGATCGACTCTTCGAGATGTTGCAAACGCAACTCGGCTTCCCGCGACTTGAGTTCCGTGGCCTGCGCGCCTTCTTGCGCCGCATACAGCTTCGCCCGCAACTCGCGAAGTTCATTTTCGAGCGTTTGCAAACTCTGCATCTCTTGCTCGTATTGATTGCGCTTCTCTTCGCTGGCAAGGCGCGCGGCCTCTTCTTCGCGAAGCTTTTGCGCAAGCTGCTCCTCGGCAACTTGCATCGTTTCCGCCAAAGCGCCGCGCCGCTCCTCGGCACCGACGCTATCGGCCTCGCGACGCGCAATCCATTCACGCGTCTCTTGCGCTGTCGCCTGCGTGCGCGCAAGCACTTGTTCGGTGCGGCGTTGGGTTTCAAGTCGCGCATCTTGTCCGATACGACACTCGGTAAGCACTTCTTGTTTTTGCGCCAATTCGTGCGCAGCAACACCAATCCGTGTCAAAAGCTCGTCAAGCTGCGTTTGGCGCATATCCCGTTCTTGCTTCCAAGCAGCCAGCGACGCGTGCAAGCGTGCAGTTTCTTCCTGAATTCCCCCACCCTCACTCACGAGCTGTTCGCGCTCGCTCGCTCGCCCTTCGCGAAGCTTACCCAAAGCCTTGCCGCGCTCGCGCGTGCGTTCGAGATCTTTTTCGCAATTCGCAACCGCCAGCTCGGCGTTGTGCAAGCGGCTGCGCAAGCGATCGACTTCGTCAGCCAGCATCGCAAGCTCGCCTTCTGCGTCACGCGACGCAATTGTTTGTTGTTGCAAAGCTTGTCCCAAAGCTGCGACTTCGACGCTGAGTTCGCGCACTTCGCGCACGCGTGCTAGCTGCCCCATATCGCTACTTCCCGCACCGCCGCGCACTACACGATCTTCCGTCAACACATCCCCGCTTCGTGTCACAAATACGCCAGGAAGTGCACCGTGCGGGAACATCGTGAGCACGCTCTGCAAATCGTCGACCAAACGCACGTCACCAAGCAGAGCCTCTGCTACACATTCGTAGCCAGGCGACACACGCAAGTGTTGCAAAAGCGGAACACCAATGCCGTCCGTTTGCATTCCCGCACCACCGCAGCGATCGAGCACGAAAACGCCGCGCCCCGCCTTGGCACTGTGCAAAGTCTCGAGCGCCGAAAGCGCGCCCTCCGGATGCTCGATGATAAAAGCCTCCGCTCGATCTGCGAGCACCGACTCGACGGCAACTTCGACTTCACGTTCGGCCTCAAAAACTTCGCGCACCATCGCGCGCATTCCATGCGCAGTTCGCGCCGCCTCGCCTTGCTCAATCCAGTAGCGCGTTGCGCTACCGACATCTTCCCCGCGCTCAATCACTTCTTGCAGCGAAGCCAAGCGGGCCTTTCGAAACTCAAAAGTGTCACGTGCACCACGTAGCGCTTCTTGCGCTTCGCGTTGCAAAAGAATTTGCGCTTCATGGCGCGCACGCGCCGCATCCAGAGCAAGCCGAATAGCTTCGCGCTCTGCACGCAAATTGCTGACACCTTGTTCGAGCGCCGTTTGCTCTTCGTTCGCACGCAAGACGTCCGACTCCGCAGCTTGAAGCTCTTGCTCCGTCTCCACACGGCGTTGCTCAATTCTTTTCAAGCGATCTTCAAGACTTGCAGTGCGATCCTCGCTCCGCGCGATCCGCGTGAGCAATTCGATGAAGACCTGATTCGCAGTTTGCCGCTCACGCTCGAGCGTGCGCACGACTTCGGCGGCATGTTCCGCCGCGACGGTGGCTTGGCGAAGCGATTCGGCTTCACCAGCAATTTCAGCTTTCAGCGCTTCCAGTTCGCGAGTCGCCTGCGCAAACTCCGCTTCTGCACCTTGCAGATGCTCGCGCAGTCGCGCGATTTCGATTTGACGTTGCGCATTGGCCTCCGCAAGGCTCTCACGCTCGCGCCGAGCAAAGCCAATCTGCGCTTCGAGTTCGCGCAGTTCACTTCGCAGCGCAAACAATGCCTCAGAAGCTTGATTGAGTGCCGTCTCGCGCTCGGCAAGCTCTAAGCGTAACTCTTGAATGTGTAATTCGCGCTCTGCCACTTGCGCTTCGCAGGCCGTCGCCTGATCGCGCCACTTCACCAATTCACTACGAATCGTTTCAACTTCATTCACAAGATCGCAACGGTCATCGTGCGCCAGTGAGAGTTCGAGAGTGCGAAGTGACTCACGCAAAAGTTTGTAGCGCGCTGCCTTCTTGGCTTGCCGTTCGAGACTTGAAATTTGGCGTTTGATTTCCGCCAAGACATCGCTCACACGCAGAAGATTTTGTTCGGTACTCTTGAGTTTGCTTTCCGCCTCTCGCCGACGCGCGCGGTATTTGCTGATGCCCGCTGCTTCTTCGATCAACATGCGGCGCTCTTCCGGCTTCGCCGAGACGATGCCCGCGATCTGACCTTGTTCAACGATCGTGTAACCCTTCGTACCGATTCCTGTGTCACGAAAGAAATCCTGTACGTCCTTCAGACGACAACTCGTCTTGTTGAGCAAATATTCGGATTCACCGGAGCGATACAGTCGGCGCGTAATTTGAATCTCGTTGTATTCGTTGAACTCGGCTGGCGCCGTGCGATCACTGTTATCAAAGACGAGAGAAACTTCTGCCATACCGACGGAGTCACGGCCTTCTGCACCCGCAAAAATCACGTCATCCATGCCACGACCGCGCAAACGCTTGGCGGATTGCTCACCCATACACCAACGAATTGCGTCTACGACGTTTGACTTGCCGCAACCGTTGGGTCCGACGATACAAGTCACACCTTGATCGAACTTGAAAACCGTTTTTTCAAGGAACGACTTAAAGCCCATGATTTGCAGTGCTTTGATGCGCAACGACTCAAACTCCGAATCGAAAAATTGGTTCCTGCACCATCGACGACGCTGCGCGAACCGCAGGCTCCGACGACCCCGAGATCCATTAGACCACAGGAGGCAGGGCGGGCGATACCGTACCGAAGACCCTCCGCCGCCACTACCGGCGAAAGCGAAAACTTCGCAGCAAATTTTTCGGCTTTAGGTTTTGACAGCCTGCGCACTCGCCTGGAGCTGATACAAACGGTAGTAGAGCCCACCGAAAGCGAGGAGTTCTTCATGGGTGCCAACCTCGGCAATTCGACCCTTGTGCAGCACATAGATTCGGTCCATGTCCTGAATCGTGGAAAGGCGATGCGCAATCACGAGGGCCGTTTTGCCTTGCAAGAGAGCATGGATGCCGCGCTGAATCATGGCCTCCGTCTCGGAGTCGATGGAAGCCGTTGCTTCATCGAGCACGAGTACATCGGCGCCATGCGCAAGCGCACGAGCAAAAGCGATCAGTTGACGTTGCCCCGTCGAGAGATCGCCGCCGCGCTCGCCGAGCTTCGTTGCATAGCGAGCAGGCAGCTCTTCGATGAAGCGGTCTGCACCGACGGCACGTGCGGCCTTTTCGATCTGCGCAAAGTCAATGTCGGGGCGTCCTAGGCCAATGTTGTCGGCCAGCGACCCGCTAAAGAGAAAGCCGTCTTGCAGCACCAGCGCCACCCGACGCCGAAGTTCGCGCTGCGCCACTTCGCGCAGGTCGATGCCATCAAGCAAAATTCGCCCCGCCTGCACATCATAAAATCGCGTGAGCAATTTAATGAGCGTCGTCTTGCCAGCACCGGTCGCACCGACGAAAGCGACCTTTTCTCCCGGCTGTACCGCAAACGATATCTCTTGCAGCACCGGTGTGCCGTTGTACGCAAAACTCACGTTTTCAAATTGCACCGCGCCGCGTGCGGCATCTGGCACCGACACTGGAAAAAGTTTTGGCACTGTGGGATCCGCCATTTGCGGCGTCTCGTCGAGAAGGTGAAAGACACGCTCGCTGCTCGCCATCGCCGACTGCATCACCGAGTACTTCGCGGAAATATCGCGCAGCGGCAAAAAAAAGCGCCGCATCAAATCGATGAACACATAGAGCGTGCCCGCTTCCACACTCTGAAAGCCGTAGGCGATGATCATCGCAACACTGATCCCACCCGCCGCTTCGACGAGCGAGAACAAAGCCGCGTCGTAGCGAATCGACTGGAACCACGCGTCGCGATGCTCGGCGTTGATGGCGTCGAAATCGGCGAAGTTACGTGCTTCGCGTGTAAAAAGTTGTACGACCTTCATGCCGGTGATGGTTTCTTGCAAATGCGTATTGATGCGCGCGATCCGCACGCGCACCTTGCGAAACGCTTCGCGAATTTTCAAACGAAACCAAATCGCAAACAGCGCAAGCAGCGGCACCACGCTAAACGTAATCCAAGCGAGCTGCAGGTCGATGGCAAACAAGACCACCGTGAAACCAAGCATTTTGAAGAGATCCGTGCCGAGCAACACGACACCGCCGGAAAACATCTCCGCGATGTTCTCGGTATCATTCGAAGCCCGCGTCACGAGACGGCCGACAGGAAAGCGATCGAAAAATTGCAACGGCAAGCGCTGGATATGATCAAACACATCTTTGCGTAGATCGCGCACTACGAGCTGCCCGGTGCGCGAGAGCATCACCAGTTGAAAATATTGCAACACGCCGCCAAGCAGCACGGCGAGCAAGTACAACACCGAGAGCCATACGAGTCCCGAAATCCCCGCTGGTCCGTCGAGAACACGCACGAGCCACGTCGGAGACGGCCCGAACTTGGCCACTTCTTGCGCCGGCAACATCACACGATCGATGCCAGTCTTCACGAGCCAAGCCGGCGCAATTTCAAGCGCAAAAATCGGAAAAGCGAGCAAGATCGTACCCGCTACGAGTCGGCGATAGCGCACTGCATATTGCCAAAGGCGCAACATCAGTTTTGTGTCATAGGCTTTTCCGAGATTTTCTTCTTCGTGAATCATCTCGGCGCTCTTGCGCAGTCTCGCAGCCGACACCTGTCCGGCGGATGTCTCGGATTGCGTTAGTGCCACATCATCCATCGCATCCGTGCGTTGCGGAGCCGACAGCGGCGACGACTTTGGAGTCCGAGTCATACTGCGGCTCCCAAAAGTTTCGCTTCCATGTCTTGAGCGCGAGCAAGGCGTGCATACAAACCATTTTGTGCGAGCAACTCAGCATGCGTGCCCTGCTCAACCAAACGCCCTTCGTCGAGCACGACGATGCGATCTGCATTGCGTACGGCATTGACGCGCGAGGCGACCATGACGACGGTGCGCCCGCGAAAAACTTCCGCGAGTTGTTTTTGAATTGCGTCTTCCGTCTCTGCATCGACAGCAGAAAGTGTATCGTCCAGAATTAAGATCTGCGGTTCGAGTGCCAGCGCACGCGCAAGCGCCGCGCGCTGACGTTGCCCTCCCGAAAGCATGATGCCGCGCTCCCCCACCACGGTACGATAACCTTCCGCAAAATCACGCACGTCTTTGCTGAGCTGTGCACGCTCGGCCGCCTTGCGAATTTTTTCTTCATCGTCCGACGCCAATCCATAGGCAATGTTTTCGCCAATCGTCATGGAAAATAAAAAAGCATCTTGCGGCACCATTGCGATATGCGAACGCAGCGTATGCAGCGGAATTCGATTGATATCCACACCGTCGAGAAAAACTTGACCATCGGCGACTTCATAAAGACGCGGAATCACCGACGCAAGCGTTGTTTTGCCCGAGCCAACGGGACCGACAATTCCAAGTGTAGAGCCCGCGGGAATGGTCAGAGAAATGTTTTGCAAGGCGGGCTTTCGCGGCGAACCCGGGTAAGCAAACGTGAAATTTTTGAACTCGATCGCACCGCGCAGCGAAAACAGTGCTTTCGTTTGTGGCGAATCTGCAATCGAGGGAATTTCGTCAAAAATTTCCTCGATGCGCTGCATCGAAGCAGCGCCGCGTTGCACGAGCGAAAGCACCCAACCAAGAATAATCGTCGGAAACGTGAGTCCGTAGGCATAGAGCGCAAAAGTAAAAAACGCCGAAAGCGGCAACTTGCCTTGCGCAACTGCGCCACCACCGACGAAGAACACGATCAACATTCCCAGCGCGGGCAAAAGCCCTGCGAGCGCCGGCAAAATGGCGTTGATTTCGACGAGTCGCATCTGCCGACGGAAAAGCTCTTGATTCCAATTTTCGAAACTGGTCGCACTCGTTTCTTCCATCGCATAGGCCTTGAGCACGGCAATACCGGCAATCCGCTCTTGCAAGAAACTGGCGAGATCCGACAGCGCTTGCTGCGAAAGCAAACTCCAGCGATGCATCGACTGGCCATATAAGGAAGCCAGAAAAATAAAAAGCGGATACGGCAGCAAACTCAAAACCGTCAGCATCGGATC
>CAYRID010000085.1:0-9523 GCA_964424225.1 uncultured Geobacter sp.
CGTGCGCGAATTGCAGACATCGTCGGTGCGGTGGCCAACGTGAATGTGCAAGGCGAACAACAACAAAAGCTTGATGTTTTATCGAATGCAGTTTTGATCGAGTGTCTTTCGAGTTGCGAAGCCGTTGGCGTGATTGCGTCGGAAGAAGAAGATCAAGCGTTGATTCTCGATCGCCGTGATGGTGGTGGCGAATACTGTGTGCTTTTCGATCCACTCGATGGTTCTTCGAATATCGACTTTGCCGTCGGTGTCGGGACGATCTTTAGTGTGCTGCGCAATGCAGGAGCTTCGGCATCGACGCAAGGTGCCGTCTTGCAAGCAGGTGCCGAGCAAGTGGCGGCAGGATACATCCTCTACGGTTCTTCGGTTTTGCTCGTGCTTACACTTGGATGTGGCGTCAATATGTACGTGCTCGATCCAGCGGTGGGTGCCTTTGTGCTGGTACAAGAAAAAGTGACGATTCCGAGTGCGAAAAAAATCTATTCGATCAACGAAGCGTACATCAACGATTTTCCGAAGGGTTATCAGGCATATCTCGATTTTGCGCATGCGCATGGTTATGCGTCGCGCTACATCGGATCCATGGTGGCCGACGTGCATCGTACCTTGCTCAAAGGCGGTGTCTTTATTTATCCACCGACGGAAAAAAATCCTCAAGGCAAGCTACGCTTGATGTACGAGGCGAATCCAATGGCGATGGTAATCGAGCAGGCGGGCGGCAAAGCGTTAGCTGGCGTGCAGCGGATCTTGGAAGTCCATCCGGAGAAAATTCACCAACGTACGGCGGTAATCTTGGGTTCGGCGCAAGAAGTTGACGTGGTTGTGAAACATTTGTGTGAAAAAGCATAATCGACTCTTTTCTGTGTTGAATGACATCCTGCGGCACCGCTGGCGATGAGTCGAGCGTGATTTGGCAAGGAGGTGTGCAAAATGCAGATCGCTCTCGGCGCATTGATTGCATTGATGCTTGGTGCAATTGGGGGATGGCTGTTGCGGCGACGGAGCTTGCAGCGTGCACCCATTGATGTAGCGCTTGGCAACGCATCGACACCGCAACCCGTTTTTGCGCAGGAAGAAACAGGCTTGTATCGCTCCATCGAGTATCGCATTGAAATTTCTGCACAGGGCGTGGCTTCGCTTTCGTTTGCGTTGGAGGCTCCGCTCATCAATCCATTGGAAGTCGATGCGCGCGCGGGGTTTGAGCCGATCTCGGAACTGACGCGCGGACTCGATATTCGTGCTTTGATCGCGATGGGGGCAAACTACATTGATATTGGTGCGACCGATCAACGCGTGAGCGTTGAATTTCCGCCCGCCCTTGCGCGCTTTGAACGCACCGAACTCGAGCGGATCTTGGGGCATCTTTTGCGCTTGCGCGATCTTTCGTCGGATTGAGCGGACAAGGATTGTACTTTGGAAGGCTCGTTACACGTGCAAATGAAGATTGGCTATGGTTTGTCGCGCCGCTCGGGTAGAAATATTTTTGTGTCACAAAGAACAAAAAAGTGAGGAGATCAAAGCATGGAAAAGAAGCTTGGATTGATGATTGCGTATTCGGGCGCGGATCTGTCGATCAACTTGAATCTCATTCGATACGTCGAAGCGTTGGGTTTTGATTCGGTCTGGACAGCTGAGGCGTATGGTTCGGATGCGATGACGCCGCTGGCTTGGATTGCGGCTCAAACGCAGAAGATTCGACTGGGCACGGCGGTGGCACAAATCCCGGCGCGCTCGCCGGCATGTTGTGCGATGACGGCGATGACCGTCGATGCGCTTTCCGGCGGACGCATGATTCTTGGGCTCGGCACTTCGGGGCCACAAGTCGTCGAAGGTTGGCACGCGCAGCCGTTTTCGAAACCAATCACTTGGACGCGCGAATATGTCACAATTTTGCGTAAGATCTTTGCGCGGGATGAACGTATTGATTTTCAAGGCGAGCGCATTCAAATGCCCTATCGCGGCCCGGACGCGCAGGGTCTTGGCAAACCGCTCAAGAGTATTTTGCACGGGCGCAAAGAGATTCCGATTTACATTGGTTCGATGAGTGCAAAGGGCATCGAATCGACTGCAGAAATCGCCGATGGTCTTTTGCTGACCTGCATGAATCCTGAGCGCTTTGACATCTTCGAGCCGCATTTGAAGAAAGGCTTTGCGAAAGCGGGTGGGGGTAAAAGCCTCGCTCAGTTCGATATTGCACCGGTGGTGCCGATTTTGCTCGGCGATGACGTGAAGGCTTTGGCGCAGCCATTAAAAAGTTGGATCGGCTTGTACGTCGGTGGCATGGGCGCCAAGTCAAAGAATTTTTACAAGGATTACATTGTTGCGCTGGGTTACGAGGAAGTTGCAGAAAAAATCCAAGATTTGTATTTGGCGGGCAAGAAGGCCGAGGCCATCGCACTCGTGCCCGATTCTTTGATCGATGAACTGGCGTTGATTGGCCCAAAGGAGCGCATCCGCGAGCGCCTCGAAGTTTGGAAGAAGTCGCCGGTTGGTACGATGTTGCTTGCGGGCGGGCAGCCCGAGGCGTTTGAATTGGCGGCGGAGTGCATCCTGTAAGAAATAATTTGATAACACCAAAAAGAGTCGAATGATTATGGATTCTGGTTACGAACGCTTATCGCAACAAGACAGCATGTACATCATGTTTGAAACTCCGTCGGTGCACATGCACATTGGCGGCACGGCGATTTTCGAAGCGGGGCCGCTGCTGCATGCGGATGGTGGTCTGGATATCGATCGAATTCGCGCGCACATCGCCTCCCGTTTGCATTTGCTGCCGCGTTACCGACAAAAACTTGCGTACACCCCAATCCAAAAAAGTTTGATCTGGGTCGATGATCCCGAGTTCGACATCACCTATCACGTGCGGCATACGCGTTTGCCCAAACCGGGTTCGATCGAGCAACTAAAGATCTTGATTGGCCGCTTGCTTTCGCAGCCTTTACGTCGCGATAAGCCGCTTTGGGAAATTTGGGTCGTCGAAGGACTTGAAGGCGATCGTTTTGCAACGGTCTCGAAGACGCATCATTCGGTGATGGATGGCAAAGCGGGCGTGAGTATGGCGGCTGCGTTGATGTCGACTTCACCGAAAGACACGACGGTGCAAGGATGTCCGGACTGGGTTCCGCGCCGACCTCCGAAGTGGTTCGAGATCGTGCAGGACGAGGCCAAGCGTCGCTTGGCGATGCCCAAGGACGCCATCGAAGCGTTGCGTGCGCAAGTCACAAATCCGCAAGAAGTGGTCGAGTTAATCAAAGATGGCGCGGCGGCAGTGAAGCGTACCTTGGCTTCGGGTTTTGGTGGCGGAAGCAAGACGCCGCTCAACTACGAAATTGGTCCACAACGTCGCGTCGACTGGACGAGCTTCACATTCGACGAGCTGCTCGAAATTCAAGAGCAGTTTGGTGGCACGATGAATGATGTCTTGCTTGCGACGGTAACCGGTGCCGTGCGCCGTTTTCTGAAACGGCGTTGCGTGCGCCTGAGTGGGCTGAATTTCAAAATTGTGGTTCCGGTGGATGTGCGTCGCGCGGGCGACCGAGCGTCCGCAAATTGTGTATCGATGTGGATGCTGAAGTTGCCGGTCAACGAAGCCGAGCCCGTGTTGCGATTGCGCGAACTCATCAAGTCTGCGCATGAAGTCAGAGCTGCACATCTTGAAAAAGGCATGGCGTTGATTAGTCAAGCCAATGAGTGGTTGGGAATTCGTGTTTTTACACTAGCGGGTGTTGGAATCGCAAATCTGGCGAAGCCCTACAATCTCATCGTGACGAATGTGCCGGGGCCGTCGTTCCCGCTATATCAGCTCGGGGCCAAATTGGTCGAAGCCTATCCACACGCTCCGCTCTTTCACGATCAGGGGCTTGCCGTGGCGTTCTTTAGTTATTGCGGGCGTGTGCACTGTGGTCTGATTGCCGATTGGGATCTTGCGCCGGAGCTCGCGCGTTTTGTCGAAGATCTCAACATCTCGTTGCAAGAGTTGAGCGAGGCGGCAACGCGAGTGCGAGCGGCGAAGCCTACAAAGCCCGTACGAAAACTTCGCGCCAAAGGCCAAAGTGCAAAGTCAACGTCGCGCAAGCAAGCCGCGGCGCCGGGTCATCACAAGAAAGTGTCAAAGAAAAATCAGGCAGCACTCACAAAGAAAGAGGCGGGTAGAGTAGCATCCGACGCAGTTTCTCCGACGGAAACAACGACGGATTAAGTGCGTGCGGAGCGCGCTGTCTCAACCCATTTTCCAAATAACGCTCTTCGGTGTAGTTCGTGCATGTTTTCGGGGTGCCACTGCACGCCCAGGCAAAACGGATGGGCCGTGTGTTCCATGGCCTCAATGACGCCGTCGCGGCTGCGCGCCACGACTTTCCAGTCTGTGCCGACTTGGGCTACGGCTTGATGGTGGCGACTGTTGACGGTGGTCTCGGTATGCCCGAGCGCGCGGGCGAGAAAAGAATCGGATTCGATTTGAATGCGATGGTACGCATCGGGATCCTGCAGTTGATGGGGTTGCGCTTGGCAAAGATCGCTCGGTAGGTGGTAATGCAATGTTCCGCCGCTTTGGAGTGCCATGAGTTGCATGCCAAAGCAAATTCCGAGCACCGGTTTTTTGGCCTGCAATGCTGCGGCGAAGAGTGCAGCTTGAAATTCGATGAGTTCGCGCGGTGCGAGGTGAAAGGCTTCGCGCGGATACGGCGCACCACTCGTGAGCGAGTACCACTGCGACGGTGCAAAGTCGTTGCCGCCGGGCAAGAGCAGGGCATCGACTTCGCTGATGAGTTGCTCGGGTGCGTGCTGGAGTGGAAGTGCAAAACTCAGCGCGCCCGCTTCGTTTAGCGCTTCGACGTATGTGCGTTCGATGCGCTCGTAACGCCGATTTGAGTGACTCGGTTCAAAGCCAAGCGGAATGCCGATTTTGGGCTGCATGGCGCCAGAATACCGCGCCAAAAAAAATCTGGCGCAGCCCATTTGTGCCCGTGAGGATTTCAACATGCTTTCCGTCACTGTGCAGACTGAAGCGAGTTCGCATGCGCGCGCCAAGGCCAAGGTTTTCGCCGCGCGAAGCGGTATTCCGTGGGTAGCGTCGCGCGACGAGGCAGGCGAGTTCGTGCTTGTCTTTGATGATGCGTGTGTGGCACTGCATGCGCGGGCGAGTCACGGCGAAAGCGCAAAGCAGGGCTGGCTGCGCCCGCTTCTTGTTGATTTTTCACAGGTCGATGTGACCTCGCCGCAAGGTCGTCGCAAGAATCAGCCGCTGGCGAAGGCGCTCGGCATCAAGGCACAGTCAACACCAATTCGTGTTGTCGATGCGACGGCAGGGCTCGGAAAGGATAGCTTTTTGATCGCGGCGCTCGGTTGTTCGGTGTTGGCCGTCGAGCGTTCGCCCGTCGTGGCCGTGCTTTTGCAAGATGCCGTCGCACGTATCGCAGCAACGCATCCCGAAATCGCTGCACGAATCACTTTGCTTGAAATGGATGCACGTGATCTATCACGAAAAAGTGTCGGCCAAGAATACGATGTTGTTTATTTGGATCCGATGTTTCCACCACGCAGCAAGTCGGCACGCGAAAAAAACGAGATGCGATTCTTGCGACGAATCGTCGGTGGCGATACGGATGCGACGGAACTTTTTTCGATGGCTTGTGAAATGGCTGCGAAGCGGATCGTGGTCAAGCGACCTGCCCAGGCTTCACCGCTTGCAGCCAATCCCGTGGTTTCCCATGTGGCCAAGGGTATTCGTTACGACGTTTATAGTATTGCTGTATTGCGCGCCAATTCGCAGAAATAGCCCGGGTTGCGTCGAATGTCCTATTTTTGTGTTATGAATGCAAATCGACGTGAGCGTAGCGCGCCGTGTCGGCGTCGATCATGCCGGTCTTGTGCAGCGCGCGCAAAATCAAATTTTGTACTTTGGCTTCAAACATGAACGAGACATGCCCGCCTTCGTACCATTCGATGTGATTACGTCCCCAATGTCGCCAAAGGTTTCGCGCATGATCCGGCGGCGCGAGCCGATCGTTGGCACCGGCGAAAACGAAGAGATTTTCGTGTTTGACTTTCGGTTTGAAATTGAGTGGAGAAACGACACTTAAAAGTTTCTCGATGTCTTCGGTGATGAGTCCCGTGCCTTGGCGTTCAGCGAGTCGGCGCAGCGACTTGGGTACATTCCAGCGCGCGAGGGCTGCGAAGTCGGTGGCGGGAATGCCTGCGATCACGCAATCGAGATCTTTTTCAAAGCCTGTTGTGAGCGCCGTCGTAAAACCGCCAAGCGAAAGCCCGTAGAGAGCGATCTTGGCGTTTTCATCTTGAGAGCGAATCCAAGAAAGCAAGCGGCGCACATCCCAGAGCGCTTGCGATTGCGCGTGCAAAGTGTCGACGAAGTCGCCTGAAAAAAAACCGTCTCCGCCACGGCGTCCATATTTGCGTGCTCCGTGCAGCGGCAAAACGGGGAAAGCGACATTGAGCCCGACGACCTCGTGCAACCACTGTGCTTTGAAAGCCGTGAAGTTAATCATCGGCGTGCCCATGCGAAAACCGTGGATGCCGACGATCCACGGTCGCGGGCCGTCGTCGTGCTGCAACACATAAGCGTGTGCGATGGTGTTTTTCTTGTAAGCCATCCAGCGCTCGCGTCCGGGCTCGCCGAGATGCGGCTCGTAACCGCTTTCAAACTGCAAGTGCATGTACGGAACCCCGCGATCGCGTGCTTGGCTGATCTCGGGGCGCAGCAGAGGGGGCGGAGCTTGGTGATAGCGCGTGGGCTTCTCAAGCCAGCCGTGATCGCGCATGAAATCGAGAGAATCCTGCACGCCCGCTGCGGTGCGCTCGCGAATCGTCGGATCAAAAACTACGGTGGCAGAAAGAAGTTCACTGACGAAGAAGGCTTCATCGAGGAGCAATTTGGCGAACACCGACCAGTTCTTTGGCGGTGTCGGCACTTCATCGAAAACAAATTCACCGCGCTGGCTCGCCCAACGTGCTCCGAGAAAAAGCGGCACGGTGAGAGAGCGCAGTGTGAGTTCAACTCCGTAGGACAAGCTTCCCAAACAACTTCCTCGCTTCGGACTTGTTTTTCTTGGTTTGCGCCGCCGTTTTTTTACGCTTTGCGGCGGACGCGGACGCTGCCATTTCGACTTTTCGCTTTTTGCTGGCGAGTATTGATCTGAATCTCAGGTCAGTTGACGCACCGCGTCTCTGCACACCTTAGCTAACGCTGTTCAGGAAATGAAGGAAAAGCCACGATCTTTGCAATGTCGTCGCGTTTTTCATTCTTAGGCGGGGCGCAATGCTCATTTTTTGCTTTCGATGGCAAGCAAAAGGAATTTTCGGTCGCCGCGTCATGATTTCCCAGAAGTAAAACTCGCATTGCCGTACTCACGCATTGCTTATAGGCTGGGCTTTCACGAAAAATTTGATGACAACTTTGGCTTTCCAATCGCCATGGTTTTGAATTAGCTGCGACGGACGGTGCCGGGCAAGCGCGGGTCCGTCCGTCCGAATTGACGAAGAAGTAGGCTGAAATGGCGAAGCAGATTTTGGATCCAGCGCAGAGTTGGCCGTCGCGCGGCGCGCTCGTTGCGGCCTGCGGCGCACGCGCTGTCGAGGCGGCTTTGCTGCGCGATGTGAAGCGACTTTGCGCGGATGCGCAGCGCGATCCCAAGTTGCTTGTGCGTCCTGCGCGAATCATCGTGGCGAGCAATCGCTTGCGCGAAAACCTTTGCGCAAAGCTTACCCAAGATTTTGGCGTTTCCATCGCGGGCCTTACCGTACAGACACTTTACTATGTCGCCAAAGAAGCGCTTGAGCGCAGCGGCGAGAGCGCGGCGAGTGCGAACGCGTTGTTTTCGGCGTTTGTGCGCGAAGCGGTAAAAGCCGAGCGCGATTTGTTTCGCGACTTGCATCGCACCCCGAACGCATTGGATGCAAAAGACGGCTTTGAGAGCCTCGTTGCGACGGTGCACGATCTTGTGGATGCCGGATTTACGGCCGAAACGGAGGAATTTCTTTGCGAGCGTCTTGCTGCGGTGAAGGTTTCGCAGCCAAGCGCTGCGCGTGCGCAAGCCATTGTGTGTATCGCGGCAAAGGTGCTTCGTGCCTTTGATCACTTAAATGTGTCGCATCGCACAGCGCTTTTGCAGCGCGCTACGCATTGCATCGTCCGCAATCCTGCGCGCGCATTGCCGGCGCGTGCGATTCTCATCCACGGCTTTGCCGACGCAACGGGAGTGGCCACCGATTTGCTCGAAGCGCTTGTGCAGCACGGCGGCGCGAAAATTTTTTTCGATTTTCCGCCCGACCCGGCGCAGCCTGTTCGTGAAGTGCCGACGCAGACTTTTGCGCAGGAAGGCGTGGCATCTGCAGGCGCCGTGCGGAGTTTTGATTGTGCTTGGAGTGAACCGCTGCGAGCTCGTTTGTCGGGCGTGGCGGGACGGGTGAACTTCGAAGCAGCGACTCCGGGATCGCAATCGACACAAATTCGTGTTTTTCAGGCTTGCGGTGCGCTTGAAGAAGTGCGTGAAATGGCGCGTCGCATTCGACAAAGTTTGGACGGCGGAGCGGTGCCAGAAAAAATCGCGATCGTCGCACGCGACTTTGAAGCGTATGCAGCTTTATTGCGTAGCGAGTTGCTTGCTGCGGGAATTCCGTTTTCGGGAAGCGATACGCACGGGCCACGAAGCCACGACGGCAATGTTTTGCTGCGGCTCTTGCAGCTTTTGCGCGAGCAAGACGTGGCGCGCATCGAACTCTGGGTTTCGCTTTGTGCGCAGACTGCCTCGCGAGCGGGGGGTGAGCCCGAAAGCGCGCTCAAGCATCAAGCCGATTTGCAAGCACGCATGACACAATTTGGAGTCATGCGCGTAAAAGATCTTCAGCCGTTGAGTGACTTGCGCGCTTTGATTTTATCGAAACACAAGCGCGCGACCTCCGCTTTGGCCCATGCAGACGCTGCGAAGAGTGAAGGCGATGAAGCGGAATTGGCCGCGGACGAGGTGAATTTTAAAAGACAACGATTTGTGTTGAGCCCCGAATTTGCGCAAATGCAAAAGCGCTTCACGCTTTTTCAAAAGCTTTGGAAAGATTGGCCCGTGCGAGCATCGCTCGCGGCGCATCAGGCGCGATTCGAAGAATTTGTAAAACAATGGTACGCCGGGGTTGTGGCCGAGGAAGCGGGGCGCGCGCAGCGCATCCTCGACGCCATGCACGAAGATTGGCCCTCGGGTTGTGAAGTGGATTTTGCAACTTTTTTGAAGATTCTCGACGAGAAGGCGGCTTCGTTTGGCTATCTCGATTTGGGTGGGCAGGGCGCAGGGGTACAGGTGCTGAGCGTGATGGATGCGCGCGCCTGTACATTTGAAAGTGTATTCGTGTTGGGTCTGCAGCGCGGCTCCTTTCCGCGTCTCATCACGGAAGACGCGTTATTTTCTGACGCGCTTCGCGATGCACTGCGCGACATGCTTCCCGATCTTCCGGCGAAACGTCGTGGTTTTGATGAAGAACGTTTCTTGTTTGCGCAACTCTGTCATAGCGCACC
>CAYRID010000086.1:0-9474 GCA_964424225.1 uncultured Geobacter sp.
ACTTGATCGGGCCGACAAAAAATATGCGCATCGTCTTGTGCAAACGAACGCACGCGCGTGAGCCCTTGCAACGCGCCGGCGCGTTCATTTCGATGCAAGCGCGAAAACTCGGCCAGGCGCAACGGAAGTTCGCGGTACGAGCGTTTGCGCATTCCGAACATCATGGCGTGGCCCGGGCAATTCATCGGCTTCAGACCCATCTCGGTCTCGTGCGAGTGAAACAAAAACATGTCGTCTTTGAAATTTTCGTAGTGACCTGAGGTCTTAAACAAATCGGTGTTGAAGACGAGCGGCGCCATCACTTCGTCATAGCCGTAGCGCACGTAAAGTTCGCGCATATAAGCCACGAGCTGGTTGTAAATGATCATGCCCTTGGCGTGAAAAAACGGTGAGCCAGGCGAAATCGCGGGATCGAGATGAAAGAGCCCGAGCATGGGGCCGAGCCGTCGGTGATCGCGCTTTTTGGCCTCTTCGATGCGTTCAAGGTAAGCAGCGAGATCCTTCTTATCGAAAAACGCCGTGCCGTAAATGCGCTGCAACATCGGATTGCGTTCGTCGCCGCGCCAATACGAACCCGAAACATCGATCAAACGAAATGCGCCGATTTGATCTGTGCGCTGCACATGCGGGCCGCGACAAAGATCGATGAAGTCGCCGTGGCGAAAGATCGAAATCTCGGCATTCGCCGGAATGTCATCGATGCGCGACACCTTGAGCATCTCGCCGCGTTCGGAAAAAATCTTCTTCGCCGCATCGCGCGTCACGACTTCGCGCGTAAACGGCTGCTTCTCTTTCGCGATCTTTTCCATCTCGGCTTCGATCGCCGCCAAATCGTCGGGACCAAACGGCCGCTCAATCAAGAAGTCGTATTGAAATTTTTCCGAGTGATCCGTGCGGCCGACGTCGATTTGCACCTGCGGAAAGAGCCGCTTCACCGCATCGGCCATCACATGCTCGGCCGAGTGGCGCAAGACCTCGGCACCGTCGGAATCGCGTGCGGTAACAATGGCGACATCCGCGTCGGCTTCAAGAGTGACACGCAAATCGGTCAAACGACCGTTGACTTTGGCCGCGAGCGCGGCTTTGGCGAGGCCTGGACCAATTTTCTCTGCAACGGCGAGCAGCGTTGCGCCTTTCGTCAACGTGAGCGTTTTGCCATCCGGCAAGCGGACTTGAACTTCACTCATGAGAGGGCGAGGGCCATGAAAAAACGACGCATTGTTTTGGATAAACCTTTTTGTGTAACTTTTATTTGCGTATGGGGATCCTTCGCCTCACTCGGGTTGCGTGCCAAGGATTGCCGAGCCGCCCGACGAACAAACGAAGTGTCAGAAGTGGTTGGCGCGGGCGGGGTTGAACCGCCGACCCCCACGATGTCAACGTGGTGCTCTCCCGCTGAGCTACGCGCCAAGACCTTCTAACGTGGCGGTTTTAGTACATTTTCGAACACTGCCTGTCAATCTGCACACCGTGAAATTCCGCGCAGCGCCCGCAAAGCTTGCCGGCGCGAGCCACCTACTGGCTCAACTCCGTGACCGACTTGCCAAACAAGCTGTCCACTTCGTGCAAAAGATTCTCGCTTGGTTGTACGCGCAGCGCGGGGGGGAGTGCCAAGATCGTCTCGGTTTCGCTCGGGATCACGATGTGCAAAGTCACGCCGCAATCGCCTTTCGTGGCGCGCAAGAGGTTGTGCAGTGCAAGCATCTTGGTCTGCGTCAGATCTTCGGCCGACACGCGAATATGTAAACTCTTGGATAAGCGCGATTCCGCCAAACCAAGCTCGATCGCCTCGCTCACCAAGATCTTTGGCGACTCCGGATCGTGCAGATCGAGCTTGCCCGTCACCAAGAGCGGCAAAACGCCATCGTTCAAATTCTGCCCACTCGCCCGGCGGAACAAACTCGAAAGCAATCCCCAGCTATCGGAAAAAATCACCAATTCAATTGCACCTTCGAGATCTTCGATCGTGGCAAAGGCCATCGGACCCTTGCGCGAATGGTGCTCGCGCAGGGCCTTGATCAAACCACCGACGCGCACTTCTTGCTGTTCGCGGCCTTCGCGCACCGTCGGAATCGGCACGGCAAAGCGCTCGAGCAAGGGCGCGAAACTTTTGAGCGGGTGCCCGCTCACATAAAAGCCGAGGACTTCTTTTTCGTGAGCGAGGCGCTCCGCATCGGTCCAGGGCGGCACATCCAGGAGCGCCGGTTCGGCAATCACTTCCGTCGCTGCGCTCGCACCAAAAAGGCTCGACTGCCCGACTTCGCGATCGCGCTGCGCCGACGAGCCGCTTTCGAGCGCGTGATCGAGCGCAGCAAAAACCGCCGCACGATTTTCGTGCAAGGAATCGAAGGCACCGCAACGCACGATCGATTCCACGACGCGCCGATTCGCTTTGCGTCCGTCGACGCGCCCCGCGAAATCGAAAATGCTTTTGAATGCGCCACCCTCGGCCCGCGCGGCCAGAATCGCTTCGATCGCACCTTCGCCAACGTTCTTGATTCCGGTGAAACCGAAACGAATCGCATCGCCCACGACGGCGAAGTTACGCTCCGAAGTGTTGATGTCCGGCGCGAGCACTTCAATCTCCATCGCATGGGCGTGCGCGATGTAACGCGCCAAGCGATCGTGATTGCCCGACTCGATCGTGAGTAGCGCCGCCATATACTCGCGCGGATAGTTCGCTTTCAAAAATGCAGTTTGATAGGTAATCAGGGCATACGCAGTCGAGTGTGACTTCGCAAAACCATAACCCGCGAACTTCTCGATCAAATCGAAGAGATCCGAGGCTTTCTTGGCGTCGATGCTGTTTGCTTTCGCACCGTCGATAAATCGCGTGCGCTGCTTCTCCATCTCTTCGGGTTTTTTCTTGCCCATGGCGCGTCGTAGCAAATCGGCTTCGCCGAGCGAATACCCCGAAACGCGGTTCGCGATCTGCAGCACTTGGTCTTGATACACGATGATGCCGAGTGTTTCGGCGGTGATCGCTTCGATCTCTGGCAAGAGATACTCGACCTTCGTGAGCCCCTGTTTTCGACGGATATAGTCTTCGACCATCCCGGATTCGAGCGGCCCCGGGCGATACAACGCAATGATCGGAATGATTTCTTTGAATTTGCGCGGCTTCAATTTCGTGACGAGTTCGGTCATGCCCGAAGATTCCATCTGGAACACGCCTTCGGTGTTGCCCCGACACAAAAGTTCGTAGGTCTTCGGTTCGTCGAGTGAAATTTTCTCGATTGAAAATTCAGGGTCTTTCGTTTCGCGAATCAAACGCTCGGCATCCGCGATGATCGTGAGCGTCTTGAGGCCAAGAAAATCGAATTTCACGAGGCCGACCTTCTCGACCATCTTCATGTCGAATTGAATGATGATGTCGCTCGACTTCGGATCGCGATACAGCGGCACCATTTCGATCAGCGGCTTGGTGCCAATCACGACTCCGGCGGCGTGCGTCGAAGCATGTCGCGTCAGGCCCTCGATCGCTTGCGCGGTTTCAAGCAACTTCGCGACTTGTCCATCGACTTCGGCGCGCACACGAAGCTCCGGCGACTTTTCAATCGCCTCGGCCAGCGAAATGCCAAGCTCCTCGGGCACCATTTTTGAAATGCGATCGACGTCGCCGTACGGCATACCCATCACGCGCCCCACGTCGCGAATCGCCGCGCGCGCTTGCAACTTTCCGAAGGTGATGATCTGTGCGACACGTTTTTGATCGACGCCTTCGCCGTCGTATTTCTCGCTCACATACTTGATCACGCGATCGCGGCCGCGCATGCAGAAATCGACATCGATATCCGGCAGCGACACGCGTTCGGGGTTCAAGAAGCGCTCGAAAATGATGTCGTACTCGATCGGATCGACGCCCGTGATGCCAAGCGAATACGTTGCGAGGCTTCCTGCCGCCGAGCCGCGTCCGGGCCCAACGGGAACACCATTTTGTTTCGCAAACTGAATGAAATCGGCGACGACCAAGAAATAACCCGCAAAGCCCGTCGAGCAGATGACGTTCAACTCGTGCTCCATGCGCGCCACATAATTTTCGTGCGACTTCGCAAACGGTTCATCCGGCGCAAGCCCAAGCCGCGTGCGCAGCCCCGCCCACGATTGCTCGCGCAACACTCCTTCGCGTGTTTTGCCGAGCGGCACCTGAAATTCGGGCATGTGATACTTGCCCATTTCCATCTCGAAATGGCAGCGCTCGGCAATCTCGACCGAGTTGGCCACCGCCTGTGGCAAATCGGCGAAGGTTTCGAGCATCTGCGCCGGAGACTTCACGAAAAAACCGCGTCCGTCGAAGCGAAAGCGTTTCTCATCGGCGAGATTCGCGCCCGTGCCGATACACAAAAGAGCGTCATGCGCATCGTGATCGTGATCGTGCAGATAATGCGCGTCGTTTGTGGCCACGAGGGGCAAGCGCAAGTCTTCGTGCATCTTGAGGAGCTCGGCATTCACGTGGTCTTGCATGGAAAGACCGTGGCGCTGCACTTCGAGATAAAAGCGATCGGGGAAGATGCGCGAAAATTCCTGCGCCAGCTCCCAAGCGCGCGTCGTTTCACCGCCGAGAATCGCGCGGCTCATCATCGACGAAAGACAACCCGAAGTCGTAATCAGTCCGTCGCTGTGCGCGCGCAAAAGTTCTAGGTCGATGCGCGGCTTGTAATAGAAACCTTCGAGATAGCCCTTCGACACCAAATAAATCAAATTCTTGTAGCCGGTTTCGTTCATCGCGAGAAGCAAGAGATGATTGATCGCATCGAAACCGCTTTTGTCCGTCGCGCGCTTTTCTTTGTCGAAGCGCGAACCCGACGCAAGATACACTTCGCAGCCAATGATCGGTTTTACGCCCGCCGTGCACGCTCCGTCGTAAAACTCGGCCGCACCAAAGAGATTGCCGTGATCGGTCATCGCGACCGATTGCATCCCCAGCGCCTTCACCTGCTCAAACAACGGATTGTGCTGAATCGCACCGTCGAGCAGCGAATACTGCGTATGCAAATGCAAATGAACAAATCCGTCTTTCGCGACCACGCCGAGCCTCCCTCGTCTATTCCATGATTCAAAGCAATAAAACTATCTATCGGGTTTGCCAGCACGCTCCGCACCCGGATGATCTTCCCTCTTCACTAGCGCCGCAGACTGAGGATCGTAGGCGTAGTCGGTAATACTGCGATCGCAGACGCGCTTTACCGCTTCATCAATGGCATGTAGCGGAATCAAGAACCACTCTTCGGGTTGCACAGGACGCCCAAAGCGATCATTGATGGTGATGTCCAAACGCGCGGGGGCAAAGAATCTGTGAAACAGTTTCTCCATTCGAGCCCGATTGATTCCTGCGAGTTTGTAGGTTGCAATCACCTTGACTTTTGCCAGCAAATAAGTCGCTTCACGCTCCGCATTGGCGATTCGCGTCTCTACTGTTCCGCCAGTAACACCAATTTTGTGAATCAGCTCACGATGCTTCGCGATGTATGGATGCTCCGATAGCGAACGCAAAACATAAATCGTGCCGCTTTCCACATCGTCTGCTTCAAGCTCACTACCGAGGGAAAGTTGTCCATTTTCAGGAGAAACGAGTCGGCGTGCCGATGGATCATTATAAAAAGCACGCTGCAAAGAACGCAGGAGCAAATTGCTTTCGGTGCCGTTGGCAAAGATTACGCGCAAGCGAGAATCCATTTCTCTCGCAGTCACCTTGAGCGGCTCACCGACTTCGGCAACATACAGCGTTACACCGTCGAGAACGAAGAAATCTCCCACTTCAATAGCTCGATTTCCTGCGACAATCGGTTGTGTTTGGCGAAGGCCCGTCTTGACCTCTTTCGCCACTTGTTCAAAGAGCGGTTTGAACTTTGCAAAATCTTCGCAGAGCTTACGATCCGCAACCTCTTCTGCCGCACGCTTTTCTACATGGGTGCGTACATGACGCAATACTGTGACATCACCCGATGAGATCTCACCCTCAAGCTCTGCCGCGAGCGCATGAATATCAATGTCTTTTTTCTCACCGTCGGTGATCGGCACACCCGTAAGCAAACCTTGATGATCGAGCGGCTCTAACCAAGCACGATAGTCCGCCAGCGAGCGCAAACGGTCGAGTCGAACGGCATACAAGCGTTCAAAAATATCGAACTCCTCGCCGTGCCGTGGAGCGTGTCCGTGCTGCGCATAGAAGCGTTGAATCTCCTCGAAGCCCGCAATGACGCGTGTTTCCAAAACGGATCGACTGCTCTTATTTTCCGACGGTGCGAACTCGGCGAGCTCGGCTGCCAATTCGTCGAGATCCGATTCACTCATAACGTCCCTCACTGCGAAAGCGCATAAACGCCGCAGCGCCTTCGGCCATTCGTCTTTCCCAGGGATCTTGCGATGTCAGGGCAGGAAGCCTGCCGCGCTCTTTCTTGAACTGGACGGCGCGATCCGCGAGGTCTTTCGCTTCTTCCGGAGAGAGCGCCGTACGCTTCGCTGAGATTGCAGTAGCCACTTGCTTTAAACTCTCTTCACTCATCGTCTTTGCAAGAATTGCATAGGCCGCACCAAAAGGATTCACACGATCAATGAGATCAATATCAAGATCGCGCACATCCATCGCAAAGCGACGCACTCCCTCGATCAGAGCCATGTTGGGCGATGTCTCACCAAAATTCTCACCCTCGTCTTGCATTGCGATCGCTTTCGCCTGCTGCGCCAAGTAGAGAGCTGCAACCGCGTGTTGGCGCACCGCTTCTTGATCCTCGGCATCAAGATCGGGATAGCGATCCTTCACGATCTTTCCCATTCGCACTTGGGTCAGCTCTTCGGGCACAAGCTCTTCGTCAAACAGGCCGCGCTCGATCGCCGTTTTGTCCTGGATAAAGCTAGCGACCACTTCCGTGAGATCTTCTTGGCAGATGCGTACCGCTTCCTTGCTGCGAGGAGCGGTAAGCCCCTTAATCTCAACCTGATACACGCCGGTTTGATCATTCGCCGTAAAAATACACGAATTTGTGTCGTACACTCCCTCGCTAGAATCACGATCTGCTGTCAAACTGATTTCCGGAGTCTTCGGCTTGAATTCAAATCGCGGAGCCAAAACTTGCTCCATCAAAAGACTCGCTGCGATGGCCTTCAAGGTGTCGTTGATCGCTTCCATCACCGCTTGTTCCGAGGCATCCGGTTCTGCAATCAAATTGGTGAAACGTGCGCGTGTCTTGTCCGGCGCATCCCGCGTGGTGCGCCCAATGATCTGCACGATCTCGGTCAAGCTCGCGCGATAACCCACTGTCAACGCGTGCTCGCACCAAATCCAGTCGAACCCTTCTTTCGCCATTCCCAGGGCGATGATGATATCCACATGATCGCGATTGTTTTTCTGTGTTGGATCTTTCAAAGACATCGACACTCGATCGCGTCGCGGCATTTCGTCATCCACAAGGTCTGCAATGCGCAGCACGCGACCACTCGAATGTTTCACAAGCTGAAATCCCGTCGCAGCATCGACGCCTTGCCATTCACCAAGTGCCTCAATAATGTGTTCCACCTCGCGCATCTTGTCTTTCGTGCTTTCGCGTGAATTGACATTGGGAATATGGACGATGGTTTTTTCTGTCGGATCAAGAACCTTTAGAATGTCCTCGACGTAAGAGCCGTTGTAGAAGAAGTAACCCATATCGAGCTGCTTGAGATACTCGTAGCCGTTGAGCTGTTCATAGTAAGTGTATTTGACCGACTCAAACTTGGCTTCATCCGACGGGGCTAGCACCACTTCTGCGTCGCCGCGAAAGTACGAGCCCGTCATCGCAATGATGTGAACTTTGTCTCGCGCAATAAACTCACTCAAGTGTAGGCCGAGTTTATTCTCGGGGTTGGCCGAAACGTGATGAAACTCATCAACGGCAATCAAGCGATTGTCGAACGCCTCGACGCCGTAGGCATCCACTGCAAAACGAAACGTCGCATGCGTGCAGACGAGCACTTTGCTATCGCTTTCAAGAAACGCAGCGACGGATTTCACCTTGCCGCCATTGTCGTTACCCGGCGCATTGCAGAGGTTCCAGCGCGGCTCCACCTGCCAATCCGCCCAAAAACCATGTTGCGAAAGAGGCTCGTCGTTGAAGCTCGCACCAATCGTTTTTTCTGGCACAACAATGATGGCCTGTTTCACACCTTGGTTCTGCAACTTGTCGAGAGCAACGAACATGAGTGCGCGGCTCTTGCCCGACGCAGGCGGAGATTTGATCAGAAGATATTGCTCCCCCCGCTTTTCATAGACGCGCTCCTGCATAGGACGCATACCAAGAGCATTCGCCTTGGCAGAAACACCGTTGCATGCGTAGGTAACAGAAACCGAGGGAACAGTTTTGTTCATAGATCAACACTCTTTCTTTTTGCGCACAAAGGTCACACAACACTTTAAAGCGTATTTACTGCGAAGAGAAATCCTCGGCTCGACTCGTAACAAATCGATTTGCCAGATTCTCGATCGGATGATTTCTTTTCAACAATTTTTGGCGAACATCATCCCAGTCCAAAAAAATCGGAATTTTTTCAACCACAGCATCTTCTTTTGCGACTGCTGCGAGACCTGAATATTTTTTGCCCGCTTCCGCCTCGTGGCGAGATATGGCGTCTTCAAACTGACGACGTGCGCTTTGCGCACGCGGAGCGACGGCCTCTCGAATTTTTTTATGCACCGAGCCAATGCCGCCAATGTAGACACGAACTGCAGGCAGAAGAGCTACTTTTTCGGGACTCTCGTTGAGCACCTTCTTCTTAAAATCAGAATTTTCCAGTGCCGATTTCAAGGCGTATGGCGTTACCGAATACTGAAGCGACTTTTGGTCTTCCGAGGGTAACCGGCGCGCGCCCATCGTCACGCCATGCACGGCTAGTCCTTCGTGCTGCACATAGTTGCGCAAGGCTTCCATAAAGCGATATTCGAAAAAATTGTCGTACGCTTGCGAGCAAACCGAGCAAACTTGTTTCGCATCTTTCGAGTCAACACCAATGCGGTGCAAGATTTGTGGATATTGATCCAAGTACATCCGAGTTGCTGAAAGCAAGTTGAGCACTCGGCGATTCAGAGCTGTGCGGATTTCAAAAAAATCTTTGTATTCATAATTGTTGGTAGTCATCTCGGTAACGGACGCAGTGATCGCCTCGATCTCAAGTTCTCGATAGTTATTTAGTAAGAGGTCGTAGTTTTCTTCCAGAGCGAATGCTGAATCTAAGCAAATTTTTGCTTGTTTCAGATTTTGAAACTCTTCTTCGCGAAGAAATATCTCTGGATTGCGATCGAGAATGAGGGCATGAATCGAGTAAGTCTTCTTCGCTTTCACTTGATTCATGATTTTTTCTTTCTTGGCGTCTGGATAGAAATCATTTTTGTGTAGAGCTCGAACAGCTTCTCCAGCCGCTCGGTGTCGTTCCTGAAGCGGCGGCCTATGTAGATGCGCTCCAGCACTTCGTCGTTGCGCTCATGGGCGGCGCGCAGGTCGG
>CAYRID010000087.1:0-9396 GCA_964424225.1 uncultured Geobacter sp.
AACGCAAAAGTACGTCGCATCGTCATTTTGGGTCTCGATGGACTCGATCCGCGAATGGTGCTGCGCTTCTTGCAAGAAGGTCGTCTGCCCAATTTCCAGAAGCTCATCGAAAAAGGCGTCTTCCGGCCGCTGCGCACGACCTATCCGTCGATGTCGCCCGTCGCTTGGTCGAGCTTCAGCACCGGCGGCGATCCCTCGCAGCACGGAATCTACGATTTTCTCACGTGCGATCCGTGCAACTACGCGCCAATGCTTTCTTCGACGGAGATCGCACAGGCCAAAAAAATCGTGAACATCGGGAAATACATGATTCCGCTCGAGCGGCCACACATTCGCTTACTGCAGAAAAGTCAAGCGTTTTGGAAACTACTCGGCGATCGCAATATTTTTTCGATCATCCAACGCGTACCGATCACGTTTCCGCCGGTGCCCTTCAAAGGCCTATTGCTATCGGGAATGTGCGTACCCGACCTTCGCGGTAGCCAAGGTACATTTAGCTTTTTTAGTACACAAAACTGCGACGGAAAACCCGCATTCACCGGCGGTGAGCAAACCGTCCTTCGCCGCAAAGGCAATCGAATCCGCTCGCGCATACTCGGCCCCGCCAATAGCATGCTGCGCGGCACGCCGGCGCTGACGATTCCCTTCACGATCACGATTTCGAGCGATGAAAAAAGTGCTCTTTTCGAAATCGAAGGCTCCGAACCCTTCACGCTCTGCGTCGGAGAATACTCGGATTGGATCGAACTTAAATTTCAAGCTGGGCTTGGTATCAAAGTGCGCGGCATTGCGCGCTTTTACATCACGCAAAGCTCTCCCGACTTTCATCTCTATATGACTCCAATTCAGATCGACCCGGAAAACCCGGCGATGCCCATTAGCCATCCGACGGTGTACTCAATCTATCTCGCGAAAAAACAAGGCAAATTCGCAACGCTGGGCCTGGCCGAGGATACCTGGGCGCTGAATGAACGCGTCATCGACGAACGCGCCTTCTTCGAAGCCGCCATTTCCATTTGCGAAGAACGCGAAAAAATGTTTCTCGACGCACTCGAAAAAGTTCGCCACGGGCTCGTCACCTGCGTCTTCGATACACCTGATCGTGTATCTCATATGTTTTATCGCTATCTCGATCCGACTCACCCTGCAAACGCTGGCAAAGATGTCACACTACACCGCGATGCGATTGCGCAAATCTATGAGCGCATGGACAAACTTCTTGGAACGATTCTCCCCGAAGTCGAACGCACGCAATCCACGCTAATTGTCATGAGCGATCACGGCTTCACGAATTTTCGACGCGGTGTGAATTTGAACAGCTGGCTTCGCGATCACGGCTACCTCGTCTTGAAGGACGATGGCACGACTTGCGGCGATTGGTTCGAGGCCGTCGATTGGAGCAAGACCAAGGCGTTTAGCCTCGGACTCACCGGCATCTTCATCAACCGCAAAGGTCGCGAAGCGTCGGGCATCGTTTGCGAAGGCGTGGAATACGAAACACTCAAAAACGAACTTATCGCAAAACTCAAAGATCTGCGTGACCCCGAAACGAAAGCTCCCTGCATTCGCGATGTGTTTGCTTCAACGGAGTTTTTCAATGGGCCGTATCGCTTCGATGCGCCGGATCTCATCGTCGGCTACGAAGGCGGCTATCGCAACAGTTGGGAATGTGCAACGGGAGCCGTCACGAAAGAAATTTTTCGAGATAACACCAAAAGTTGGAGCGGCGATCACTGCGTCGATCCGCGCATCGTTCCCGGCGTTTTCTTTTGCAATCGCCCAATCAACACCGACACGCCCGACATTCTCGATATTGCGCCCTCAGTGATGACTCTTTTTGGTGTCAAACCTCCTGCCTACATGAAAGGCAAAGATCTGTTTGACACTCGCACGAAGAACGCGCGTGGGATGCTTGATCCCACTGCTCTCAGCCAAGCCGGCAGTGCTCCAAACGCAAAGTTTGATCGCGATTACTGGCAAAAGCGCATCGAAGGATCTTCCTCGTGATACATCGTCTGCCTCAGCGTCATTTTCTTTTTCGGCATTGGACGCACAACACATTCTTGCGAAGGATGCAGTTCGACACTTTTTTGAGTCATTTTTTTCACTGCGCTCGCACGAGCCTCTTGCTCGTGTTCGCACTTTGTACGCCTTTCGACCTACTGGCCAAATCGACGGAGCGTCCTGGCATTTTTGTCTTGGGAGTCGACGGAATGGATCCCGTGATTCTCGAACGGATGATGCAAGAAGGCAAAATGCCAAATTTCAAAAAACTTTCCCACGAGGGCACGCTGCAAGAACTCGGCACGAGCACGCCACCGCAAAGTCCCGTCGCCTGGTCGAACTTCGTCACCGGCATGAATCCCGGCGGCCATGGCATCTACGATTTTATCCATCGTGATCCCAAAACGTATATGCCGGTTTCATCCGCTGTAAAACCAAACCTCGAACCGCCGAAGACCATTGAGATTCTCGATTACGTGATTCCCCTTGGCGGCGCAGGATCGACGAACAATCGCAGCGGTACACCATTTTGGGACATCTTGAGTGCAGCGGGCGTGCCCACCGAGGTCTATCGTATCCCCGGAAACTATCCGGTCACACCGTCGAAGGCGCTCACACTAAGCGGGATGGGCACCGTCGATATGCGCGGTGATTTCGGCACTTACACTTGGTATACGGATCGCACCATCACCAATGCACGCGATCTCAAGGCCGACCTCACGCGCATCACGATCGACGATACCGACCTCGATGGCACACCCGATACCATCACCGCGCGGTTAAAGGGACCGCCGAACTTCTTGCATCTCGCGCCCGGCGCGCACCCCGGTCCAAACGATTATTTGACCGTTCCCCTGACGATCCACATCGATCCTGAAGAAAATGTAATTTGGTTACGCACAAAAGAGTCAGAAGCCATTCTGCGAGAAGGCGAATGGAGCGACTGGCTTCCTGTCACCTTCGATACTCTACCGATGGGCCTCTTGCCCTTGCATGGAATCGTGCGGTTCTACGCCAAGGAAATTCGCCCGCAGTTTCAGCTCTACGCTTCACCCGTCAATATCTCGGGCAAAGACCCCGCGCAAACGATCACGACACCAAAAAGTGCTGCACACAATCTCTTTCGCGCCATCGGTTACTACTACACGCAAGGCATGCCCGAAGAAACCAACGCGCTCAAAGACAAACTTTTCAACGACGACGATTACAAAAAACAAGTCGCACTCGTCGAAGAAGATACGGAGCGATTGCTTGGCTATGCGCTCGAACGCTTTCGCCCAGGCATGACGACGTTCGTTTATCTTTCCGACATCGACCTACAAAGCCACATGCTCTGGCGGCACGGCGATCCGAAGTATCCAATCCATACACCGCATCCGGCTTGGGAGCCCGAAATTGCAAAGCGGCACGCGCACGACATCGAAGCGCACTATCGCGCCGTCGATCGCAAGCTCGGACGCATCCGCGCAGTGCTTCCGCCCGACACTCTTCTCTTTGTCATGAGCGATCACGGTTTTCAGCCCTACACAAGAAAATTTCACTTGAATGCCTGGCTCCGCGACGAAGGCTATTTGGTTTTGAAAAATGGTCGGCGCACCGGCAAGATCACGCAAGGTGATGTGGACTGGTCAAAAACTCGCGCTTACGGTCTTGGTTTCAACGGCCTCTACCTGAACCGGGCTGGCCGCGAAGCGCAAGGCATCGTCCAGGCGGCCGAAGTCAGTTCTCTCCTCGACGAAATCGCGCAAAAACTACTCGAATACACCGATCCCAAAACACATACCTGGGTCGTACTTCGTGCTGATCGCGCCGATGTATCCTACACAGGATCGCGTATCAACGAAGCACCCGACCTCATTGTCGGTTATGACCGCGAATACGGCTGTTCCGACGCCTCGACGCTCGGAGAAATCACAAACCTCGTCATTGAAGACAACACGGATTATTGGTCGGGAAACCATTTGATGGCACCCGAAGTCGTACCCGGCATCCTCTTGACCAATGCCAAACTCTCAAATTCCGGATACGATCTCACCGATGTGACAATGACCTTGCTCGACTACTACGGCGTTGCGCCGGCACCGGGCATGACCGGCACATCGTTTTTTTCAAAAACGCCCAAGCAAGCGAATGCACCCAAGACATCTCGATCGCAGCGCAAGAAAAACCACATGCCACGCAACACAAAAAAGTGAGGGAAGTTATGTTTGGAAGCAAAAAAATTCGTCTCGACACCAAGTTGTATGAGCGCGCAAAGCAAGTTGCCGATACGGCAGGCTATGCCACCGTCGATGAATTCGTCGAGCACATCGTCGAACGCGAATTGCAACAATTCGACGACGCCAAAAGCGACGAAGACATCAAAGCCAAATTAAAGGGCCTTGGATACATCTCCTAAGCCAAGACGTAGGCGAAGCAAAACCGAAGCAAGACCGAAGTAAAATGGCTGGACTTTGAAGTGAACACTTTCAACACCATCACCTCCGCAATCTTCGACATCCTGCTGCGCCCGTTTGGTATCGATATGCCGACGGTCAGCATTCTGCTTTGGTCCATCTTGGGCGCGATCGTGGCGTTGCAAGTTTACAAACATACGAGCCACCAAAAGGGTATTGCACGCGCCAAAAACCAAATCAAAGTACATCTGCTTGAAATCCGCCTCTTTGGGGAAGACATTCGCCGCGTTTTCATTGCGACATGGCAAGTGCTTGGACAAAACCTGCTCTATCTCACGCACAACATCGTGCCCATGTTCATTCTCTTCATCCCCATGATGGCGATCTTGGTTCAGCTCGAAGCACAATTTGCCTTTGCTCCAATGACACAAAACAGCGTTGTCCTCCTGAAAGTCAAATTGGATCCCACCCACTCTACTCTCGCACCCACGGATGTCGCCCTCGAGCTGCCCGATGGCATTGCGCTCGATGCTCCACCGGTCCGAGCCGCCACGGGTGAGATTGCATGGCGACTTCGCACCGTTGCTGCAGGCAATCATGTCCTCAAACTCCACGTCGATGGGCAAACGATCGAAAAAGGCGTTGCCGTCGCCGGAGCGCCACGCAAAGTTCCGGTGCTGCGCACAAAAACACTCGAAGCCTTTTTATATCCAGGCGAAGCCGCGCTACCCGGCGATTCACCGCTCGTTCGCATCGCCATCGAATATCCAAAACGAAATTTTGCGTGGTTGCCCAGTGGCGAAGTCGGCATCTTGCTTAGCTTCTTCGCGCTCTCGCTCGCCGCAGGATTTACCCTGAAAGGTCTTTTTGGAGTAACACTTTAAACTGTCGATCAAAGTATTTACAACGCTGAAACAAGGAGGCATATGTCGGAAACACAAAATTGGCGACGTTGCAGTTTCTGCAAAAAAGAAATTCTATTCGCGGCGAAGTATTACGTTTGCAGCGTGTCGAGTTGCCGACAAAAGCGCACTGGACTCGTCTTCTGTTCGTCCTCGTGCTGGGACGGACACGACGGAGAAGCGCGTCACCGTGAATCTTGGGCCGAAGAAGCAACAGCGCCAACGCGAAATGTGTGTCTCGCCGAACAACCGGCTCGCGATTCATCCCCAAAAGGCCAGCCTCGTGAAATTTTAGTCGTCGTCTCAAAGCTCAAGGCCTACATCAAAGCGCGCGCCGAGATGAACACATCGGATACCTGCTGCGAATCGCTTTCCGACGAGCTACGTCGCCAAAGCGAACAAGCGATCGCCGAGGCGCGCAAACACAATCGAAAAACTGTGCTTGAGCGCGACTTCGTATCACCTCCGCCCCCCATTGATGACCCGACACTTCCGCGTGACACACTCGTCGTGATTTCAAAACTCAAACAATACATCCGCGAAAGCAGCGAAATGAGCACGGCCGACGCCACCAAAGACATCCTCTCGGACTTCTTGCGCGCGCGCTGCGAAATAGCCATCCGTAACGCACGCCAAGACGGCCGCAAAACCGTTCTCGACCGCGACTTTCGGTCAGATGCAATTGCTCTGCACAGCACTGCATGCACCCGCGCAAAGCGCGGATGACTTCAGGTCATTCTCACCAACGCTATTGGATTCGCTTAGTTGCGACTCGGGCAACTACCTTCATTTGTGTTACACAAATACACGATCAAGGTCCGCGTCCCTGCAAAGT
The DNA here is from genome assembly GCA_964424225.1 of uncultured Geobacter sp. Taxonomy (GTDB): domain Bacteria; phylum Myxococcota_A; class UBA9160; order UBA9160; family JADFDR01; genus JADFDR01. Next base: position 6,138 of record CAYRID010000087.1, read on the forward strand.
TTGGCGCAAAGCGTACCTTGATTAAATCCTCTTTCTCTCCGACGACTGATCCCTGCTCGCCGCCACCGAGTACCCGTGGGACGCCTGCTAATTTCATCGGAGTCTTCCCGTCCTCCGACATCACTTGCAACAACACGTCTCCAATGTAGGGATCAACCTCGTAACCGACATTTTCTACGCCGCTACCTGCATCGCGATAAGAAGCGAGTAAAAAGAAATACTCATTTCCAGAATAAATACCGGTTACCGACATCGATCCGTCGGCCGGCGACACCACCGAGAGTCGGTTCTTTCCTTCCTGGAGGTTATTCACGAGCGGCTTCGATTTCACAACGGCATCTTCGAACGGAAGAATTTCTTCGATCGCTTTTGAGTAGTAATAGAGATGTCCGCCCTGAATGCCGGTGTAGGCAAACCAGAAAATGCCACGCGCTCCGGATCCCAAAAATTGGTGCAGCAAATCATAGGTACGCTCTTGTGCAACCGGAATCTCGCCATCGAGCGATCCGACGCCCATGATTGGGAAGAACGGCGTTTCTTCGCCAGACGTTGCCATTGTTTCCAAAGACGATCGCATCATGTCTCGAAAAATTTCTCCATACTTCTTGATTGACCATGAATAAAATGGCTCTGCACCCGACACACGAAAGCGACGACCCTCTTCCTGCAGTTTCGCCCGGATAAACTTCAGATCCCAAAGTCCGTCGTAGACGACAGGCTCCCCGGGGGCACTCTGGTAAAGCGAAAGCTCCGGCAACTCGCTGTCCGTCAGCGCACCGCTACCACTTTGCAGTGCTGCCATGATCTCTTTCGCCCGCTCAAACCCCATGTGCCGAAGCGCATCTTCCCACGGCAGCCTCGCGTCTATTTCAGACTCCGAAACGCCAAGTTCTGCTGCCAGTCGCTTACGATATTTCTGGCATCGATCACAACGACTTGCCACCGTGACAGCTGGCGCCGAGTCGATGGCAGTTCCAGGAAAATCTTCGATATCCGTGTGCAAATACTCCGGACGCACTGTCTTCACATAATTTGCAATTCGGTTTAGCTCGCGCATGTAAAGCGCTTGGATTGCCGGAGCATCTTGAATGCCAGTGGACGTCACATAATCGGCCACGCGATCCAGACCAAAAGAAGCACAAGGCTCGGCTTGCGCCTTGGCAACGGGTTGCCCGCGAATGCCGAGATACTGTCCATCTGCGTCCCGCGACAAGCCATCATAATCTCTTCCGTCGATGCGATCGCCACGGAAAGAATAGAACGAGCTGTCATAGCCAAGAACGCGATAACCTGCACGATGTGCGTTGGCGAGGTGAGTCACAACCTCCTTGGGAACCTGAGGATTGTCCGGATTGCCATTGCACCGACGACCCTTCACATCTGCACAGTAGCCATCGTAACGAAGGTGAGACATCACCGTGTTAAAGCCGAATTCAGCGTACTCTTTTAAAAATCCAGGCTGTGGCCAGCCGAGTTGATTGCTGACGGGCATTAAATAAAGACTCGTGGTCAAAAACTGAGGTTGCGAAGTATGGGAAACTCTTTATTGTGTATCTCCAAACGGCGCAGCGGTGTATCTTTCCCCGCAGCTCCCCACGCGCCCGCTCGCCATTGTGTTTGATAATACAAATGCGTTCGCGTTCCGGGCGGAAGATCCGACTGAAAATAAAAAGCACCAAAACGTATCATCTCTCGGGTGATCGCAAGCGAGCCGTTGTGTGCAGCTTTTACACGCACCCGGAAGCATGAAAACAACTCGCCCTCAATTTCTTTCGGAGCACAAGAGTCAACTTGAAATTGCGGGCTACCTACATCGGGTAACGTGTTAAGAGAGAAATAGTCAATGTCGGGATCGCTCCCTACACAGTATTGATTCTGTTTTTTTCCACAACTCTTCTCAAGGCGAACTCCGGCCGGCAAATAGACAAAAAACTTTGTATCCGCATTTTTGTGTTCTTGACCGCGCCATGCCGACTGAAACCAATTGGGCACATTGCGATTGGTTCCGACAACGATCCACGGAGTCTCTGCATACAACTCCGGAGGCGCAATGCGATCCAAGCGCAAATCATCAAAATCCAAATTACTCATCGCGTTGGCTGGGCGCACCGCGCTCAAGCGAATGTCAAAATTATTTTTTCCACGCGTGAAACATTTCTTGTCTCCCACTGATCTCGTCGCAGGAACGGGCTGAACACGCAAAGCAAATTCTTTGAAATCGCGTCCGAGGTCCGAAAAAGGTACGCGCTTGCGGCTAATGAGAGGCACTCGACCATCACAAGAAAATGCTTCGAAATGTAGAAAGAAAGCCTGTGCGGGCGTTGGGTCTGAATTGGTTGTCGGGGGAGCAACCGGCAGCACACTCCCGCTAAAACGCGCTTTCACACTCAATGCAAAACGATAATCATAATCGCCATAGGCATCGCTCGAATACTGCATTTCGTTGTGCACAAAATCTCTTTTGGGAAATACATTGCGAGGATCCAAAAACGCACCTGCAAGATTGTATTGCCCCACCATTGCGCTCCCCGGCGAGCCACCCGGCAGTTGAAGATACTGTGCTCCTGAGCTGCCTCCGTCGCTGCGCAAGACAAACGGCGGTGCGCCAACCGGCCAAGACGTGGCCTCATCCCACCCTGCTTCTTGAAATGGCGAAACAGAATTATTCACAATTGTGTTACTCGTGATCGTGTCGATAGCTGGCAGCGCTTCCACAATCACCGGATACTCAAATCCGAAATTTGGCGCGTAAAGTTCGCTACCAATATCGATCTCTTCCAAATAAGCACGGTCGAGCCCTATCGCTCCGCGCGTCACGCCTTGGCCGAAAAACGAAATGCGTATTTGTTGCCCCGCTTCAACTTTCACATCGCTTAGGCGCAACACATAAGCTTGCCAATAAGCAGTAGGAATATCTTTCGATGCAATCTGCTTTGGATTCGAACCGGATGGCGGCATAAGCAATTGCAAGGGATTGGGATTCTGGATGACTTCCCACGAAGTCGCATCGCTGCCGATTTCGGCCAAAATATAAAAAGTCCCATCGACAGCATCCCAACTCCGCAAACGTACATGCAAATTGAGGGATGAATAATCGCCGGGATCCAGAGCAACACTTTGTCGAATTCCTCCGTCGGAGGAAACCTGAATGTATTGCCCACCGAAATCGGCATTTGCGTTGCGAAGCACAAGCGATGCTCCCTGCCCGCCGATCGGCTCCCAACTCAAAAATATTCCCGGCATCAGCACCGACGAAGTA
>CAYRID010000088.1:0-9324 GCA_964424225.1 uncultured Geobacter sp.
ATTGCGAGTTTCAAAGATCTTTCACAAGTGCACAGCGATATTTTCCGTTTTGAAATCGAGTGGGCCCTTGAAGGTGAAGATTGGAATGTGGTCGAGGCCGATTGGCGTTTTGTAACACAAGAAGACTTGCGTGCATTTTGGGGCGGTGACTCAAACGAGTAGTTTTTGCCGCCTTTTTGCTGCCGTGTGGTTTTTTCTGGCTTCATTATCGACATGCGCTTTGTCGCCGGTACAATCGGATCCGCAGTCGTTTCATCGACGCTAGATCAAATCGAAGAGCAACGCATGACCCAAGAAGAAAAAGAACTTTGCACTACGCATGAAGTCAGCGGCCGTGAAGTGCGGTTGCCGATCTTCATCCGTCAAGGTCACGGTTTTGCGGCAAGCTACACCGTGCCGTCACGCAAAGTGCGCGAACTGATCGAGCCGTCGGGCCTGCAAGTCGTCGATGTGTACCCCGGCCATACGATGTGCACGCTTGCTGCTGTGCAATTCGAAGAATCGGATCTGGGAGCTTACATTGAATTTGTAGTGGCTTTTGCAGTGCGCGAAGAAGGAGCGTGGACGCTGCCGCTCGTCGGTATGGCCCTCGATTATTACCGAGGTCGCGTGGGCATGTATCTGCATCACATGTCGGTGTCGGATGAATTTGTAACTGAGGTTGGCAAACAAATTTGGGGTTTTCCGGTTTCGCACATGGACATTCAGCTTGCGCTGGCGGACGGAAAGCGCATCTGCCGTGTTTATGATGGATCATCGCAAGTGCTGACGTTCTCGGTGCGCAATAGCCCGCGCTGGTTGATTGGTGCACGCGAAATGCATACTTACGCATTTCGCGATGGTGTTCGCTACCGCGCGTCATGGGTTGTTGATGCGCAGAAGGTCGGTGCACGAAATGGTGGTGCGGAACTCGAGCTTGGCCATCACCCATTTGCGGAAGAGTTGCGCTCACTGGGACTTCCAAAGCGCGCCTTGATGAGCGCCACAGTCGGATCTTTTTCTGCTCAGATTGGTGCTCCGCAGCGCCAAGAGTGCAAGGGTGTCGAGGCGAATGACGAGGAATAAGTTTTGGATCTATGGCCGACGCCGCAGATCTCAAAAAGCGAGAGTTTGTGAAAAGAACCGAATCTGAATTGAGGAGAAGAAAATGAATATTCAAGGACTTGGTGCATTGGTTACAGGTGGCGGCTCGGGGCTTGGTGAGGCGACGGCGCGGATGCTTACGGCACGGGGCGCGAAGGTTGCGATTCTCGACATGAATGCAGACAAAGGCGAGGCGGTGGCCAAGTCGCTCGGCGGCCAGGCGTTTTTTGTGAAAGCGAATGTGGCGAGCGAAGCCGAAGTCGTGGCGGCGGTCGATCAAGCAGTAGAAAAGTTTGGCGGCCTACACATTGCAGTGAACTGTGCCGGTGTGGGTTCGGCGGGGCGCACGGTGAATCGTGATGGTTCGCCGTTTAACTTGGATAGCTTTGGACTCACGATTCAAATCAACTTGGTTGGCACGTTCAATGTGTGTCGTATCGCGGCTTCGCGAATGGTGAAAAATACGCCGAACTCCGACGGTGAACGTGGTGTGATGGTCAACACAGCGTCGGTGGGAGCTTTCGACGGACAGATTGGTCAAGTCGCGTATGCAGCCTCGAAGGGTGGCATCGTGAGCATGACGCTGCCGATGGCGCGCGATCTTGCCGTCAATGGAATTCGCGTTTGCACGATTGCGCCGGGTTTGTTTGGCACTCCGCTCATGTTGCTTGCGCCCAAAGAGATGCAGGACAAGTTGATCTCGAACATTCCGTTTCCGCACCGCTTTGGGAAGCCGGACGAATTTGCGGCGATGACTTGTCACATTGTCGAGAACGCGATGCTGAACGGCGAGACGATTCGTCTCGACGGTGCGTTGCGTATGCCGCCGAAGTAAGGTTGGTATTTTGATCCTTTGGCTCAAAGCCTTACACTTAATTGCGATGGTCGCATGGTTTGCGGGAATGTTTTACATGTTCCGCCTTTTCGTCTATCACGTCGAAAACCGTGACCGTCCGGAAGTGACGGCTTTACTCAAAGTCATGGCGGAGCGTCTATATCGTTACATTACGACGCCCGCCATGATTGCCACTTTCGTCTTTGGTATTGCAATGCTCGTGTTGAATCCGGGCTATCTCAAGCTCGGCTGGATTCATCTCAAATTAGTGTTGGTATTTGGACTTGCGGGCTATCACGGTTTCGTCGGCGTGACGCGTCGGCGCTTTGCGGCAGATGACATTCGTTTGACGTCAAAGCAATGCCGCATCTTGAATGAAGTGCCGACATTGTTCTTGATTGCGATCATTCTCTTGGCAGTTTTGCGGCCAACTTTTTTGTGAGTATTTTTTTGCAAGTGTCGTAGTTCTGCGTAGTAGATTCGTACTTGTAAAGACTGCGCAACCTTCTACGTGACACTTTGCATCCTGCAAAAGTCGAGGCTGCAACGATGCAAGAGCAAAAAAACCTGCACTTGGTGCTGATTCACCCCGAAATTCACGGCAATACCGGAAACGTGGGGCGCACTTGTCTTGCCGTCGGTGCGCGCTTGCATTTGATTCGTCCGCTTGGATTCTCGCTTAGCGATCGCTACCTCAAGCGCGCAGGGCTCGATTACTGGAAGCATGTCGATCTCGTGGAATGGCGCGACTGGGAGAGTTTTGAAGCGGAGTTGCCAAAACTGGGTGAGGCGTTCTTTTTTTCTGCGGAGGGCGAGCGCAGCTTCTGGGACTGCGCGTATCCCCAACCTTGCGTATTGCTCTTTGGCCGAGAGGGAGGCGGCTTTTCGGCGAACTTGCGCGAACGCTATCGCGAGCGTTTGGTTGGGCTTCCGATGTATGACACCAATGTGCGTTCATTGAATTTGGCAACGAGTGTCGGAGTTGCGGTTTATGAGGTTTTGCGTCAATGGCGAGCGGTTTGCGGTACGCCGCATTGCCCCTGATGTAGAGCAACACAAAAATGCAAAGCTTGGATATTGCTCGTTTGCATGCGCACCTTGAGTTGTGCGAGGCAAGAGCTTTCTTTGGCATTTTATGGTGACGTGCTTGAGTTAACAGTGGAACTCGTGGCAAGCGATCCATTTTGCAGGACATACACATAATCGCCGAGGATATTGAGTGCCTCCATGAGCTGTGGCGATTTTTTCGATTCCGCATCTTCGTCGAGATCCGCCTCGCCATTCTTCTTACCATTTTTTTCATTTTTCAAAATTTCTTCGATCTTCACGAGTCCAGCATTGGCCTTCGCTTTCTCGATGCGTTCACGAAGCTCTGAAAAATCCTTGCTTTGATCGACGCGCGCTTTTGAGCGGAGCGCAAGTTGTGTCACAACATTGGGTGTAACGGGCGTCCAATGCTGACGGTGAAAAGCGGAGTTGGCTTCGGTGCTCAGGAAGGGTTCGATTTTGCTTTCGGGCAGAGAGTTTGGCTGGAATTTTTCTCCGAAGTCTCCTGCGTCAAAGATGGACAATAAGGCAATGTCAGAAGACACTCCGCTGTGTTGGGTAGAGCGGCCTCCCGGACGATAAAACATGCTCGTTGTTACTTTCAGAGCGCCAAGTCCGGGTGGCAGAGGAAGCACACTTTGTACGCTACCTTTGCCAAAAGTGTGATCATCACCGACGATAAGTGCACGCTGATAGTCTTTGAGCGCACCGGCCAGGATTTCCGAAGCGGAGGCGGTTGCCTTTGAGATCAATACGATCATCGGCCCGGTATAGAGCGTGCGTGGATCGTCATCGCGCAACACTTCCGGCTTGCGTGCTGAATCTTGTACAGCGACGACGCCTCCGCGTTGAATGAAGAACCCCGTAATGAATACGGCTGCTTCAAGAAGTCCGCCGCCATTGCGGGAGAGATCCAAAACGAGTCCGTCGACTTTGTTCTCATTGGCTTCGCGCAGAAGTTTTTCGACATCTTTCCAGCATTGTCGCTTTGATTCCGTCGACGTATCGCCATAGAACGCCGGTAAATCGAGCACAGCGAGTTTGTAGCTTTTGTTATTTACACTGCGTGTTTCGTAGCGGATGTTCGCGGCTTGCTCTTCGAGATTGATCGTGTCGCGTGTGATTGCCACCGTAAGTCGTTCGCTCTTATCGGATTGCCGTAGAATTTCGAGTCGCACAATTGTGTTCTTTTTTCCACGGATCATGTTGACGACGTCACGCAGCGCCATGTCGACGACATCGACGATGGGGCCCTCGGTGCCTTGTCCAACGCCGATGATCTTATCTTCGATTCGCAGTCCCTTGTGCCGATCGGCGGCGCCACCCGGAATGATTTTTTCGACGATCGTGTAACCGTTCTTCGAGGAGAGCGCCGCGCCGATGCCTTGCAGTTCAAGACCCATTTGGATTTTGAAGTCGTCGAGGTCGTCCTTGGAGAGATAGTTCGAATGCGGATCCAGCGCAGCGGAAAAGGCATTGAGATAAAACGCGTAAATATCGTCGGCTTTGCGTTCGCGCACACGTTTGGTTGCAAGCTCGTAGCGATGTGCAATGCGCCGCTTGGCTTCGTCGAGAGGAAGCCCACTGGCGAGATCGCTCGACACTTCAAGGTGTAGCATTTTCGTTTGAAAGGCGAGGCGCTCTTCCTCGGTTTTGGGTGAGGGGCGTTTTTCGGGATCGAGCTGCAAGGAAAGCGTTTTGTCGACGGCGAACTTCGGATCGCCCAAAACCGTAGCGGCGTATTTTTCGACTTCCGCGTAGCGCGCGAGCAAGCGCTGGTGAATCTCGAAGAGCGCGCCGCAATTTGCATTTTTGATTTTTCCGATATTGGCCGTGAGTAGGGCCCCGATTTCATCGAGTTCGCTTTGCGTGAACAAACTGTGCATCGGATCGAGATTGCGCACGAAGGCTTCTTGCACACGTTTTTCGAGATCGGAATTTAAGTTTCGATAGCGAACATGTTTGGCGAGATAACTTTCCGTGAGGAGCGGAACCGTATCGCAGGTGAGCGGAGAATCGGCAAAACTTAAAGCAGGTGCGCTGAGCCAGAGTCCAAGTCCGATCAAAATTTGCAGCACAAAAATTCTTTTTGTTTTCATATGCGGATTCCTCGGGCTTTCCTTTTTCGGACGCTGGAGATGGACTCGACTTCAAGAAGTTGAAGCAGTTTAACGCGGCAGCGTTGGGTGTGCGATTGTACCGCGTGAGCGAAGCGGTTTTTATGCAATGATACGGGACACGCGTGCCGCGAAAGCGAGTTGTTTTGCTATGCGCGAGCGAGTCGACGAAAAAACAAAAGTGGATTTTTTTATGAAGCAATATCTCGATCTTTTGCACCGCATCTTGAACGAAGGAGTCGCCAAGGGCGATCGCACCGGGACGGGAACGCTTAGCGTCTTCGGTCATCAGATGCGCTTTAATTTGCAGGCTGGATTTCCGTTGCTTACGACCAAGAAGCTGCATGTGAAGTCGATCGTCCACGAACTACTTTGGTTCATCACGGGCGACACGAATATCAAATATCTGCAAGAAAATGGTGTGCGGATTTGGAACGAATGGGCGGATGCGAACGGAAACCTGGGGCCGGTGTACGGACGTCAATGGCGCTCTTGGCAATCCGCTTCGGGCGAAACCGTTGATCAACTAGCGGAAGTGGTTGAACAGATTCGCACGAACCCCGATTCGCGGCGCTTGATCGTGAGTGCTTGGAACGTCGGAGATTTGCCGAAAATGGCGCTCCCGCCGTGCCATTTGCTTTTTCAGTTTTACGTCGCGGAGGGCCGGCTTTCCTGCCAGCTTTATCAACGCAGTGCAGATGTTTTTCTCGGTGTGCCGTTTAATATCGCCTCGTATGCGCTGCTCACATTGATGGTGGCGCAGGTGACGGGGCTCGCACCTGGCGACTTCGTACACAGTTTTGGTGATGTGCACTTGTATCGTGATCACGTTGAGCAAGCGAAACTTCAGCTTGCCCGCACGCCGCGCGTACTTCCGACGCTAAAGATCAATCCCGAGATCAAGAATCTTTTTGAATTTTGCTTCGAGGATTTTCGGATTGAAAACTATGATCCTGCACCGGCGATTGCAGCGCGAGTCTCTGTGTGAGCATTTCAATTCTCGTGGCCGTTTCTGAAAACAATGTGATTGGGCGCGACAATCGTTTGCCGTGGCGTTTGTCGTCGGATCTTCGGCGTTTCAAGACGCTCACGATGAGGCACTGCGTGATTATGGGTCGTAAGACTTGGGAATCGATTGGTCGCGCACTGCCGGACCGAACTTCGATCGTTGTAAGTCGTGATCCGAATTTTCAGGCGGCGGGAGCGCTCGTCGCCAATTCACTCGACGCAGCGTTGCGCTTAGCGCAGGGGCATCGTGAAGTTTTTTTGATCGGTGGCGAAGAGATTTTTCGACGTGGCCTTGAGTTTGCGGATCGACTTTATCTCACGCGTGTTCATGCCACGGTCGAAGGCGATGCGTATTTTCCGCAATTTGCGCAAGAGCCGAAGTCTTTGAAGGATCAAGCGCCGTATTGGCGACTCGTTTTTGACGAGAGGCATGCTGCCGATGCAAAGAATGATCATGATTTTAGCTTTCAGATTTTTGAACGCGTGCCTTGAGTGAGCGTTTGGACGCAATCTTTGAGTAATTTTTGAGAGAACATTTGGCGTGTGCTTGGAAGCGCTTTTAGCGTTCACGTTGTCCGGCGATAAATTCTTCGGTTGCACGCATCGCTTCGTCGTCGGGAATTTGCTGCGGCGGATGTTTCATGAAAAAGGCAGAGGCCGAGAGCAGTGGGCCGGCGATGCCTCGCTCGAGCGCGAGTTTGCAACACCGAATTGCGTCGATCGAAACGCCTGCCGAGTTGGGTGAATCCTCGACGGATAAACGCAATTCGAGGTGCATCGGCACGTCGCCGAAAATTTTACCCTCCATGCGCAAAAAACACACTTTGTTGTCATTTTGCCAGGCGACGTAATCGCTTGGCCCAACATGAATGTTTTCCTCCTCCAGGCGCACGCCGAGCGCCGATTGTACAGCTTCGGTTTTCGAGCGCTTTTTCGACGAGAGACGATCGCGACTTAGCATATTCAAGAAATCGGTATTGCCACCCGTATTCAGTTGATAGGTGCGTTCGAGTTGGACGCCACGCCGTCGAAATAAATCGGCGAGAGTGCGATGTGTGATCGTTGCCCCGAGCTGAGCTTTGATGTCATCTCCGACGATCGGTAAGCCTTTTTCGGCAAAGCGTTTTGCCCACGTTGGATCGCTTGCAAGGAAGACCGGCATATTGTTGATGAAGGCGACGCCCGCTTCGAGTGCGCATTCGGCATAGAAGCGCGCAGCTTGTTCCGAGCCAACGGGCAAATAGTTGACGAGAATTTCGGTACGACTTTCGCGGATCTCACGAACAACATCTTCTTGTGTAGGTTGATGTTGTTTGGATATGACGAAACTGCGCGCTTCGGGATAATCGATCATATGGGCTGCGACTCCATCGAGCACGCGTCCCATACGCACGAAAGTGCCAGTTTTGGAAACCTCAGTACAAAATTGTGTTGTGCAGTTTGGTTTTTCAAAAATGGCTTCTGCAACATCTTTGCCGACTTTTCGCAAATCAATGTCGAAGGCGGAAGCAATTTCGATATCGAACGGGCGATAGTGACCAACTTCCCAGTGCATGAGACCGATGGCGTTCGCGGGCGTTTTGTCGGCGTAATAGGTGATGCCTTGTACGAGAGAACTGGCACAGTTGCCAATACCGACGATTCCAATGCGAATTTTTTTCATACACGCTCTTCCTTGAATTTTTGACTTTGAAGATTGCTGCATTGTCTCCAAAAGAAAATGCGTGTCAAAGCGTTCTTTGGGTGCAACTCTTTGAAACACGGAGTGGGTGTGAGTTGCGCGCAGAGACATGCGGCAAAAAGCATGCGTTTGCGAAGCGGTTGCCATGCACGACAGGAGATGGAAAGAAAATGATGTCTGAGTTTTCGATGACGATTGATGGAAAAGCTGTGTTTGCGCGTGATCCGGGAACAACGCTTGCTGTGCTTGATCCAGCGACGGAGGAAGTGATTGCGCGTCCTCCGGTTGCCTCGCGCGCAGATCTGGATGAAGCGGTCGCAGCGGCACAGCGTGCTTTTGGATCGTGGTCGCAAACATCGCTTGCCGAGAGAAAACACAAATTACATGCAATTGCAGATGCTCTCGAAATGCATGCGAAGTTGCTTGGAATGTTAATTACCCGAGAGCAGGGCAAAATTCTTGAGAAAGGCATCGAAGAGGCAGCAGCCAGTGCAACGTGGTTCCGTGCGACGGCGAAATACGAAATTCCGACGGAAGTGATTGAGCAGAGTGCGACTTCGCGCATAGAAATTCGCCGTAAGCCTCTCGGCGTCGTCGGTGCAATTACGCCGTGGAATTTTCCATTGCGCATGGGCGTGTGGAAAATTGCACCTGCACTTTTGACAGGTAACACAATTGTGTTAAAGCCATCGCCGTACACGCCACTCTCGACGCTGAAATTCGGAGAAATTCTACGCGAAATTTTGCCGCCGGGTGTGCTGAACGTGATTTGTGGCGGCAATGAAGTCGGTGAATGGATGACGCAGCACTCAGGCATACGCAAAATTGCGTTTACTGGTTCAGTGCCGACCGGCAAGAAGATTCTCGAAAATGCTGCCACCAATCTTAAGCGCGTGACACTCGAACTGGGCGGAAACGATGCTGCAATCGTACTTGACGATGTCAATCCTCAACGGATTGCACCGAAAATTTTTCGCTCTGCCTTCAACAACTGTGGCCAAGTCTGTGTTGCGATCAAGCGCCTTTATGTACATGAAAAAATTCACGATGCGCTTTGTGCAGCGCTCGTCAAAGAGGCAAGTCAGGTGAAGCTTGGGTCCGGTACAGACCCTGGCGTGCAGATGGGGCCGCTGAACAATCGTATGCAGTATGAGCGAATTGGTCATTTCGTTGAAGAAGCCAAACGAAGTGGTGCACGCGTATTGATAGGCGGGGCGCCGTTGCCCGGTCCTGGGTATTTTTATCCTCCTACACTGATCAGTGATATTTCCGAAGGTCTAAGACTTGTAGATGAAGAGCAATTCGGTCCCGTTCTGCCGATTTTGCGTTTTGCGGATGTTGAGGATGTGCTTCGCCGTGCAAACGCTTCTCCGTATGGCCTTGGTGGATCGGTATGGACAAATGATTTTGCACGTGGCGCCGAGCTTGCCGCGCGGCTCGAGTGCGGCACGGCCTGGCTTAACCAACACGGAATTTTGTCGCCTACACTTCCATTTGGCGGTGTGAAATGCTCAGGGCTTGGCCGCGAGCACGGTCCGCATGGACTCGAAGAG
>CAYRID010000089.1:0-9262 GCA_964424225.1 uncultured Geobacter sp.
GCCGCGTTGTCGAGGTTTCGTATCGAAAAGCCAATGACGTCCGGCCGAAAGCGCGCGAGCGTCTTCGCGATCGCGCGCGGCACGCTGCGCTGAAAGTACAAATCGAGAAATTCCGTCTCGTAGCCCGCCGCTTGCAACGTGCTCACGATGCTCGCCGCACCCACCGGCGCCACACCGTGCGGAAAGCGCTCGCGATTCGTGGCAATGATCAAAACCCGCATAGGCCCCTGCTCTGCTGACTGCGCCGCGCCCGCGTGCGGCGACCCAAGAAGGCCCCGAGTCTATCGCAAAAACGCCGGCTGTCGCTCAATCCAGAAAGCGCAGAGCGCACAAGCACAGCCGCTGCGTGAGTTGAAAAACTTGAAGAAGCGATGAGAAACGAAAGCCTTCCCCCAAAACACGAAAGTCCGCCCGAAGGCGGACTTTCGAACTTACCGCGCACACGCACAAGCAAACTTAATGCGCCACGTGCCTGCGCCGCGCCGCGAACGCGAGACTGACGAGGCCCGCGCCGAGCATCAGCGCGGTGCTCGGTTCGGGAACGGGTGTGAAGTTGAGATCCAAATTGAAGAACCCACCGATGCCGCCGTTCGGCATGCCTCCGTAGATGCGCATCGGTGTCACGAGCAAGATCTGTCCGGTACGACTCGTCGTGTTGCGATTGTCGCTACCCGGAGCGGTGTAGAGGCGACCATCGATCGTGAAACTCGCATTGTTCGCGGTCCAGTTGTAACCGGGGAAAGTCACCGACACATTTGTAGATATGCTTAGTGGCCGGTTGGAATAATAACTAAATGCGCGAAGGGACGTCGTCATCACTCCGTTTGCTCCACCAGCTACCTGATGAAGGCGGGTGTGCGAGGAAGGTGTCATTCCTCCATCGACAAAGATTGCTGAAAACTCACCATGTTTTATCCAGAAATAGAAATCGCCGCCGAAACCGCCTCCAAAACCTCCGTTTGGATGAAACAACCCGGTACCGGACATCGGCGGATAACCAGGCATCGGAAAGCCCGCCAACGCCACCGACGGGACAAAAATCGTTCCTCGCGAGAAACCGCCCGCTGAAAGCAAAGGATGCTGCGCAATCGGATGCCGTGTCACCGGGGTGAGCCAACTACCCGACGGAGTCGTTGTCATTTGCTGCGGTGGCATAATCCATGCAGCACTCGTTACATAGCTTCCCGAAGCGGTCGGAACGGTCGACCAGCCATTGAGAATCTGGAACGCGCCCGTCGCGAGATTCACATCGGCGGTGCCGTTAAACACCGACGAAGACGCTGAAAATCCTTCGAGACTGATCGAGAATGTTCCGGTGTAGTTCATCAGCACGGCGCGTGCCGGCGCCGGCGACATCCACACCGCCACCGCCATCACAGCCCCAAGCCAAGAACTCATCGAAATTTTTCTTCGAATCGATCTACCAATAACCCGGTAAATATCTCTTTGCATCATCGCTTTTTCTCCCCCAAGCCCAAGCCCCAAAGCCCAAAGTTTTGCATTCCCCCACGGCGCAAAGCCGGAACAGAATCGAGCATTACACACTCGTCAAAAAAAAAAAAAACGAAATTTTTCAATCGCTCCTAGAAAGCGAGTGCTTCGCTTCGGGACGGCCTTCGCACCTGCCGGATGCGAACCAAAGGCAAACCAAAGCACGGCGCATTGATGCTGCATCTCGACAACGCGCAACGAGCGCCATTCACACAGCACCAAGAGTCGCAGAGGGGCCTGGCAAAAAGCACTCGACGGATTTGCGCCGTTGCTGCTACTCGTATCCGACGGCAAAAAGAAGCTGTACGCCCTCAGCAATGAATAACTCAAAAAAGTGTACGATGCACCAACGCGTAAAAATCATTCGGCATACCCACGCGCCGCATTTGCCGTGGCAGAGCTTTGCGATCGAAGACCCGCTCGGCGACTCCGTCGGTGCTGGCCTGCGCGCACTCGCGCAGCAGCTGGTCCGCGCCGAACTGGACGCCACACAAGTCGCAGAACTGACGCAAGACCTGCGTGCGCTCACGGAGGCCTTTGAGCAAGCCTGTCCAAACCCCGTTCCCGCTCGCCTCATGGGTCCCGAGCGCACCGACGAAGATATCTATCGCTACATCACGCTCAATCCGATCCGTGGCTCGATGAATCCTCTTGCTGCACCGCTTAAAGTTTGGGAAGAAAACGGCACCGCACACGGCGAAGTTTGTTTCGGCACAGCTTATGAAGGGCCACCCGGCCATGTGCACGGCGGCTACATCGCCGCGATCTTCGACGACTTCCTCGCCTGCGTGCAAGCGTTCTCGGGCACGCGTGGTTTTACGGGCACACTCGAAATCCGCTTTTGCGCACCGACACCACTCAACACAAAACTGCGTCTCGAAGGCCAATATGAAACGATGCAGGGACGCAAAATTCTCACGCGCGGGACATTGAGCGCTGGCCACATCGTCACTGCGCAGGCCACCGGCACCTTCATCGCCCCGACACCCGAAAACATCGAAAACTTGCGACGCGCCATGCAAACGGAGCGCAAAACATGAAGTCAATCGACGGACTGCGCCCGGGCGTCGTGCTGCACAAGCACGTCGACTCCGACGAAGTGCACTGGAACCATTACACGCTCGAAGATCCGGCGGGACGCGCGCTCGGCGATGCCGTGCGGCGTTTGTTTCACCAAGTCACGGCACGCGATGCCAATGCTGCAGCGCTCGAAGCGCTCGACGAAGGCTTGCAGGCCATCCTGGCCAAGCTCGAAAAATTGCCACCGCGCAAGCTGCGGCGCGGCATGGCCAAGCGCGACACCGACACCGACGTTTATCTCTATGAATCCTACAGCCCGCTGCGCGGCATCTTGAACCCGATTGCACCACCCGTTCAAATTTGGATCGACGGCGATGTGACACGCGGAAGAGTCACCTTCGACGCGGCCTACGAAGGGCCACCGGGCCATGTGCACGGCGGTTACGTTGCGGCGATCTTCGACGAACTGCTGGGCGCTGCGCAAACGCTTTCGAAGAAACCAGGCTTCACCGGCACGCTGGAAATTCGCTATCTCGCACCGACACCGCTACACCGCGAACTCACCCTCGAAGCGCGCTACACCGGCAGCGACGGACGCAAGGTTTTCGTGGAAGGGAAAATCTATGCCGGCGAGCGACTCACTGCGCAAGCCCAAGGCACCTTCATCGCGCCCGTCGGCAATGCGTATGAATATCTCGATCAAATGCGCAAACAAAGCGCGTCCGACAGTGAAAACATAAAGTAACACCAAAACGAGACGCTTCGTAAAAAAGGCCGTTTAGTCGACTTTGAATTGCTCCGAGAGATGAAACAATTTTTCAGCTTCGTTCTTGAGTGCTTCCGAGCCCGCAGAAAGTTCTTCGGTTTGCGCAAGGCTCGACTTCGCAATCTCCGCCACTTTCTCCATCGAGAGCATCACGACGGTACCGGCTTTGAGTTGCTCTTGCGTCGCCATGGCCACAGTCTGCGTCATGTTATTCATCGCCGTGACGACGCTAACGATTTCGCGCGCTCCCGTTGTTTGTTCCTCGACCGCCACCGACACGCGCGCCGCGGAATCTTGCAACGCCGCCGACTTGTCGATCACTTGCGCCGCCGCAGCACTCTGCTCTTCCGTCGCATCGCGCGCACGCGACACCAAATCTTTGGTACGCGTCACCGACTGCGCAATCTTGCTCAAAATGTCTTGGCTGAGATCCACCGCGTGATTCGTGTCGGATTGCACCGATTCGATGAAGGTCGTGATTTCGCGTGTCGAGTTCATCGACTGCTCCGCGAGCCTTCGCACTTCGTCGGCCACGATGGCAAAACCGCGACCGGCATCGCCAGCGCGCGCCGCTTCGATCGCCGCATTGAGTGCGAGCAAATTCGTTTGATCGGCGATTTGCTCCATCACTTGCACGATGCGCGCAATCTCTTGGCCCCGCTCGCCAATGCCGTAAATCACCTTCGAAAGCTCTTGCCCACCGTCGACGGCATACGTCGCTGCTTCTTGCGAAACGCGATCGATCTCTTTGGCTTGCTCTGCCACGGATTTCACAGAATCCGTAATCGTCTTCATCACGCGCGTGGTTTCCGAAACCGAACCCAACATCTCGTTGACAATCATCGCCACCTTGCCCATCGAAGTGCTCATCTCTTCGACGGCTGCCGCCGTTTCATCTGCATTCGTCGCCAGCGACTGCGCCGACTGCGAAACGCTTTCGATCTGCCCCGCCATCTCGACCATACTCGCCGAAGTGTCTTCCGTCAGTCGGTTTTGTTCGTCTGCACCCTTGGCCATCTGCAACACCGAAAGCGAGATCTGCTCCGTCGAAGCGGCCACGCGCTGCGAGCTATGACGAATGTCGGCCATTAGCGTGCGTAAAATATGCGTCATACTCTGAAATGCGTTACCAAAACGATCGGCCGACGAACGCGCCTCAACTTTTGCCGTGAGATCTCCCGCTGCAATTCGATCCGCCACAGCAGCCATCTCGTTCAAATACAAAACGATCTCGTTGATCGAAGCCATGAGTTTTCCAAGCTCGTCTTGAACGGAGATGTCAAAAGATTGTGTAGCGTCCCCTTTCGCGATATGCGAAGCAATCTGTGCACCGTCGGCGAGGCGCCGATTCGTTGCCCGCGCGCGCGCAAACGCAAGCCATCCAAGGGCCAATCCCATGAAAATCGTAATTGCGGAAACCACGATCATCGAAATCCGCTGTGAATGTTCGGTCTGGGCAAGCGCTTCGAGAAGTTTATCGTGCTGTGCTTCTGTGCCCTTCGAAAGTGCCTCTTCCAAATGAGCACCAAGCTGATTCATCTCATTCATTTGCGCGGAAAGATCTTTTACGGATGCACCGCCCAAGCGCCGCTCGGTCACCGCGCGCCCGAGTTCATAGAACTCAAGAAAATCTTTGCGAAGAATTTCAAGTTCACTGCGCTGGAGGGTCTTGATCTCGCTACCGGACTTGACTCGCCCCAGAAAATCGTCGCGATACGACTCCGCCGAGCGAAGCAAAAGTGCATCCTCCATCGCGATCGCGCTGTTAAAACCATCTTCCGTTTCATGGAAGTCGAGTTCAAGCGTTTGAAACAGACGAAAGGCACTCACGTAGCCGCTGCGAATCTCTTCGACGAGCCGTTGATTGCGTTGATGGAGCGTAAATTGAACGAAGAAAAAAACCGTGAGCAAAATGACCGCAAAGCCAATGGCCGCTTTGACGGAAATCCCCCCCGAACGCATCTGCATCGCCGCCGCTTTCGCTCGCACCATATCCACTTGCTCCGTCCGTCGGAAGATTACGAAAAGTTGATGCGTCGTCGTTTTGAAGAACCTGCGCATCGGAGCAAAAATGCAAAAGAATCGCATCTCGCCCGCCGCCACATCGGGCAGCTTCGGATTGCATCGGACGGCTCCGTCGCAAAATTAAGAAGGAATCCGCAGCGCAACGGCCACACCGGCTCAAACGAGCACGAAGAGCGGTTGCGCGACGATGGTCATCGCGCGTAGCACACTTCGATTTTCGGCGTAGCCCGCGCAGCAACAGGCCTCGAAATCAGTGCTTCTTTTTTGAAGGAGCGTCGATCAAAGCGCGAAGCTCAGCAAGATGCGCCTTCACATCGTCGGGCAACTGTTCGCCGCCCGATCCCGTCCAGCCGGCATAGGTGAACGATTCCAAATATGTGTAGGCCTTCTCCGCATACGGCCCTTTGGGATCGACGCGAATTGCCGTCTCAAGGAAGTGATCGGTCTCGGAAAGCCAATACGAATATCCAATGTGCGACTCCGCCACACCAAGCAAGAAAAAAGCTCTTGCAAGATCCGCCTTCTCTTTTGGTTTCGTTTGCACATAGCGATGCAAAATGCCCGACGCCTCGATGTAGTACACAAAGCTATCCGGATCTTCGGGGAATTGGCTTTGCAACATGGCCTTCTGCATCATCGCTTCGCCAGCTTTCAAAAGGTCGGTCTCCGGCGGCGCCTTGCGGATGTCTTCGAGCGACGCCACCCACGCCGCAATCTGATTCTTCAAATAGCGTGGCGTATCGGCGCGCTTCTCGAAACGTTTGAGTGTCGAAATCGCGCGCTGCGGATCGCGCTTCACGCGCAAAGCGATTTTCAAATAACGCAGAAGTGCGCCATTGAGTTCGATCTGCGCCGCCGTCATCGACTTTGCGCGAAACATTTCTTCGTATGTCTTGAGTGCTGTGTCGAATTGGCGTGTCGCCGTCTCGATGCGCGCACGATCTTCAAGCAGCACGCCCGCATCGCGCAAATCTTTCGAGAAATTTTTTGCAAGATCGAAATCGGCATCATTGGGGCGCTTAGAATGGCAAGAAATACAGTTCTCGGTCATGCCATACAAAATAAAGCGTGACTCTTCGTAATGTCCACGTTCATAGGCAATCAACGATTCGCGCGCATCATCGGCCAGCGAGCGACGCAGGTAGTCGTCGTCTTCGCCAAGCTGCAATTCATGATCACGCAAAAAAGCAGCGTTCTCGGCGAGCGCCTTCAACGCCTGCGTAACCTCCTGACGTTTTGCAGGATTTCCAAAATCGGCTTCGTTCAGGCTCAGCCGAAATGCCGTCGTCAGCGTCGCATAAATGTTTCGCATCGTGCTTCGCGTTTCTTCCATGGATTTTCCGGTCGTCGGTGCAGCTTTTACCGGAGCGTCACTTGCGTGTGTCGCGCTCGACACCCCGCATACTCCAAGCCCCAAAGTCAGCGCAAGAACATGGACGACCCTTCGCAGCGCCTCCCTGCGGCACAATGCACCAACGTCGCGCAACATATTCCACGAGCACTGCATCTTGGCTTTCGTTCGACGATTCACTCGGTGCGCGGTGCTGACAGCTTGCATATTCTTTCCCCTCTTCGGCTCTTGTATGCGGTGGAAGTCTGGACGTTTTTCATTTTGCGTTTCGATTCTCTCAGCGGATTCTCAAATCTGCAACCGCGAGCAACGATTCATCGACTTTTTGGCACGATGCGTGCAAAACCGCAATCCAGAAATTGCATTGTGCATCGACTCTACACGGTACGAAACGCAAGCCCACTCAAGGAGACACCTACTATGGCCGACATTCTCGACGAGCTCGCTCAAGACATCGATAAGCTGCGACAAACGCGCGATGAAGTTCGCGTGCGACTTCACCTCCTCGGTGCAGACGCCCGCGATGAATGGGAGCGCCTTGAAAAAAAGTGGTCCCAGATCGAAGCGGAAACCAAAGCCGTGGGACAACGCTCGGCAAGCTCGCTGCGACAAATACGCGATACCGCCAAGACCGTCGCGGAAGAGTTGCGCAACGGATATGACTACATTCGCAGCCTGATGAAGGAAGACTAATCGAGAAGCGCACCGCACCGTCAAAATCCTTCGACTCAAAACGCGCAGCGCTCCGTGCGGCGCTGCGACGTTATGGTTTTGCGCGCCTTCCAAGCCCGATTAAAAACCTAATTCGTCGCGGCGAGATCACGTTGCGCGAAGGCAATCACGTCACGCTCTTTGCCTGGGGACGAGACGGTTTGACTGCGATGCTGCACGAAATCGAATGCGCAAAAAATCGCATCGAACTCGAAGTCTATATCTTTCGCACCGACGAAACGGGACGGCGTTTTCTCAACGCTCTCGAGTGCAAAGCGCGTGCAGGAGTGAGCGTGCGTCTGCTCTGCGATCGCTTTGGTTCCTACGATGCCGATTCCGCTGCCTTCGCCGCGCTACGCGCAGCCGGCGGAGAAGTCGTGTTCTTCCGTGCAAAGCGCCGCTTCCCACTCAGTCGCTCACTGCGCCAACGCGACCATCGAAAAATCTTGATCATCGACGGACGCATTGGCTTCACCGGTGGACTCAATATCGGCGATGAATACATGGGATGTGCCCACACCGATCATCCAAGCAATGAATACTGCGAGCGCGGTTGGCGCGATACACATCTTCGTTTAGAGGGTCCTGTAGTGCGCGACCTCGAAGCCGTGTTCTTCGAAAGCTGGTTTCGCGCCGGCGGTTCCGATCTGGGCTGGGAAGAATTGCTCTGCGAAGCACCGACGGAATGTGGCACGATACGCTGCGGTGTGTTGGCCGACGGCCCCCACTATCGCCGGAGACGAATGCGCGAAACGCTGCACCGCGCACTGCGCACCACCCACAAATCGGCGCGCCTCACGAGCCCATACTTCATCCCCGGCCACCGTATTCTGCGCGCACTCGAAGAAATCACGACACACAACGCCTCCGTACAAGTCTTAATCGCTGGAAAAACACATCCCGCGCTGCAGCATGCCGCGCACGGCGTTGCCAGTCGGCTCATTTCACGCGGAGTCGAAGTGTTTGAATACATGCCGGTGATGATGCATGCCAAAGTCGCCGTCTTCGACGAACGCTGGGCCATCATCGGAACCTCAAACTTAGATTTGCAAAGTCACGAGCACAGCTACGAAGTCAACATCGTGATCGACGGTGGCGAGATCCCGCAACAACTCTCACATCGTTTCAATCAAGACTTGATTTTTGCGCGCCCGATCGACCGCGCACTCTTGCAAAACCGCAGTGGACTCAAAATTTTGCTCGACTGGTTCTTCGCCATCCTCTTGCGCTTCTTGCACGCTTGAACGCGCTTTTGCATTGGCGCACCGTCGCTGTGCGCTTGCACGCACTGGTCGCACTCCTGCCGACTCGGCACAAAGGACTCGACGCAAAAAGCAGACGGCTTGACGAAGAAACGCGAACCTTCTCATACTGCACAAATGACGAACGCCGCGAATCCCAACCACTTCAACGCACTGCACGCAGCCCTCGCTTTGTTCCAACTTAGCGACGCAGATCTTGCACTCGTGCGCGAACTTCGTCCCGTGCTGGAAGAAAAAATCGACACGCTGCTCGAAGGCTGGCTGCAGCATTGGATCGACAGCGAAACTTTGCCCGCACAGGCAAGCTCAATTCCAAATCCAGAATTACGCAAAAATGTTTTATCCAAAAATCGGCGCTGCCTGCTCACGCTCGGTGATCCGATTGATTTTCCCTATCTCGAACTACGCATCACGCTTGGGCGCGACGCGCAGCGCATTGGTGTTTCGAGCGCACAGTGCCTTGCGGGTGCTGCTTACTTTTCGACACATCTTTGCGACATTGCACAATATTTTTTCGCTGCTTCGCCGGAAACAATTGCACGCGCGCAGCACGCCATTGCAAAACTTCTGTTCTTTGATGCGCAGTACATCATGCAAGGTGTCATGGAAACGCGCGAAACACTGCTCCACGAAGCG
>CAYRID010000090.1:0-9240 GCA_964424225.1 uncultured Geobacter sp.
TGGATTTGTCGCGAAGCTCAATGCGGAAAAATCGCATCACATCGTCGAGCAGGGTATCGAAATTCTTGTGAATCTCGCGCACCGTGGTGCCGCAGGTGCAGATGCCGAGACGGGTGATGGTGCGGGGATTTTGGTGCAAATCCCAGATCGTTTTTTTCGCACGGCCGCGCGCTTGGGTTTCGAGTTGCCGGCGCAAGGGCGATATGCCGCGGGTCTTGTGTTCTTGTCGCAAGAGCAAACGGCGCGCGAAAAGCAAATTCAAATTTTGAGTCAGGCCGTCGAGAAAACGGGACAGCGTTTGTTAGGTTGGCGCGATGTGCCCGTGATGCCGGAGAAGATCGGCGCGCTTGCGCGCGAGTCGATGCCGTTCATTCGGCAAGTTTTTGTTGCGGCAGCGCCCGGCTTGGATCAAGACGATTTTGAACGACGCCTTTATGTGTTGCGTCGCATTGCAGAAAACAGTGTGCGTACACAGTGTGGTTCCGAGGCGGCGCGCTTTCATTTGCCGTCGCTGTCGAGCCGTACATTGGTTTACAAAGGATTGATGCTCGCGCATCAGGTGTCGGCATTTTATCCCGATCTTGCCGATCCAAGTTTTGAGTCTGCGATTGCCATGGTGCACCAGCGCTACAGCACCAACACGTTTCCGACGTGGGATCTTGCACAACCGTTTCGTTTCATTGCGCATAACGGCGAGATCAATACTTTGCGCGGTAATGTGAATTGGATGCACGCGAGGCAAGGTACACTAAAAACGGACGCTTACGGCGACGATCTTGCAAAGCTGTTTCCGATCATCGGCGACGGAGGCAGCGATTCAGCGAAGTTTGATAATGCTTTCGAGCTGCTGTGTCTAAGTGGACGCGACATCGAACATTCGATTTTGATGATGATTCCCGAAGCGTGGGAAGGCTATGTGAGCATGGCCGACGATCGGCGCGCGTTTTTCGAATATCACGCTTGTTTGATGGAGCCGTGGGACGGCCCGGCGTCGATGGTGTTTTGCGATGGTCGCCGCGTGGGCGCCATTCTCGATCGCAACGGGCTGCGTCCGTCGCGCTATACACTGACAAAGGACGGTCGCGTCATTGCGGCTTCGGAAGTCGGTGTGCTTGAAATTTCTCCGCAGGATGTGCTGCACAACGGACGTTTGCAACCTGGGCATATTCTTGTAGTCGATATTGAGGCGGGTCGAGTCATCGGTGATGACGAAGTGAAGCAACGCTTGATCGAGCGTAAGCCGTATCGCCAGTGGTTGGATGCAAATCGCCTGCATCTCAATGATTTACCGTCGGTGCAGACACCGATTTCATCAAGCCAAGAAACGTTGCCCACGCGGCAACAAGCTTTTGGGTATAGCATTGAAGATCTTCGAGTTTTGCTTGCGCCCATGGCGGCGAAGGGCGAAGAAGCCATCGGCTCGATGGGAGACGACACTGCGCTTGCCGTGCTTTCGGATCGTCCACGCTTGCTGTACTCGTACTTCAAGCAACTTTTTGCGCAGGTGACGAATCCGCCGATTGACTCGATTCGCGAACGTCTCGTGATGTCGACATTCTCGAGTCTGGGTTCGGAAAAAAATCTTCTCGACGAAACGCCGGAGCATGCACGGTTGCTTTGGCTTGATCAGCCCATTTTGACCGACGAAGAACTCGAACGCATTCATTGTATTTCGAAACCGGGTTTTCGCGCACAGAAAATTTCGATGCTGTTCAAGCGTTCGGAAGGCACGGCTGGATTGGCTACAGCGATCACATCTCTGTGTCATCAAGCTTCTCAAGCCATTGCAAGCGGTGTGAATATTTTGATTTTGAGTGATCGCGAAATGGGGCCGGAGCATGTGGCGATTCCGTCGCTGCTGGCGACGAGCGCGGTGCACCATCACTTGATTCGCGAGAGCAGCCGCACAAAGTGCGGCATCGTGGTCGAATCCGGTGAAGCGCGCGAAGTGGGGCATTTCGCATTGCTGATTGGCTACGGCGCTTGTGCGATCAATCCATATCTCGCTTTCGAGTCGATTGCGTGTTTGATCGAACAAGGCGTCGATGTGCCGAGAGATCTATCACTCAAGCTCGCGATCAAAAATTACCGTAAGGCCATCGAGAAGGGGCTGCTCAAAATTTTCGCAAAGATGGGCGTGTCGACGCTGCAAAGCTATCGCGGCGCACAAATTTTTGAAGCCGTGGGTCTCGATCGCGATCTGATCGCAAAATATTTCACAGGTACAGCAAGTCGTGTCAGCGGCGCGAACATCGAGGTGATCGCGAAAGAATCGCTTCTACGACACGAACGTGCGTTCTCGGAGGATGCGTTCGCATATCCGGAACTCGATTCGGGAGGCTTGTACAAGTGGCGAGCGCGTGGCGAGCGCCATCACTTTAGTCCGACGGTGATTTCGAAATTGCAGCATGCCGTGCGCTCGGGTGAGTACAAGACATTCAAAGAATATTCTGCGGCGGCGGATGGTGACACCAAGACGACTTGTACGCTGCGCGGCTTGTTCAAGCTTAAGCTTGCGACCAAAGCGATTGCGATCGAAGAAGTTGAACCGGTGAGTGCAATCGTAAAACGCTTCTGCACGGGCGCGATGTCGTACGGATCGATTTCGCTCGAAGCGCACCAAAATCTTGCGATTGCAATGAATCGTTTGGGCGGGCGCAGCAACACCGGCGAAGGCGGAGAAGATCCGGAGCGGTTTACTCCGGACGCAAACGGTGATTTGCGACGCAGTGCGATCAAGCAAGTAGCATCGGGTCGTTTTGGAGTGACGAGCTGGTATCTCGTCAACTCCGACGAAATGCAGATCAAAATTTCGCAAGGCGCCAAGCCTGGCGAAGGTGGCCAATTGCCCGGGCATAAAGTCGATGAAACGATTGCCAAGACACGCCACTCGACGCCCGGTGTAGGTTTGATTTCTCCTCCGCCGCATCACGATATCTATTCGATCGAAGATCTCGCGCAGCTCATTCATGATCTCAAAAATGCAAATTGCGATGCGACGGTGAGCGTGAAACTGGTTGCAGAAACCGGCGTAGGCACGGTGGCTGCGGGTGTGGCAAAAGGAAAAGCCGATTTGGTTTTGATTTCAGGCCACGACGGCGGCACCGGAGCGTCGCCGCAAACATCAATCAAATATGCCGGCATACCGTGGGAAATTGGTCTTGCGGAAACGCAGCAAACGCTCGTGAAAAACGATTTGCGCGGACGCATTCGTGTGCAGACCGACGGTGGCCTTAAAACGGGTCGTGATGTTGTGATTGCAGCCTTGCTGGGTGCGGACGAGTTTGGTTTTGCGACTGCACCCCTTGTGGCGTCGGGTTGCATCATGATGCGTGCGTGCCACTTGAATACTTGTCCGGTCGGCATTGCGACGCAAAACCCAGAACTACGAAAGCGCTTCCAAGGCAAACCGGAGCATGTCATACACTTTTTTGAGTTCATTGCACAAGAAACACGCGAATGGATGGCGCAGCTTGGTTATCGCACTTTCGATGAAATGATTGGGCAGGTGCATCGCTTGGACGTCGCGGAGGCGTTGGATCACTGGAAGGCGCGTGGCCTTGACTTCAGCGAGATTTTGCACGAACCGCAGGCGGGCTTTGCGCGACGCCATGTCGGAAAGCAAGATCACGGGCTCGCCAAAGCGCTTGATAATAAGTTGATTGAGCTTGCGAAACCTGCGCTTGAGCGCGGTGAAGCGGTCGTGATCGATCTTCCGGTGCGAAATGTCAATCGCACCGTCGGAACCATGCTCGGTGCCGCAGTGTCACGTCGTTACGGCATCAACGGTTTGCCGGACGACACGATTCGTGTTCAGCTTCGCGGCTCGGCCGGTCAGAGCCTTGGCGCGTGGCTACCCAAAGGAGTGACGCTGATCGTCGATGGAAACTCGAATGACTTTGTCGGCAAGGGACTTTCCGGGGGACGCATCATCGTGCGTTTGCCGGAAAATTCGCAGCTGAAAGCGCACGGGAACATCATCATCGGCAACGTGGCCTTGTACGGTGCGACCAGTGGCGAAGCGTTCTTCCACGGAGTGGCCGGCGAACGTTTCTGCGTGCGAAACAGTGGTGCGTATGCCGTGGTCGAAGGCATCGGAGACCATGGCTGCGAATACATGACAGGTGGGCGCGTGGTGATTCTTGGTAAGACCGGACGCAACTTTGCTGCGGGCATGAGCGGCGGCATTGCGTATGTGCTCGATGAAACGGGTGAATTTCCGTCGCTGTGTAATCTTGGTGATGTCGATTTGGAAGCACTCGCCGGCGAAGACGTAGATCTCGTGCAGCGGATGGTGCGCCAACACTTTCAAGTGACGCGCAGCCAGCGCGCCGAAGAAGTGCTGCGCAAGTGGGATGCCTCTGCACCGAAGTTCGTGAAAGTGATGCCGCAGGATTATAAACGCGCTCTCTCGCAGCGCATCGAAAAGAGCGAAGGTGTAGGAGGCCGCAATGGGTAAAGTCGGTGGCTTCCTGGAGTACAAGCGTTGCGGCGCGAAATATCGTCCAACACGTGATCGTGTCAAAGACTGGAAGCTTGTTCAAGAAAATTTCAGCGTAGACGAGATTCGTGAGCAAGGTGCGCGCTGCATGGAGTGTGGTGTGCCGTTTTGCAGCAGCGCGTGTCCCGTCGGAAATATTATTCCCGACTGGAACGATTTTGTGTATCGCGGCGACTGGCAAGCGGCGTTGGAGCGCTTGCAATCTACGAATTCGTTTCCGGAATTTACGGGGTTGGTGTGCCCGGCACCGTGTGAGACGGGTTGCGTGCTTGGCATCAACGATGATCCGGTTGCGATCAAGCAAATCGAATGGGAAATTATTCGTCACGGCTGGGACGAAGGCTTTGTGAAGCCGATCAAACCGCTGCGGCGCACGGGGCGTTCGGTGGCGGTGGTGGGCTCGGGGCCGGCGGGACTTGCTGCGGCACAACAACTGAATCGCGCGGGTCACACGGTGACGCTTTTCGAGAAAGCGGATCGCGTTGGTGGTTTGCTGCGCTACGGCATTCCGGACTTCAAACTCGAGAAGTGGGTGATTGATCGCCGCGTCGAGCAAATGCGTGAAGAGGGTGTGCAGATTCAAACGGGCGTGAACGTCGGTGTAGATCTTTCGGTGCAAGAGTTGCGCAAGAACTTCGATGCGGTTTTGCTTGCGATCGGTTGCGAGCAGCCCCGCGATCTTTCCGTCGCAGGGCGAAGCCTCCAAGGCATTCATTTTGCACTCGAATTTTTGCAACAACAAAATCGCCGTTGCGCGGGTGACGAAATTGCGCCTGCAACCGAAATCGTGGCGACGGGTAAGAAGGTGGTCGTGATCGGCGGCGGCGACACGGGTTCTGACTGTATCGGTACGTCGGTGCGGCACGGTGCGCAGTCGATCGTGTCATTTGAAATTATGGAAAAGCCGCCTGAGACGCGTGATCCATCGACGCCGTGGCCACTTTGGCCGCGGATGTTGCGCGTTTCGAGTTCACACAAGGAAGGCGGCGAAGTCGAGTACTGCGTGACAGTGAAACGCTTTCTTGGCGCAGCCGACCGCGTTCAGAAGTTGCACTGCGTGCGTGTTGAATGGAAGAAAGATGCGCAAGGACGGTTGAATCCACAGGAAATTCCAAATTCAGACTTCGAGATTGAAGCGGACTTGGTCTTCTTGGCGATGGGCTTTACGAATCCGGTGCACACGGGCTTGGTGGAATCTTTTGGGCTCAAACTCGATGCGCGCGGAAACATTGCTGCGAAAGAATTTGATTTTTCGACGAGCGAACCAGGCGTGTTTGTGGCCGGCGATGCGCGACGCGGGCAATCGCTCGTCGTTTGGGCGATTTCCGAGGGACGCGAGGCGGCTCGCGCAGTGGATCTTTATCTTATGGGCAAGTCGTCACTGCAGTCGCGCAACTGCTTCATCTAAAAAATTACTCAGCCTGTGATCAAAAGATTTTGCGAGCTTGCGGTGTATTGCATGTGGCTGAAATCGCCTTGACGCAATTCATGGTGCGGCTCATCATGGTTGCGGCGCAGGGAGAAGCATCATTTCGCAGACTACGCAAATCGATATTGATCGACTCGAAACGGCGATCCGCAAACTCGTTGCACGTCACCGTGAACTTTTGATTGATAATGCTTCGCTCCGCGAACAGATCGTGCTTCGCGATGAGAAAGTGCTTACGCTCGAAGCCGAGATTCGCGACCTGAATCAGCGTCGGCAGGATGTCGCCAAGCGTATCGATGATTTGATTGCTCAGATCGAGCAAGTCGAGAACCAGGAACTTTTCTAAGGCCATCCTATGTCCGAGAAGCGCGCAATCTGTGTTCAGATTTTTGGTCAGGAATATCATTTGCGCAGCGACGGTGACGAGACGGTGATGCAGCGCGCCGCCGCGCTTCTCGATGAAAAAATGCATTTCGTGAATCAACGTACGAAGACTGCGGATACGTTGAACATCGCTGTACTCGCGGGCCTCAATATTGCCAACTTGCTGCTTGCCGAACGCGCACAGCGCGCAAGCGAAGAAACAAATTGTGGCGAACCTTCCGTCGGTGAATCGCTCGATAGCGAGCGGTTGCGAGCGTTGATCGAACTTGTCGAATCTTCGGTCGATGGGACCGATCTCCTTTCTTCGCGTTGAGCATTGAAGCGGCATGAGCCTCGCGGAGCAAAAGCATGCACTGCGACGGGAGATGCGTGCAAAGCGCGAGCCGCTGACCCCGGATTTTGTTGAGCGAGCTGCGCATGCGGCGCTCGTGAATTTACAAAGCACTCTTGAGTGGCAACGCGCAGAGCGGGTTGCGCTCTTTGCGGCATTCGCGGGCGAAATTCCGACGTATCCGGTTTTTCTCGAGGCCCGCAGAGCGGGCAAGCGCGTGAGTTTTCCGCGAATGGAAACTGCGTCGGACGGAAGCAGTCCGTTGTCTTTCGTAGAAATTGAAAATTGGGACGATTTGCACGTTGGACGTTGGGGCGTGCTCGAGCCATCGACGCAGCTCCGGGCGCATGAACTTGATCCTTCGACTTTGGTGCTTGTGCCCGGGCTTGCTTTCGACCGCCAAGGGCATCGGCTCGGCATGGGGAAGGGGTATTATGATCGCACTTTGGCGGCACTCGCGTTGCCGCTGCGGTTTGGCTTTGCGTTTGAATTTCAGTTGGTGGCCGAGGTTCCGTCGGATTCGATGGATCAGAAAGTCGTTGCGATCGTGACAGAGCGTGCAGTGCATCGAGTGTGCGAATCTGACTCTGTAGAGTGTCGATAGATCATTTTTGGGTATTTGATTCTTTTTTGTGTATGTCAGTGAAAGGTTGATGGGATGATGGTGGAAGCGACGCGGCGCGAAGTGGAGCGACAAATCGAAGCAATTCGTGACGGCGCGGAAGAATTGATCGGAGAAGAGAGCTTGCGCGAGCGCCTTGCGCAGGCGATTGAGCAAAGACGTCCGCTACGCGTGAAACTCGGTATGGATCCGTCGGCGCCCGACTTGCATTTGGGGCATACGATCGTGCTGGGCAAGCTGAAGCGCTTCCAAGAGCTTGGTCATACACCAATTTTTTTGATTGGTGATTTCACGGCGCGCATCGGTGATCCGACGGGAAAAAAGAAAACGCGCCCAACGCTCGATGAAGCGCAAGTTGCAGCCAATGCCAAAACGTATGTTGAGCAAGTCAGTAAGTTGCTCGACGTTTCGCGTGCCGAGGTGCGCTTTAACAGTGAATGGGTTTCAAAACTTACGCCTGCAGATTTTGTTCGACTTTGTTCGACCTACACTGTTGCGCGTATTCTCGAACGTGATGATTTTGAAAAGCGCTACCGCGAAGGCGAGGCGATTGGAGTACACGAATTTTTGTATCCTTTCATTCAAGCCTATGATTCGGTGGCGCTTCAGGCCGATGTCGAAATCGGGGGAACGGATCAAAAGTTCAATCTGTTGATGGCGCGCGAAGTGCAGCGTGCTTACGGGCAGCCTGCACAAGCGGTGTTGTTGCATTCGATTTTGGTCGGAACCGATGGACATGAAAAAATGTCGAAGAGCCTTGGTAATACGATCGGTATTTTGGATGCGCCGGAAGAGATGTACGGCAAAACGATGAGCATTTCCGATGCGACGATGCTCACTTATTTCGATCAGTTGGCGTGGAGTGAGTGGCCGGATTTAGCGCTGAAACGAAAAAGTGTCGCATTGGGTACGGGGAATCCCATGGAGTTTAAGCAGATCCTTGCGGAGAAAATTGTCGAGCGCTTTCACGGCGCAGAAGCGGCAGTCGCTGCGCACGAGCACTTTCGGCGCGTTGTGCAGAAGAAAGATGTTCCGGAAGATGTGTCAGAGCATGAACTGAGTCTTGGATGTGACACAAAAATAGGTATTCTCGATTTGTTGCGTGAAGTTGGACTCACGCAGAGCAACGGAGAGGGGCGGCGTTTGGTGACGCAGGGCGGGTTGCAAATCGACGGAGAGAAGGTCACGGACGGTGGATTGCAGCTTGGCGCAGGAAACTACTTAATTCGCGCCGGAAAACGTCGATTCATACGTGTCATCGTCGGATAATGCCCCCCCAAGGGAGTGTCTGAAAAATAAGTGAAAAATGCCGTTGAAAGTCACTTGACCCTAGCGGTTTGGTTATCTACTTTACGGCGCCTTCACGGGGTGCAGGAGCAAGAAATTCTTCACATTTCCGTCGGTGGACAAACGCGATGAGCGCTCAGTACAAGCGCAGTAATCGCTTCGAGAGATCTTTGAAAATTGAATAGCGTGCGGTTTGATGGGCGTTTAATTCGGCGCTCATCGAACAGTTACGACAATAAACAACATCAGTACGGGGCGATTGTTAATCAATCGTTACCGTCGTTCCGAATTCAGTCTGGGGGTTCACTTCGGTGGGCTGCTCAGGCGACCAAGATTAAACTGGAGAGTTTGATCCTGGCTCAGAACGAACGCTGGCGGCGTGCTTAAGACATGCAAGTCGAACGGAAAGGCTCCTTCGGGAGTACTCGAGTGGCGCACGGGTGAGTAACGCGTGGATAATCTACCTTTAAGTTTGGGACAACCTTGGGAAACTGGGGCTAATACCGAATAAGACTCCGAGGTCTTTGGATTTCGCAGTAAAAGGTGGCCTCTATTTATAAGCTATCGCTTAAAGATGAGTCCGCGTCCTATTAGCTAGTTGGTGGGGTAATGGCCCACCAAGGCAACGATAGGTAGCTGGTCTGAGAGGATGATCAGCCACACTGGAACTGAGACACGGTCCAGAC
>CAYRID010000091.1:0-9015 GCA_964424225.1 uncultured Geobacter sp.
AACCATTTTCACGACTTCACCCTTCGCTAACTTCCATGCCGCAGCGTGGGGATCGAGTAACTCTTCGAGTTTGGCTTCTGCTACATATACGGCTCGCATTTTCACTCCTTTTCTCTCGGTGGATTACTTTTTTCTGTGTATAGCGATTGATTCGCAGGCAAACTCTGCTGCCTCGCTCATTCGTGCGCGAAACGGATAATTTTCGTTGTTCATCCAATTCATCACTGGCGTATTTAAAATACCGAGCACAATCTCCGCCAAAAACTCGTGGGAAAGATCGGTTCTCACTTCGCCGCGACGTTGCGCTTCCTGAAGCAAGCGCGAAATTGGCTTTTGCAAGCGCGCGAGATACGGCACTGCATCTCCCGGGCGCGACGTCGTTCGCATCAACTCAAAAAGCACGTCTCGCGCAAGACCACGTGCGTGTTCAACCTCGGCTACGACTTGCTTTGCAAAACCTCGAATGCAATCGGCTGGCGAATCCGAATCTTTAAGCTGTGCGCGAACAATCGCTTCGACGTAGTCCGAAACCTCACTCGTCATTTCTTGCAAAACCGCGGCTTTGCTTTGGAAGTGATTGAAGAAGGTGGCCGGTGCGACATCCGCAGCTTCGGCAATTTGCTCGACGGTCGTCACCGCAAAACCGTGTTCCAAGAAAAGCTCACGCGCGGTTTCGTAAATCTTCGCGCGCAGTTCGCGCTTTTTGCGTTCGCGGCGCGTTTCTACCTGCACGTCCTCAATGACACCGATCAGTGTCTTTTCCGTCTTATCGGCCTTCTCGGCAGCGCTCGCGACCAATTTGTCCTCGGAATTTGATCTTGAAACACGAGTTC
This sequence comes from uncultured Geobacter sp., assembly GCA_964424225.1. Lineage (GTDB taxonomy): Bacteria > Myxococcota_A > UBA9160 > UBA9160 > JADFDR01 > JADFDR01. Next base: position 834 of record CAYRID010000091.1, read on the forward strand.
CGACTGCATTTCCCCCGTCCATACAGTCGCAACAACTCTTCACTCAGATCAGAACTTATAGCCGTCTCCAAGCGTAGATCAAGCTCCAAGCACATTCAAAAAACATAAAAAATTCGGGCACATAGAGGACCCTTTCGGTACGAAATACGTTCCCGAAATTCCCTTTTGGGGGTCAAGAAGTACGCCTCGCAAAATCGACTTCTAGGCCGTGGCCTTGCGGAAGTCGACCGTCGTGCCGCGCGGCGCATGGTGCGGGCCGGCATAAACGAAGCGATAGTGCAATTGGCTGTAGTCGGCCATGTGCAGCGCTTTCCAAACCGAAGGCACCGGTTGCTGATTGCTCTCCCAGTTCTTGAAGTGGAAGTTCTCCCAAGCGTGATAAATGATCACCTGGCCCGGCTTCACCGAAGGCGAGATTTTTCCGTAGAGCTCGCACTTCCCCTCATCGTTAAAGACCACGATCTTGTCGCCTTCGACGACGCCGCGCGCCTCGGCATCTTCCTTACTGATCCACGCTGCCGGCTCGCCGCGTTGCAATTGCAAGAGATGCGGTTCGTCGCGCCAAGTCGAATGGATCGACCAGCGCGTGTGACCACCCGTAAGACGCAGCGGATATTCGCCCCCCACTTTCGGCATCGCCTTGTGTGTCGGAAGCTCTTCCTTCGCTTTCAAGAACCAGTCGTGATCGATATAAAATTGTTGACGCCCAGTCAGTGTAGGCCAACACATTTTCTTTTCAGTAAACCACTGGCCCGAATAGACACTCTCATTCGCTTCATAGTCCGTACAAATATTGCTGTGCGTGCGGAACGGACCATACTCTTGAATCGGATTCGCGCCCTTTGCGACGGCCTCGTCCCAGCCGATGTTGCCAATCTCCGGCGAATTGCGCGTCACGATGTCGTAATAAAGCCAATCGTCATCAACCTTGAACTTGCCCTGCTTCGTCCAGCGATCAAACACTTTGGTGAAATCGCGTTCTTTGCCGATCGCATCCTTGATGGGTTTTAGGCTCTTCGCTTTTGCTTTCTCTTGAACGACCTGCATGAGCAAACCCGAAATTTCCCACTCGCTCTTCGTCTCATGCAGCGGATCGACGACTTTGTCGCCAAGCACATAGTACGGCACATAACTCTGTGCGTACTTGATGCCGCGGCGCTCGTAGTTGCCACAAACCGGCAACACGATGTCCGAATACATACACGTCGACGACATGCGAATGTTGACACCGACGATCAACTCCATCTTGGGCCAAAGTGTTTCCAGCGCCTCTTGCGGCTTTGGCCAGCGACGCAGCGGATTGACGCGCGTGTGGATGTACATCCGCGGTTGCTTGCCCGTTGACGGATGCGGATAGAGCTTCATCGAACCCTTCGTGATCGCCTCGTGCACGGCTTCGGGCATCGAGATGCCGGGGTTTGGATCGTGATACTCCGGCTTGTCGATCGCTTTTTTGAGGCCACCGTGCTCGTACAAGAACAAGAGCGCCGGCATCCACATATACATGTAATCTTGTTCATACTTACGGAAGTGCTTGATCAGTTCACGCACGGGCGGCTGCACGAACTTGAGAATCGCTTCTTGCCACCACGTCGGCTGCACTTCGCCGAGCACCTTTTCAAGACCGCTCATCAAGTACCACGCACCAATGTGTAGGCCGCCGCCGCGAATACCCGTGCTGCCCGTGAGCGCGAGCAACAAAATCATGCCACGCTGAAAGAGATCGCTGTGATGGTGCTTCATGATTCCCCACGAGCCAAAGATGCTCGTCGCCTTCGCTTTGCCCATCTCACGGCCAAGGTTGCGAATCACGTCTGCACTCACACCGACGATCGGTGCAGCCTTCTCGGGAGTGAAGTCTTCGAGACGATCTTTGAGACGCGCCCAAACCGTGCGCACGCGCACGCTCTCGCCGCTTGCGAGCTTCACGTCCCATCCGTCGGTGTCAAGCGCCGGATCCAGGCCGTCCATCTTCAAAGTCGCTGAAACGCCCATGCCTTCTCCGCCCGGCGCTTGTATCAGCTTATTTTTCTTGAGATCCCAAAGATAGAAGATGTCACTCTTGCCACCTTTTTTGAGATCCGCCTCGCGCAGAAACTTTCCGGTGTCTTCGCGCACGAGCAAAGGCATGTCCGTCTGTTCTTGGACGTAAGCCTTCTTATACAAATTTTCGTGTATGATTGTATGCGCCATGCCCAGTGCGAGTGCTGCATCCGAGCCGATGTTCACGTTCACCCATTGATCGCAGTGCATGGTAGATGCGTTGTAGTCCGGCGCAATGCTCACCACTTTCGAACCGTTGTAGCGCGCTTCCCAAATAAAATGTGCGTCCGGAATCCGTGTATAGGAAGGATTGCCGATCCAGAGCAAAATCAATTCCGAGTTAAAATAATCGTCGGAGGAGCTGTCCATATTGAACAAGCCCCAAGTCATGATCGCGCCAAGCGGCATGTCGCCGGCACAACCCCAACCATCGAGCTCCGTCGAACCCAGAAGATCGAATGCCACCAGCTCGGCCGATTCGGAACCGTAACCTTGATTCGCCGTACCGCTGTCGTAAATCACGCATTCGGGACCACTCTCGGTGCTGATCTCAATGATCTTCTCCGAGATTTCATCCAGTGCCTCGTCCCAGGTGATGCGCTTCCACTTTCCACCGCCACGCGGCCCCACGCGCTTGAGCGGATATTGCAAACGACTCGGGCTGTACATGAGCTGGCTGTAGCAAACGCCCTTTTGGCAACCGCGCGGGTTGAAATCCGGATACTTGTCGTTGCGCGCATGCATCACAGCATTTTGTTCTTCACGCCAAACAATACCGTCCTTCACATACACATTAAAAGGACATGCCGACACACAGTTGATTACATGGTGCGCGCCGCGAACGACTTTGTCCCATTGCCACTTTTCGCGGTACAAATCCTGCCAGTTTCCATAAGGCTGAAATGGCTTCTTGATCTTCTCGCCCAACGCGGAGACAGCGGCCTTCGTTTTGTCTTTTTGCCCGCTGCAATTCAAATGTCCAAGCGATAAAGCCAGAACACTCGCTCCCTCAAGAAAGCGCCGTCGCGTGATTTTGATTTCCATGAGATTGCCTCCTGCATTGCTTGCGCTTGAATTTTTTAAAAACCTTGAACTGTGTAGGACTACTGAACTTCCGACGGATCATTCGGGAACGACGGGAAAATATCCTGCGGATACTTGTAAACGATCAAGGTTTCGAGAATTTCCGAATGCTCGCCCTTGCGGCGCTTTGCCATTTCCCCTTCGAGCTTCTCGAGCACTTCACCGACGCGCGGTCCAAAGAGCGACTCCAAATACTCCTTTGGAATCCGTCGCTCGCCGGAAAGCGGGTTGCCTTGCGCATCCATCTTCGGCGGCGCCATCGGCGGTATGTAATAGACATTGGGCTGCGTGCCAAACTCGCCATGCAGCGGCAACGCAACTTGGTGTTTCGTCACGAGCTTATACACCGAACTGTTTGGATCATCGAGATAACCGACGTGGCGCAGGCGACCAGGACATTGCCGCGCACACGCCGGCGCGACGCCCTTTTCTAGGCGCGGATAACAAAAGATGCACTTCTGGCTCACATCTTTTTTGAAGTTGAAGTAAATGCGCTTGTACGGACAAGCTTCCATGCAAAAGCGGTAACCCTTACAGCGCTCTTCGTTAATCAAGACGATGCCGTCCTCTTCGCGCTTTTCGATTGCACCGCGCGGACACGCTTCGACGCACGCCGGGTGCGAGCAGTGATTGCAAATGCGCGGCAAGTAGAAGTAATAAGAGTTGGGATACTGACCGCCACCTTCGTCTTCATCCCAGTTCGGGCCCCACTTCGGGTTGCCCTTCGGCTGCAAGTGCACTTCCTGACCTTTGCCACCGTGGAAGACTTCGTCGTAGTTGAATTCCCAGGCTACACCGAACTCTTCGTTCGTCGGCAAACGACCCGCACGTGCTGTGCCGTCGGGAAGAAAACCACCTCCGGAACTTTCCCAGTCGCGCGGAGTGCCTTTGCCCGGCATCGTGTTCACGACCGTCCACCACATCGATTCCATGCCACTTTCGCGTGTCCACTGGGTCTTGCACGACATCGCACAGGTGTGGCAACCGAGGCATTTGTTGAGATCGAAAACCATCGCAAGCTGGCGCTTTGGCTCCACGAGTTTTCCGTCGATCACTCTTCCGATCTTGTTTACCGCCATCGTTCTTCTCCTCCTCGCTCAATGTCTCTTGCGCGTTCAAACTTTTTTGACTGGGTTGCTTATCTATTTCTCGAGAATGATTTCGTACCACTGCGGAGAAAATGCCTTGAGACCACCGCGCTCGCTGTTTCCGCCTTCCCAAACCGCAAAGGCGACCTTCGTGGTGTCGCCAAGATTAAATTGGCGCACCTTGCCTTCTTGGCCGGGAACCTGCAGAGCGCGGCGAATCACCACGCTCCAACGCTTATTTGTGTATGAAGATTCTGTCTTGATTTGCGCTTCGTCCGTCACTTCCGTCGTGCCAAGCCCCGCGGCAAAATTGCTTCGGCCCACATTGGGATGATCTGCGCGCCAATGCCAAGCATTCACGGGTTGAGCTTCCGAGCCCATTGTCATCAACGGCGCATCGTCACCAATCGGAAACATCACCGCCGCACCATCTGGAAACTCAAGAGTATCCGTGCGCTCGACGTTGTAATTCGCATCTTCCCATTCAAGACGAATGGCAAGTTCCGTTTCGTTATGTACACATTTTGCGGTCACCTTGGTTACGGCACCGACTTTGCGCTGTGCAAGCCCCGTCGAGATATACACGGAAGGTTGCATTCCGATCGGAGTTCCCACGAGCGGTACTTCTTGCGCCGCCACCGACGACCAGACTGCCGCATCGGGCTTGCTGGCCTCGACCAAGTCGGTATTCAATTTTTTCGACAGCATTGTTTTCCCTCCAATTTTGCGCGAAGAAGTTCCGGCGAAGAATCGCAATGACTCGATTTCGTGATCTTTGCGGCAAGTGACATTTTTATGTGTTGATTCGTAGAATTGCTGCGCAGAATCAATCGTGTTTCGCGTTTGCACTCTAACACAGATCGCCTCATGAACCAGCGTCGAAAAACTTTCTAAGTATTTGTATTTCCAAAAGAAAACTATACTTTGGAAACTTGCGTTTCGGATTTTTTCGATGCACTTTATTCGTACTCGCGCGGTACGAATCCATGCAAACTCAACCCGACTGGATGAGCGACCAACGACGAAAACAAAAATTTTTTATACGAAATTCGGCAGCAACTCGTGCAAAGACGCGAAACTTCAACGCTGTCCAATGTAAAATTTGCAGCGCTACACGAAACTGCACTTTCCGTTCAACAGCATGAACTGCATGGCTATACAGCGGAGAGCGAAGTTTACGATCCCCATTTTTGAAAAGAGATTTCATGCGCAGAGAAAATCAATCTCCGACGGAAGAATCGATCTCGAACCGCTACGCATATTATGTGCTTGCCGTGTTGTTCTTGGTGTACGCGTTTAGCTTCATCGATCGCCAAATCCTCGCGATCTTACTCGAGTCGATCAAAAAAGATCTCGACGTTTCCGACACCGCAATGGGTTTTCTCACGGGCCCCGCGTTCGTCGTGTTCTACATCTGTCTTGGTATTCCCATCGCACGCTGGGCCGATCGCGGTTCGCGGCGCACGATCATCGCCGTCGGCCTTGGCCTTTGGAGCGCCATGACCATCGCCTGCGGCATGGCACAAAACTTTTTGCAACTCGCCGCAGCACGTGTAGGTGTCGGCGTCGGCGAAGCCGCCGGCAGCCCGCCCGCACATTCTTTAATTTCGGATTACTTTCCGCCCGAGCGACGCGCGAGCGCACTCGCCATCTATGGAATGGGTATCTACATCGGCATCTTTCTTGGCTACTGCGTCGGTGGCTACATGGACGATTGGTTTTCGTGGCGCACGGCTTTCTTTGTCGTCGGTGCGCCGGGTGTTTTGCTCGCCTTGATCGTGCGCTTCACGATTCGCGAACCTGCGCGCGGCCACGCTGATGGCCTTGCCGGCAATGCCAAGCCGGAAAGCCTTAAAACAGTTTTGTGTTATCTCGCAACCAAACGCTCTTTTGTGTTCCTCGTGCTCGCGACTTCGTTTCAGTCGCTCTGCGGATACGGGTTCATGGGCTGGGTGCCGACATTTTTGCGCCGCGTACACGAACTGCCGAGCACGGAAATCGGGCTCTGGGTGGGCGCGAGTGCCGGGCTTGGCGGTGCGATCGGTTCGTCGCTCGGTGGTTTTCTCACCGATCACCTCGCACGCCGCGATGTACGCTGGAATATGTATCTGGCAGCGATCGTTTCGGCCATCACGGCACCGCTTGCGATTCCGTTTCTATTCTTTGAAAATGTGAATGTCGCACTTTGGTGTTATTTTCCGTTTTCGATTTTTGGCGCCATGTATCTTGGGCCCATGTTCGCCATGACGCAGGGCCTCGCGCGTTTGCGCATGCGGGCTCTCGCCTCGTCAATCTTACTTTTCGTGGTAAACATGGTAGGGCTTGGCGCCGGCGTGCAAACCATCGGCTTTGCCAACGATCTCTTGCACGATCGCTACGGCGTGGCCGCGATTCGCTATTCCCTGCTTGGTGCAGCGATCGTCGGCGGTATCTTTGCAACGCTCTTCTTCTTGCTCGCCAGTCAGACACTCAAACAAGATCTCGACAATGCGCGCGAAGTCGCGTATCCGGAGGCATCATGAAGCGTTGCCCGCAGCTGATTCCACTTTCGCATGAACACCACACGGCGCTCGTACTCGGACGCCGCATCGCGCGCTGCGCAGAAGGAACCGGCAAACTCAGCGTGGCGCAGATGTGGCAAGAAATCGAAAAAGTCTTCGCTGAAGAGTTGGATCCTCACTTCATGATTGAAGAAAAGTTTATGGTGCCGCCGCTGGCAAAGCGATCTGAGCCTGAGGTGCAAGCTGCTCTTGCACGCTTGCACGAAGACCATCGTACTTTGCGCGCCTTGGTGCGGGATACACAGAAACACGACGCTGAAAATCTTGCGCGTTTTGGCGAGATGCTTCATGAGCACGTGCGTTTTGAAGAGCGCAGTTTGTTTGATCTTGCCGAAGCCCATCTCTCGGTGCAGGAACTCGATCGCATTGCGCAGGCTTGCCCCGAACGTGAACGCGAAGGACTTGTCTCTGCAAAAGAGTAAACAACAATTTTCGGTCTGCGAATTTTTGAATTCAGCAAAAGGAAAAACAAAAAATGAAGTTTGAAACTCTACTCTTTGATCTTCAAGACGGCGTCGCCACGATCACCCTCAACCGTGAGACGGCCGCAAATTCGATGAACCTGCAAATGGTGAAGGATCTCTTCGAAGTGTCACTTCATTGTGACGCCGACCCCGCGGTGCGCGCAGTCGTGATCACGGGCGCGGGCAAAATGTTCAGTGCGGGCGGCGACCTCGCGGCGTTTTCTTCCGCAAGCGACGCGATGCCGCGACTGCTGAAAGAAATCACCGCCTACCTGCACGCCGCGATTGCGCAGTTCGTGCGAATGCGCGCACCTGTCGTCGCTGCCATCAACGGCACGGCCGCCGGCGCCGGCTTTAGCCTCGCTTGCGCCGCCGATCTCGCGATCGCAAGCGACACTGCGAAGTTTACGATGGCCTACACAAGAGTGGGTCTAACGCCCGACGGCAGCGCCTCGTATTTCTTGCCGCGCCTGCTTGGCCGCAAACGCGCCCTCGAACTCATGCTCACGAACCGCGTGCTCAGTGCCCAGGAAGCGCTCGAATGGGGCATCGTCAACCAAGTCGTGCCCGCCACCGAACTCAGCGCCACCGCGAGCGCACTCGCAAAGCAACTCGCCGCCGGCCCGACACAATCCTTTGGCATCGTGAAAGATCTCGTCGCGCGCAGCGATCAAGAAACACTCGAATCTCAACTCGAGAACGAAGCCCGCAGCATCGCTGCAGCCTCGCGAAGCCGCGACGCCCAGGAAGGCATCCAAGCCTTCCTCGCAAAGCGCGCGGCGAAATTCAGCGGAAACTAAATTGTGTCGAAAGTGAAACTGCTGACAGCCGAATTGGGAAATTGCGAAGGCCTTGCGCCATCATCGTCGGCGCCGGCAGGGCCAAATCACCTTCTCGGTGGGAATAGGTTTCCCGCTTGGATCGTTTGAAACCAGCAAAATCG
>CAYRID010000092.1:0-9015 GCA_964424225.1 uncultured Geobacter sp.
GTGGTCGGGGTCGAGGGCGAGCAGTTCGTAGAGGATCGTCGTGCCCGTGCGCGGAAGTCCCAACACAAAAAGCGGTCGGAGAATGGGTGTTTGCGCGATTTCGGGGTGGCGCTTGCGATAGTCGATGCAGCGCAGCCGGCCTGTGAGTAGGGTGAGGATTTCTTTTTGCGCAATGAATCGCCCGACTTGATTGAGATTGGCTTCGCGCCGCAATGCGTTAACAAGAATGTGTAAGCCTTCGCGAAAAGTTGGCGCACCAAAATCATCGAGGCCAGTTTCGCGCTGGGCTTTGGCGAGCAGAAAATCCACGTCGATTCGCGGCCGTTCAAGGCCAAGCGAAGCCAAAAGAGCACCCACGCGATTGAAGCCACGCAGGCTCCATGGGCGATGGGGAGGTTGCAAAACCGGTGCAGACATGGGAGTCGTCGACTCAGATTCTCGTACTTCTTGTTTCCGAAGCTTCGCTTTCTTTCTGCCCCGCGAATGCTTTCGATTTCTTCCGTGCGCTTGCATCTTCGGTTAGAGTCGCCGCGAATGCAAGATGGATGAGGGGAGGCTTCAATGGCAGAGAAGATGAAAATTGGCATTGCATTTCATGCGACCGATTTGGCCATGCACCCCGTCGAGCTTGCAAAAGAGGCCGAAGCGCGCGGCTTTGATTCGATTTATTTCCCAGAACACACGCACATTCCTGCGTGCCGGCGCACTCCGCTACCGACGGGCGAAATGGCACTTGATGAGGAGTATTATCGAAGTCCCGATCCGTACATTTTGCTCGCGGGTGCAGCGACGGTGACGACAACGATTCGCCTGGGGACCGGCGTAAGCCTGCCCGCGCAGCATGATCCGATTACGCTGGCCAAAGAAATTGCAAGCCTCGATTGGCTTTCACGCGGGCGGCTTGTGTTGGGAATTGGCTTTGGCTGGAACGTCGAAGAGATGGAAAATCACGGTATCAACACAAAAAAGCGTCGAAAACAGGTGCGAGAATACATGCTCGCGATGCAGGCCCTCTGGAATCAAGAAGTGGCGAGTTTTTGCGGAGAGTTCGTCAATTTCGAGCCGAGCTACCAATGGCCAAAGCCGGTGCAAAGGCCGCGTCCTCGCACTTTGATTGGTGCGGCGGCTTCTCCGACGGTGTTTGAACATATTGCCGAGTATGCCGACGGTTGGTTTCCGGTGGGCGGCGCGGGGCTCAAGGATGCGCTCGTCGCTTTGCGCCGCGCAATGGAGGCACGGGGCCGCGATCCGCGCAGTTTGCACATCGCGCCAATGGGTGTCATTCCCGATCGAGGCAAGCTCGATTACTATACATCTCTCGGTGTCACTGAAACCGTTTTGCGCGTGCCCTCGGCCCCTCGCGAGCGCGTGCTGCGCGTTCTTGACGATTACGCGCAATATCTTTGAATTCTGCCGATTGCCTCGCGGACGGGAGATCTGCGCTCGTCTTCCTTAGCTTTTCGCTTGCTTGGGTGCGTTGCGCTAGGTGGTGGGCCATGTGGGTAAGCGCATTTCGCCGTTTTGGCGATTTTGAATAAAGAGGTGCAGCCCAAACGCTGAAAAAACTCTTTTTTTCTGCGGACTTTCGCCGATAACGTCAAAACCTTCCGCCGCGCCGGCGGCAAGGCCAAGATGGAGTTTTTGTCCGTGGAGTTGCCGTCCAGTCAAAAAATGAGGTGGTTGCTGATCTTGCGAGCGTATTCGCCAGCGACACTTTCGATTGTCATCATCGTGGCTCTTTGTGCGCCCGTCATGAGCCTGCGCACTCCGCACTATGTTGCCATTGCGACTTTTGTGACGTTGGCCAGTACGCTTTTGATGGTGCCGGCGCTCATCCTGCAGAGGAAGATCTATGAAGGCATCGGTGTATATCTTGACAAGAAGTGCGCGGGGAAAGCGCTGACGCGGGAAGAGCTGGCGCGCGCCTTTCATTGTGCAATGGCGTTTCCGCAGCGCCAGTGTTTGATTGCGATTACACTTTGGTGGATCGGAGGAGTCGGTGGTGCTTGTTGGCTGCATTGGCGCTTCGACGATTTTAGCTTTTATACGATGATCATTTTGATTGCTGCGGTGCTTTCCGGAGCATTGACGAGTGCGATCGCACAGTATCTGATTGTATCGAGGTTCCTTCAACCACTCCGCGCGAAAATTGCTCGCGATATGCATGATCCACAATTGCGTCGCGAGAATGCGAGTCGTTTTCCGATGTCCGTCAAACTAATGGTTTCGACGGCCGGACTCGTGCTCGTTGCTTTGGTTTTCGGTGTGGCGGTTGCACGCCTGCAGGGCGATGTCGATCTCGAGCGGATGCGCACCTATGTGCAAGCTGACGTACTTGAACAAGTCATCGAAAACATGGATGCAGGCATTGGCGCTGAGATGTCCGCCAACATTGTGCGCCGCTCGAGTCAAACGATTGTGAATGGGTTCGTGTTGATTCCGCAAAGTTTGATGCAGACGTACGCGGCACGTGTTTTACAAGGCAACGAACGCGGTGACAAAGTGCTTCGCGAAATGGCCGAACAGAAAGCGAACTGGGTGCAGCCCTTGCTTTTCGAGGGACACGATATTGAGGAAACCATTTTGTTTCCGGTGGAAGTGCAAAGTATTTTGGAAAGTGCGCTGCGCGATGGAGCTGAAGCAGGCAACAGCAATCAGATGGATACTGCGCATGTGTACGCGTGGCGGCGCTTGCCAGCCAGCGACGGGCGGATTCTCGTGGCGATGATGCCGCTTGCGCGGATACGCGGCGAAATGGTTTCGTCCTGGCGCGTGCTGGCATTTGTGATTTCGGTGAATTTTTTGATTGCGATTGGGCTTTCGCGGCTTGTTGCTGCAGAGCTTTCTCGGGCGACACAAAACGTTGGCAATCGTTTGCGCATCGTGGCGAGTGGTGATTTGGCACAAGGTGAAATTTTTGAAAGCGATGATGAGTTCGGCGACCTTGGACGTTCGATCGAAGAAATGACACTCGCTCTACGCAAAATTGTGATGCAAGTTGCAGCAACGGCAAATGGTATTGAGGGTGCGGCACGCAATTTGGCCAGTGCGACGCAAGCCGTGAACGAATCGACGGCGGAACAATCTTCGTCGATCGATCAAGCCTCGCACGGGATGGACGTCATCGGTCGCAACATTCGTGATATTTCTACTTCGGCAGGGCGCCTCGATGAGGCCGTCGAGGAGTCCTCTCAATCGGTAAACGAAATTCGCTCCGTCGGAGTCGAGCTCGATACCAACGCCGCAGATCTTGCCGAGAAGGCCGAAAGTAGTTCGGCTTCAATTGCGGAGATGGCGCAAAGCGTGCGGCAAGTTGCAGAAAATACGAACGTGCTTTCTGAGGCGGCAGCCAAGGCCGTGCAGAGCATGGATCGAATGACGATGGGTGTGCTCGATGTGCAACAGGCGGCCGGCGAAACGGAAAGCCTTTCTGGGCGTGTGGTCGATGCTGCCGAACGCGGCCGGGAGCACGTGCAACGTACGATTCAGGGCATTGAGACGATTCGCGAGGTGGTTGGTACAGCAAAAAGTGTAGTCGGCAGTCTTGAGCAGCGTTCGAAGAAAATCGGTGAGATCATCGATGTCATCAACAATGTGGCCGATGAAACGAATCTTTTGGCATTGAATGCAGCCATCATTTCGGCGCAAGCCGGCGAACACGGGCGTGCATTTTCCGTGGTCGCCGACGAGATCAAGGACCTCGCGGACCGCGTAATCGTGAGCACGAAAGAAATTGCCAGCGTGATTCATGCGCTGCAAAAGGAAGGTAGTCAGGCCGTCGGTGTGATTGATCATGGGGCGAACAGTGTGCAAAATGCCGTTGCGCTTTCGGTGGAAGCTGGTGCTGCGCTCGAAGCCATTACGGCGGCAGCGCGTGCGAGTGGAGAAAAAATTCGCGGCATCGTGTCTTCCGTCGAAGAACATCGTCATGCAGCGAGTCAGGTCGTCGAACTCATGGATGCAGTGAATACGGAAGTGATGCGAATCCGTAATGCTGGAGAAGAGCAAAGTCGAGGCAGTCAATTTATTTTAGAGATGACACATTCTCTTGTCGATGTGGCACAGACGGTGAATCGCATTACCGATGCACAAAACCAGAGCACAGATCACATTTCACGAAGCGTGGAAAACGTGCGCGAAAGCTCAAACAAGATCAATCTTGCTTTGCGCGAGCAGCTCAATGCCTGCGATGTAGTCGGTACGTCGTTTGCGAGCATGGTCGATCGCAATCGTTTGAATCAAGATTCCGTGCGCGCTCTCGACGATGCGGTGCAGGGATTGATGCAACAGGCCGAAACTCTGCGCGTCAATATGCGCCGCTTCAAAGTTACGGATTCGCAGAGCTGAAATTTGCAAAGTGCGTACTCGCAGCGCAGTGCGATCTGCTTGTGCGTTGCGACTTTATCGTCGGTGGCGTCTTTACGCTGTACGGTACGCATTGGTTGGCTTGACCGATTTCCGCTTTTGAATTCGTAAAATTAGATGGGAAAAATATGCGCCTTTTGTACTTTTGGGCGCACTGGCGCGCGCGAAAGATGCGCATGCGAATTTGCGCGAAAGGAGAATTTGACGATGGAATTCAATGTTGCGGATTTATTTGAAGCGGCCTGCGATCGGATTCCCGATCGCGAAATTCTAGTTTGCGGCGATCGTCACATCACATTTCGCGAACTCGATCAACGCGCAAATCAAATGGCACATTACTTCCTTGCCTGCGGATTTGGGCAAGGTGACCACATTGCGATTTATGGCGAGAACTCGATCGAATGGGTCGAGGCGATGATTGCGTGTTACAAAATTCGTGCGATCGCGATCAACATCAATTATCGCTATGTCGAAGACGAGCTGCGCTATCTCTTCGATAATGCCGACATCGTCGGTGTGGTGTTTCAAAGCGACTTCACGGCTCGCCTTGTAGCGATTAAGAAAGATCTTCCGAAGTTACGACACTTTGTTGTTTACGGCGATAATTACGCATTGGCTCAACGTGAGTTGGGCGCAACGGAATATGAAGTCGCGCGCAAAGGTCAATCCAAAGAGCGTGGTTTTGAAAAACGTTCGGGTGACGATGTGTACGTGCTCTACACCGGCGGAACAACCGGCATGCCCAAGGGCGTGATGTGGCGTCAAAAGGATGTGATGTTTGCACTTGGCGGCGCCATCGATGCCTATACGGGCGAGAAGGCGGCGAGCCCCGAGGCGATGATCGCGCGCATCAAAGACGAAGGCTGGCTTGTGCAGATGCCGCTTGCTCCACTCATGCACGGTGCTGCGCAGTGGGCTGTTCTGAGTCAGATGATCGCAGGCAATCGCGTCGTGTTGTATGCGGGAAGTTTCGATCCGCATCGTACGCTGGGCTTGATCGAACGCGAGAAGGTCAATGTAATCATGATTACGGGCGATGCCGTAGCGCGGCCGCTCGCCGATGCGATGAATGAAACCAATTACGATCTTTCTTCGTTGGCCGTTGTAGCAAGCAGTGCAGCAATCTTCTCTCCGTCGGTGAAACGCCAGTTCTTTGACAAGCTACCGAAGCTTTTGATCGTGGATGCGACGGGCGCTTCCGAGCAGGGGATGACGGGGCGCACGCTCGTGACGAAAGATTCACTTGAACAGCCGCAAGAAGCACAGCGCGCATTCAAAATTCGTCCGGGACCCGATGTTTGTGTACTGGACGAAAATTACAAAAAAGTGTCACCTGGAAGTCAAATTGTCGGCAAGCTCGCACGCGGCGGCAATGTGCCGTTTGGGTATTACAAAGATCTCAAAAAGTCAGCCGAAGTTTTCATTGAAGCCGAAGGGCAGCGCTGGTCGCTGGCAGGCGATATGGCCACCGTCGAAGAAGATGGGTCGATCGTTTTTCTGGGGCGCGGCTCGACGAGCATCAATTCAGGCGGCGAGAAGATTTATCCCGAGGAAGTCGAGAGCGCGCTCAAGTCGCATCCGGCGGTGTTCGACGCGCTCGTGGTGGGGATGCCCGACGAGCGCTGGGGGGAGCGCGTGACCGCCGTCGTGCAGTTACGCAAAAATGAGTCGATCACTTTGGATGACTTGAGCCAGCATTGCCGTAAGTTTGTTGCGGGCTACAAAGTGCCGCGCGAATTGCATCTCGTTCCGGAAGTGAAGCGCGCGCCGAGCGGCAAGCCGAATTATCCGTGGGCCAAAGAGACGGCGATGGCGGGTCAATTCAAAGTGAATTAGACACATATTTGAGTAGTGCATTTATTTTTTGAGGAACCGGCCGAGCAGTCCGCTCTTCGTTATCTCTTTTTCGTCGCGCAGGTTTAGAACGCGCATTTCTTGCAGTGCGGCGTGATATTCCGGTTTGATTTGCAGCGCACGCCGAAACATCTTGCGCGCAACTTCGGTTTCACCGACGGATTTGTAGATGCGTCCGAGAAATAAATAGGCAATTTCGCGGTTGGGCGAGAGCTTGATGCCCTTGGCAAGATGCTCTTGGGCCTCGCGCTGGACCAGCTCGTTCGACGGGTTGGAGAGAAAAAGTGCGTAGCCGAGATGGGCAAGATATTCGCCTTCTTCCGGATCGAGATGCGCGGCCATGCCGAAGGCTTCGACGGCTTTTGCATATTGCTTGAGATTGAGCAGGCCATTGCCTTTGCGGAACCAATCCTCGGCGCGAAGCGCGCGTTCGGCGTGCTGGGCATTCGATTGCCCCGCGTCAACTGCATTGCGTAGCTCTCCGAGAGCAGCTTTCGGAATGATCTCCGGTGCGGGTTCTTCAGCCTTGGTGGAGAGGTCGACTGTATTGGTTTTGGGATCGACTTCGTCGCGCAAAACCAATACGGGGTTTGCTTGGCACTCAAGAAATTCGGTAACGATCAATCCATACAAAGTTTTGCGTCGAAGCTCATCCATAGCCAAAAAATCTGCGATGGCTTGATCGCCACTTTGGGAAGTTAGAAATTCGCGCTGCAAGGGAGAGAGTTCACTTTCTGCGACGGAGTAGTGCGGAGGATCTACCTCGAGAACATAAAAATTCGCGATTGCACGCAGTGCCTGATCGATGCGTGCGAGTGGATAATGATGCAAAATACCGCGCAAAATGAGGGCCGGTGCTGATTTTGCGATTTCCATCGAATCCGCAGGATTGAGCGTGCGACCTTTGTGAAATTGATAATTGCCGGAAGGCCATGCGAAAATTTTCAGTAAACATTCTTCGGCTTGTTCGCCATACGCTTTTTCGAGTTCCTCGCGTGGGATGGCGTTGGTTTCAAGCAGAATCGACGTCGCCATGCATTCTTGTTGTTTGGCACTTTCTATCGCTTCGGCGCGCTCTTGCTCGGTGATGCGTCGCGTGCGCAAGAGATAGTCTTCGATCGGCTCGAAACCTTGGTCGGTACGGATGGCGACGGGAGAGCCATTGCGAAATTGGACACCGATTCGCTCTTTTTCACTTCCTACGACGAGCACGCCGGTTGCGCCAAGTCGATGCAATTGATGGAGCAGCGACGGAAATGGAATTTTATTGAAGCTCCCGGCGAGAGAATTTTTGGCATCCACATCGGGTGGCGTTTGCGTTGGATCGGTGCGCGGCGCTTCGCTGCGTTCGACGGTTTGTTCGCGCACGAGGCCCAAGAGCTGTGCTTCGGGAACAGGCTTCGTAAGAAAATCTTTTGCATCGAGTTCAAGGGCTTGCGAATAGGCGCGTGCCGTGCGTTGACATTGTGTAAGCAGAACGACAGGAATTTGTGTATAGTCTTCGGAGAGTCCTCGAATTTCGCGGAGCAATTCGAAGCCATTGCAATCGGCGAGCAAGACTTCGAGTAGAATCAGCCCCGGCTTTTCACGTTGCACGAGTGCAAGCGCTTCTTGCCGTCGATCCGTGATGAAAAACTCAAATCCTTCTCTGCGCAGTTTTTCTTCGAGGATCTTGAAATAAGTCGGATCCGAATCGATCAACAGAACGGTTTTGAGCACGGTCTCCTCCAAGGCCTGCAAAGGCATCGGCAGATTACAGAAAAAATTTGGAAAAATTTTGGCTGTTGGACTCGATGCAGTTTTTGCAAGATAGCGAGCAAGCGCGTGAGGCTTTTGGTTACAGTGAATTGGTACGCAACTCGCTCGTGGCGCAGCGTTGGTCGTAGGCGAAAATGGAGAGAAGATGTTGCTTCAAAATCGTGTGGCGCTCGTTTCGGGGATTGGGCCGGGGATGGGGCGCGACATTTCGCTTGCTTTGGCCGAGCAAGGCGCGGATCTCGTGCTCGCCGGACGAACGCCAAGCAAGCTCGACGCAGTGGCTCAAGAGGTGGCGGCGCTCGGGCGCTCGGCGCTTTGCGTGGTGACGGACATTGCGAAAGCGGAAGATTGCCGCAATTTGGTCACAAAAGCCCAAGAGCATTTTGGACACATTGATGTGTTGGTGAATAATGCGTTTCATCCAAGTCAGTTCGCGCTCTTTGAAAAAGACGATCTCGACAACTATCGCGAACCGATCGAAGTCAACACGCTGGGCACACTGCGCCTGACGCAGGCTGTCTTGCCGGCGATGAAGGCGCAGGGCAAGGGATCGATCATCATGATTAATTCGATGGTGATTCGAGACGTTCTACCGACGATGATTGCCTATGCGGCCTCCAAGGCTGGCTTGATGGCGGCAACGCAAGGTATTGCGCGCGAGGTTGGGCGCTATGGGATTCGTGTGAACTCTGTGGTGCCGGGCTACATCTGGGGAGCCTCGCTCGAAGAATATTTTCGCTTGCAAGCGACACGGCTCGGTGTTGATCCAAAAGTAGTGTATGAAGAAATCGCGACGCATACGGCGCTCGGTAAAATTCCAGACTCGAAAGAAATTGCCGGGGCGGTCGTGTTTTTTGCTTCGGATCTTTCGTGTGCCGTGACGGGGCAGGCCCTCGATGTCAACGCCGGGCACATCATGCGTTAAAAAGGTGCGCAGTTTGCGCCTTGCTTCAGGACGGTGGCTTCAGTCGCTACGCAATGCGCAATTTGCTAGCAACGGGTATGTAGTTTTTCGCTGCCGATGCACGAAACCGACGT
>CAYRID010000093.1:0-8826 GCA_964424225.1 uncultured Geobacter sp.
ATCTCTTGGGAATTGACACTTTTTTGCGCAGTATTGGTTCCTATCCTCGCTGGCGTCGTAAATCACTTCGGCAAACGCATTCGCAAAGGCTCCTTGCGTCGTCAAGAAAAGGTCGGTGACGTTGCGCAGCGCTTGATGGAAATACTTGGTGGCATCAAAGTAATCAAAGCGTTTCGCGGTGAAGAAATTGAATCGGCTGCTTTCGCGCGCGAGAACAAGAAACTTTTTCGTCGCTCAATGCATGTCATCATGAGCCGTATCTTGTCAAAAAATATTACCGAGATGATTGCCTACTCGGCCGCGATCGCGCTGCTCTTGCTCGGCGGTGCGCTGGCCTTGAATGGTTATCTCCAACTCAGTCTTGGAGATATCGCATGGTTCTCCATCATGCTGCAAAGCGCATATCGTCCGACGAAACAACTCACCCAAGGCTGGAACGAAATCATGGACAGCATCCCAGCAGCCGAACGCTTTATGGAAGTGCTCGACTTGCCGGACGAAATGGCCGACACAGCCAATGCCGTTGAAATTTCACAAATCAAAGAAAGCATCGTCTTTGATGACGTTTCATTTTCATACGGACGTCAGCCTGTCCTGAAAAACATCTCACTCTCGGTACGAGCGGGCGAAATCGTGGCTTTGGTCGGACGCACCGGTGCAGGAAAAACCACTCTCGTCGATCTCTTGTTGCGCTTCTACGATCCCGTCACAGGCAGCATTCGCGTCGACGGGATCGATTTGCGCAAGATCAAACGTCACTCTCTTCTTGGGCGCATGGCCGTCGTCAATCAAGAGCCCTTCCTATTCGCCGGTTCGATCTACGACAACATTCGCTATGGCAAGCCAAACGCTACCGATGCAGAAATCAAAACCGCAGCGCGCCAAGCCTACGTTGAAAATTTCGTTAAAGATTTGCCCGACGGCTATGACACCGAAGTGGGAGAAGTGGGAAGCCAACTCTCCGGCGGGCAACGCCAACGCATTACGATTGCGCGCGCCCTACTAAAAAATCCCGACATTCTCGTCTTCGACGAAGCGACCAGTTCTCTCGACTCGAAAAGCGAGCAGTATGTGCAAACCGCAATTGAAACACTGATGCACAATCGCACTGTCTTTATCATCGCTCATCGCTTGTCGACGATTCGCAAAGCCGACAAGATTGTCGTGCTCGAGAATGGCATGATTTCACAAATTGGAACTCACGCCGATCTCATGGCCAGCGGTGGCCTCTACCAAGAACTGGCCACAATGCAAGGCATCGACGCTACTGCAGCCAATACATCAACACTCAATCGTGTTGAACCGACTGACCTCTGAGCAATGTCTCATAAAATTGCTCGACACTCTGTGCGTAATTTTGGGGTGTAAAAATAACCTGCGCACGAAGATGTGCAGCCGCGCCAAGGCGGCTACGAAGTGACTCATTTTTGAGTAGAGCCTGCCATGCTGTGGCCAAGGCTCGTGGTGTTTCGGGTACAATTAAACCGGTTCTTTCGTGCTCTACAAGCTCAGGCAAAGCGCCGCGCGAACTCGTGACAGCGGGAATCCCACACGCCGCTGCTTCAAGAAGTGCACGGCATGTTCCGTCGGACCCAGGAACCAGAAATGTAAACACATCAATGCAACGCAGTACGTCCGCAAAATCTTGATGGCGATAACCAGCCAAAAGAACGCGGTCCGCTAGGCCGCGTTGGCGCACGGGCTCATCGAGCAATTCAGCGCGGCGTGTACCACGCCCAATCACCAAAAAGCGTGCTTGCGAGTTTTCACGAAATAAAATTTCACATGCATCAAGCAAAAGATCAAAGCGACGATGCGGTTGCACGCGCGCAACAATACCCACGACTTGATGCTCGGGAGAAAGACCAAGCGCTCGCATCACGTCAAGGTTACGCGGCTTTGGCGAAAAGCGTGCGTGATCGACCGCCCCAAAAGCAGCCGCCACCGGACGACCACCGCGCAGTGCCACATTGCGGCGCGCCGTTTCTGGCGAAACGCAGAGAAGTCCGTCGGTGCCGGGACCGAAGAGCCAACGATTCCACGGCCACGGCGCAATGCGCTCCGCCACGCGATAGCTCCGCACGAGCTTGGTTTTTTTTTGACGTCTCCTCGTACGAGATGCACGCAGTGCGAGCAAATGGTCATGGGTGTGCCAAGTGTGCACAATATCAATCGCCTGCTCCTCCAAAAAATGCTGTAACGCTTCAACATCCGATCGTTCGCCAAGCCAAGACGCCGCACGCCCGTGCGAGAGTGTGATGCTGGGTGCAAGCCCTGCAATGCGCGCCTCTCCGGCCAGGCTACGCATTGATGCGTCAGGCGCTTCGGGGCAAGCGAGCGCCACGAAATGTCCGTGCGCGCGCAGCGCGAGCCCAAGTTGCAACATTGGCTCTGCTGGTCCCGTCCATTTCCAGTCGCTCGTCAACTGCAAGATTCGCATTGCTCTACACTTTTTTGAGTTGATCAGCCGAAGGGGGAGCGAGCGCAGAAGGTACGACCTTGCCCGCGGCATACTCTGCCTCAGCGCCGCTTGCCAGCGTTTGCAATTCCCAGAGCTTGGCGTATTTCAAAAAGACATGAAACGCTGTTGCAGCAGCTACGACGAGCCCCGCAACACCGTCGAGGAATCCTGCTTTCATCACATAAGCTCGCAAAAAACGCAGCGGAGGACGCAACACCAACATCGACCACGTCGCATGCACGCCTTGATCGCGCAAAGCAAGCGCTTGCACACGGCTAAACTCTTGAATGCGCGAAACTTGATCGGCCAAATTGCGATAAGAATAATGCTCGAGATCTCCGCCGAGCCTTCGTACCGCGCCTTGCACGACGACACGCCCGTGTGGATTAATACCTTGCCAACTGGCTTCCGAGCGGCGGAACAAACGCAACTGCCAGTCCGGATAAAAATCACCATGCCTTAACCAACGCCCTAGGTGATACGTCAAACGATTGACTTCAAAACCTACCGCTCGTGGCTTCTCTTTCGCGACGACATCGCGCACTTCCTGCTGCAACTGCGGTGTACACACCTCGTCCGCATCGAGCGAAAACACCCAGTCGTGTTTGGCTTGCGCAAGTGCGAAATTTTTTTGTTCAATGTTTCCGGCGTAAGGATGCACAATCACGCGCGCTCCCAGCTCGCGCGCAATCACATCGGTGCGATCGCTACTTCGCAGATCGAGCACCACCACGCGATCCTCAACCCAGGCCACAGATTCGAGGCAGCGACGAATATTGATCTCTTCGTTGCAAGCAACGATACAAACACTGAGTTCAAGGCTCATTTGCGTACACGCTCCACGGACAAGACACCGTTGATTTTCCCAATCTGCTTGATCACATTATTCAAGCTACGCAAATTTGTGACAGAAATGTCAAATGTGTGTACAGCCTTCTGATCCGGCGTTGTCGTAATGCGCGCTGCGACAATGTTGAGCTTCTCACCGGAAATCGTGTTCGTAATTGCAGCCAAGAGTCCTGGCCGATCTTGCGAGGACACACGAATTTGTACATTGCGCGCAATCGAGGCCTTGGGATCCCACTGTACATCAAGCCTACGCTCAGGACCTTGTTCGAAAACTTTTGCGCAATCGCTGAGATGGATCGTCACGCCTTCGCCGCGCGTCATAAAGCCAACGATTTCGTCGCCCGGCAAAGGATTGCAGCATTGTCCGAATTTGACGAGTGCATCGTCGAGACCACTGACTTGCAAGCTCGCCTTCGACGGGATGAGACCCCAGCGAAAAAACTCGCGCAGCTTGCCTTTGCGTTGCGTCGGCGCGCCGTTTCCGTCGGGTTTCAAGAAACGAACAACGTCCGCCGCTTCGAGCGTCCCGTATCCAATTTTTGAAAATAACTCCTCGAGTGAACCACGATTCCCGTCGGTGAGATAGGCTTGCAACGCACCTTCTTCGAGAAGCTTTTCCAAGGACAATCCCGCTTTTTCCAGTTCGCGCTCAAGCAAATCGCGCCCAAGCTCTTGGCTGCGCGACTGCTCTGCCACGCGCACGGCCTGCCGAATCCGATTGCGTGCCTTCCCGGTTACAACGAATTCAAGCCACTCTTTGCTGGGTAGTTGCGTCGGACTCGTGAGAATTTCAACGGTCTCACCATCACGCAATGCTTGGCGCAGCGACGCCATTTTGCCGTTGATCTTCGCACCATAACAGTGATCTCCCACTTCGGTGTGGATCGCATACGCAAAATCCACAGGCGTGCCGCCCTTGGGCAAATTGATCACCGTCCCTTTCGGCGTGAAGATGTACACCTCGTCCGGAAAGAGATCGACCTTCACGACATCCAAAAACTCATTTGGATCTTTGAGATCGCGCTGCCATTCAAGAAGTTGACGCAGCCAAGCAAACTGCTGATCACTACCGCCGGCATCGGGTTCATGACGTCCTTCTTTGTAACGCCAATGTGCGGCAATGCCGAATTCGGCATTGCGATGCATTTCCTCGGTACGAATCTGCACTTCCATGCGCTCGCCGTAACGACCAATCACCGTTGTGTGTAAGCTTTGATACCCATTGGGTTTTGGAATCGCAACGTAATCCTTGAAGCGCCCTGCTACCGGAGGCCAAATGCTGTGCACGAGTCCTAGCACGGCATACACTTGCTCAGGACTTCCTTGCAAAATGATACGAAACGCGATCACGTCGTAGATTTGATCGAGCGCAAGACCTTGCATTTCCATCTTTTGATGAATTGAAGCAAGCTCCTTGATACGACCCTTCACTTCTGCGTGTAACCCTGCCTCGCTCAAGCGATGCGACAGGATTTCAATTACCTCTTGTGTGTATTTTTCGCGCGCCTTGCGATTCAGTGTCAGCTTCTCCTCAAGCTCCGCCGCAACCGCGGGCTTGAGTTCGCGAAACGCATGATCCGCCAATTCCTGCTTGATCCAGTGCACACCCAGGCGATGTGCAAGCGGCACATAGATATCCTGTGTTTCTTGTGCGATCCGCCGTCGCGAATCTTCTTTCATATATTTGAGTGTGCGCATGTTGTGCAGGCGATCAGCCAGCTTCACGAGCAAAATGCGAATGTCCTTCGACATCGCAAGCAACATCTTGCGAAAGTTTTCGGCCTCACGTTCGCGCTGTGAGTTGAACTCGATCTTGGCAAGCTTGGTGAGGCCTTCGACGAGAAAAGCCACTTCTTCGCCAAACAAGCGCTTGATCTCATCGAGTGTCGTCAGTGTATCTTCGACGGTGTCGTGCAAGAGGCCCACCGTAACCGTCACTTCATCAAGACGCATGTCTGCAAGAATGCCAGCGACTTCGAGTGGATGTACGAGATAGGGCTCGCCCGAAAGACGCGCTTGTCCCTCGTGCATCTTCGCCGTAAAGATGTACGCCCGTTGCAAGAGCTCGAGATCTGCGTTGGGATTGCATTCCAGCACGCGATCCGCGATGTCATTGAAGCGAAGCATGAAAGCGTTTTCTCTTTGAGATCAATCGGTTAACGCTTCACACACCTTAGCCAAAGCGAGATCGGCTAGCCAAGCAGCTCTCGTGTGGAATGCACTCAGCAGAGATCTTCGTTTTCAGACGGATCGAGCAACCGGGCCTCGCGCAACCAGGCTTGTGTTACCGCGCGACCATACTTGGATTCAATGGCCTGCGTATTGTCGGCGTACTCGCCGTGAACAATTTCCAAAACTGCCTCGATCGAAGTTTCAAGCTCGTGATTGACGATGGAATAGTCGTACCAATGAGCCTGACGCATTTCTTCGGCTGCCATCGCGAGCCGTCGGTCGATGACCTCCGCCGAATCCGTACCGCGGCGACGCAAGCGATTTTCAAGTTCTTGCATCGACGGAGGCAAAATAAAAATCAACTTGGCTGCGGGCAAACGCTCACGAATTTGCCGTGCTCCTTGAATTTCAATTTCGAGCAACACATTGAGACCACGCGCAAGCGGAGCCTCCATCGCCGCCCAACTCGTGCCATACAAATTGCCTGCATATTCTGCCGACTCGACGAAAGCGCCGGCGTTCACCATCTCGCGAAATTTGGCGACGGAAACAAAGTGGTAATCCTGACCGTCGACTTCGCCAGCGCGCCGCGCACGCGTCGTGTGCGAAACCGAAAATACGATTTGAGAATCGCGGCGCAGTACGCCATGACAAATCGTCGTCTTGCCGCAGCCCGACGGAGCAGAAATCACAAATGGACGACCTCGGCGCACTGCATTCACATCAGACACCCTCGGACTCCTTCGTAATCTCCGACGGCGACAAGCGCGCTGCGATCGTATCGGGTGTCACCGCTGTCAAAATGATGTGATCACTGTCCGTCACGAGAATCGAACGCGTGCGTCGTCCCTGCGTCGCGTCAACGAGCTTCCCTCGGCTACTTGCCTCGTCGCGCAAGCGCCGCATCGGAGCACCTTGGGGCGAAAGAATCGCAATCACACGCGCTGTTGCAATGAGATTGCCATAACCAATGTTGAGCATCTGTAGCGCCGAAGAAAGCGTAACATGACTTTGTGTCTCTTCTTTCTCGACTCTGCGCTTGCTACTCAATGTTTTGTACCTGTTCGCGAATGCGCTCAAGCTCCGATTTTAGTTCTACGACGGTGTGCGCAATCGCGCTATCGTTTGCCTTCGAACCAATCGTATTGACTTCACGACCCATTTCTTGAATTAAGAAATCGAGCTTACGCCCTACGGATTGTCCGCGCTCGGCGGCTTGCAACATCTTGTGAAATTGATCGAGATGGCTTTTCAACCGTACCGTTTCTTCGGTCAAATCCAGACGATCGGCCCAAAACACAATTTCCTGGTGTAAGCGCGCTTCATCCAAAATTCCAGTTTCATCGCGCAATTGTTCGGCACGTTTGCGCAAGCGCTCGCGTGCAAGTTCTTGCACCGTCGCAGCACGCTGCTCAATGAAATTCAGCTGTTCGGCAAAAGCGGACAAGCGCGTCACAAACTCGACTTCAAGATTTTTGCCCTCGGCGCAGCGCATGACATCGGTCGCTGTAAACGCCTGCTTCGCCGCATCCAACAACGCTTCCCGTACAAGTTCCTCTGAAAATTCTGTTTCTTCGAGACGAATAACACCGGGAAGCGTCAAGAGCTTTGCCGCCGTAAGACCAGCTTCGACCCGGTGCTTCTTTTGCATCGCTTCGATCGCCGCAAGATATTGCTGCACGAGCGCAAGATCGATGTGCACGTGCGACAAAGGTTCGCGTTGAGCACTGGATGCAGAAATCGTCAAATCGATTTTCCCGCGCACAAAAGTTTGTTGTGCATGGGTACGCAACTCTTGTTCCCAGTTTCCAAACTGACGCGGAAGGCGCGCGCGAAAATCGAAATGCCTCTGATTGACGGAGCGAACTTCGAGTTCAAAGGTCGCACCCGAAATTTCAAAGCTCGCACGCCCAAAACCCGTCATGCTGCGAATCATGCATCCACCCTCGCCGCAGCGATCGCATAAGGCAACATCTCTTTCACTTCCTGCGCCGTGGCCGTGGCGGTACCGATTTTACTCACGACAACGCCGGCGGCCGCATTCGCAATCACCGCCGCCTCCAAAAGAGAAGCACCCGCACGCGCCGCCAGCACCAAAGCTGCGATTACCGTATCCCCAGCGCCCTGCACATCAAAGACCTCGCGTGCCGCCGTGTGAACGGTGCGTACCGGCTGATCTCCCTCGAACAAACTCATTCCTTCGCTGCCGCGCGTAATCACGATGTCGCCCTCGCCCAGCGTCGCGCGCAGGCGCGCGCGTGCATGTTCAAAATCCTCGGCACTGCGAATGCGCATGTGCACGAGGGCCTCGGCTTCGCGCAAATTCGGCTTAAACAACGAAGCGCCTTTGTAAGCCAGCAACTCGCTCTTGGGATCCACCGCAACGTACGTTTTTGCGACGCGAAAAAACTCCATCATCTCACTCAACAACGGCGCCGCAAGCAAACCCTTGCCATAGTCTTCAAGAATAACACCATTTGCTGTAGACGCTTTTTTGCGTAATATTTCAAGGATCTGCTCGCCAACACGATTTGGCAAGCGCGTGTCGGCTTCGCGATCAAAGCGTACGACTTGTTGTGACCTTGCGATCACACGCGTTTTGCGCGTCGTCGGCCGATCATCCGCCACCACAATACCGCTCGGATCGACACCGAGATCCTGCAAGAGCCCAAGCGTTTGCTGCCCTGCGCGATCATCACCCACCACAGCACTCAAGTCAGCCTTCGCACCCATTGCCACAATACTGCGCACGACGTTTCCGGCGCCGCCAAGAGCAATCGATTCGCTGCGCACATGGACCACCGGCACCGGCGCCTCCGGGCTAATGCGCTCTACGTCGCCCGCGATGTACTCGTCCAACATCAAATCGCCTACGACAAGCAATCGCAGCTGCGCAAACGAGTCGATCATTTTTTCAAGACGCCCTCGGTCAAACTCGGACATCGTCTCTTGCCTCCTGTCCACATGCTTCGCAGCAATACGATCTCATCACACAATGCGGAAAACGATTCTACGCAAAATTGTTTCACAGCACTCTGATGACTTCTTCTCTACAAACGAAGACCCTCTACCTTACGCTTTTGCTGCATTTTGTGCCGCTGCACTCGCAGCAGTCTGCAGCCCGTTGGCGGCTACTCTTCCTTTTGCACCGCACCGCGCGCAGAGGAGCGAGTCGGCAAACGCGCCGTCCGCAAGCCCGCGTCGGCTGGGCAACCTGCAAAATGCCAAGCAAAAACGGCAACGCTTGCTTGCCAACGATCGCGCTGTCGAAGCGAAATCACCGACGGCAGCGCTAACACCACGAGATAAAAAAAATTCTTGATTAGGCGATACGCCCAAACCAA
>CAYRID010000094.1:0-8824 GCA_964424225.1 uncultured Geobacter sp.
GTGAAGATGTTCAAAAGAAAGGACCCGTTTTGAAAAAAGCGGGTCCTTTCTTTTTGCTCTTGCCTTGTGGCGTCGGTGCGGGCAACTCGTCTATCCGATGATTTGTACCGGAACCGAGAACTGGAACGTCGAGCCTTGCCCGATTTCACTTTGCACGGAGATTTCTCCGTCGAGAAGCACCAAGAGATCTTTTACGAGCGCAAGGCCAAGCCCCGAACCGCGATACTTCGTCGAGTTGAGTTCATCGACTTGATAGAACTCGTCGAAGATGTACTGCTGATCGTCCTGGCAAATGCCGATTCCTGTATCCGAGATTGCGCAAGTCAGTTGCCCGTCTTGTACATGTGCTTTGATGCGAATTTGTCCGCTGGGTGTGAACTTTGCGGCGTTATCGAGCAAGAGGAAGAGGATCTGATTGATCTTCGCTAAGTCGGTGCGAATTTTTGGAAAAAATTCGACGAATTCTTTTTCGATGGTGACGGGCTTGTCGCCGAGCGTGTCTTGCACGCTAAAGATAGCTTCGTCGACAACTTCGCGAAAATTGATCTCTTGAATTTCGACGGGCATTTCGCCTTGTTTAATCCGCCAAAGGTCGAGAATGTTTTGCAATGTGCGCAAGAACGCCGTGCCATCATCAAGGGCGGATCGCAGTGCAATCTTGCTGTTTTCTGCGAGAGACTCGTTGTCGTTGGCGAGCACCGAAATGATGGCTTCAATGATGCTGTTGAGGGGCGTGCGCAACTCGCGTGACATCTTTTCGATGAAATCGTTTTTGAGTTTTTCGATTTTGCCGAGTTTTTCGTTGCTTTGTAGAAGCTCGATGTCTTGCGCAAAGAGCGCTTCGGAAAGTTTGAGGATCTCGTCACTTTTATCGTCGGTGGATTGACTTTGTTTTGTAACGAGATGTTCGAGATCGTGCACTTTCTTGGACACACGATAATGATCGAGACGCAAAGCGATTTGACTGGCGAGAGATTGCAGCGTTGGCAGCTTCCTGCTGTCGAGTTTTTCAGGAAACGTAACGACGAGTGCGCCGAGAGATTGCGTGTGAAAAGCCAGCGGGATGACGATGACGCCGCCAAGTGCTTTTGTGCCCAGTTCTGCGATGGGTTCAAAATTTTTCGCACTGCCGAGTCGTACGGCGTCGTTGATATGTGGCAGTAACGACGGTGTCGCGGCGCGTGCGGCTTGCGGAGTTGCGAAGCCTGCGGCGGATCGGAGAGGAAAGCTGCCGTCTTCCGCGTCGTTTGCAGTGAAGATGAGTGCGAGGCCTCCTCCGACGAAATCGGCCGCTTGCGACGCTGCGGTGCGCAAGGCCAAAGAAAGATCGGACTGCAACTGAGAAAGAGAATCAGATTCGCTGTTGCCCACCGGGCCTCCGCGCATTAGAAGCGTGTGTCGGACTCGATCTCAAAGGGATCCATCTGTTGTTTGCCCGGAGTGGGCGCTTCTTCGATGGCAGATCCTTCGAGGGCAAGCTTGGTTTGAAAGTCAGCAGGATTCGATGCTGCCGCAAAGGCGGTTTCCACAGAAATTTTATTTGCGCGCAACAAATCCAAAAGATGTTGATCAAACGATTGCATTCCATCATTTCGTGAGCGTGCAAGATACTCGGTGAGTTCTGCGGTGCGCGCGGGATCTTTGATGCACTCTTGGATCGTGCGATTGGAGCGCATGACTTCCGCCGCCGGAACACGACCGGTTTGTTTCTTGTTGATCAAGAGCCGAAGCGAAACGATCGCCTTCAAGTTTTCGGCAAGCCGTGCGCGGACGGCAAGCTGCTCCTCCGACGGATAAAACGACACCAAGCGTCCGATCGTCGAGGCGACGTCCGAAGTGTGGATCGACGCAAAAACGAGATGTCCGGTTTCTGCCGCTTTCAGCGAAGTGTCGACCGTTTCGTGATCTCGAATCTCGCCGACCATGATTACATCGGGATCTTGGCGTAGTGCTGCGCGAAGCGCATCAGGAAACGACGCGGTGTCGGTGCCGATTTCGCGTTGTGCGAAGATGCTTTTGTCGTGCGAGAAGATGAACTCGATTGGATCTTCGATCGTGACGATCTTGGCTTTGCGCAGGCGATTGATTTCATTGATCATTGCGGCAAGTGTCGTCGATTTTCCGTTACCCGTTGCGCCCGTGATCAATACATAGCCGCGACGAATGTTGGCGATATCACGCAGGATCGACGGTAAGTTGAGTTCTTCAAAACTTTTGATTTGCAGCGGGATGACGCGCAACACAATATTGTAATGACGTCGTTGGCGCGAAATATTGACGCGAAAGCGTCCTTCGTTTTCGAGTTCGTACGCCAGATCAATTTCATTGAAATCTTCGGGAACGTCGTTGAGGGCATACTCGAGCAAGAGTCGAGCGATGACTTCCGTGTCCTCCGGCGTAAGTACTTTGTAGCGAAGCTCGACGAGTTCGCCGTGGAAGCGATACAGCGGTAGATTGCCGACTTGGAAGTGAATGTCCGAAGCACCTTTTTCGATGCCCAGACGCAGCAGTCGGTGTAGCTTCTCCTGATCCATTGGCTAAAAAACCCTCCTGGGGCTGATAAGAGATGCGATGAAGCGCGCAAACCTCCCGTCCCATATCGGCGTTTTCGTTGGTGGCTTGAACTCGAAGGCGAAGAATTCAAGTTTTGTTTGCGTCCGAGGCGCATATTTCGAAGTGGTTTTGAAGAGTTTTGAAGAGAGTTGGAGGTTTCCTGTGCAAAACGAAGTGAAGAGAGTCCCGTTTGCGCAACGAAGAGAACGAGGTTTGGTCCGCACAGTGCTTTTTGTGGCGGTTTTCTGTCCGATTTTGATTTTTGCGAAAATGTCAAACGCGGCAGAGCCCGTGGAAATGGATCAATTGCTGACTCTGCCGAAGGGATTCGGGGCGAGTGCTGAGCGGCGCGGAGGATTGACGCGCATTGAATGGATCGATCGCTTTGCGCTGGCGGAACAGGCGCTTGCGGCTGCGAAAGAGGCGCTCGCAAAGTCGCAAAGGGCGATGGAAGAGGCGGCGAGTGGTGAGGGCTGGAAGGCTGCACCGCCGGGGTTACCAGCGAGCACAGAAGGCACGGCCAACTTTCAGTTGCGCCAAGAAATCAAGCGCAATCGCGGCGAGGTGGCCCGTGCTGAAAAGCATCTTCGCGATTTGATCGTGGAAGCCAATCTGGCGGAAGTCCCAGAAAATTGGCGTCACGCAGAAGTGTCGGATTCGACATCCCCGACGCAGGCTTCGGAGGCGGAGATCCAACCCTGAAGCTGTGCAATCAACATAAGGCTAGGGAGGGCGAGCAGGCCGGTGAAGGCAAAATAAGATGCGTAGCCTATGGTTTCGGTTAGATTCCCCGACACAAAATTGAGAATCCGCCCGGAGCTTGCGAGTGCAGTCAGAAAAGCATATTGCACAGCGGCGTGTTCCTTGTCGCAAATGCGCATGAGAAACGACATGAAGGCCATTGAGCCAAGGCCTGCCGAAAAAGACTCGAAAGCCGATGCTGTCACAAGGCCTAGAATGCCCGTCTGCGGGAAAGCCGCTGCTGCGGCATAGACGAAGTTCGAGCCCAGCGCACAGGCTCCTAGGACCAAGAGCGCACGACGCATTCCGATGCGTTGCATGATAAATCCACCGACGGTAGCACCTGCAATGATCAGGGCAGTGCCCAGCGTGACTGTGATGTCAGCGATCCGTTCGGGTGTATACCCGCGATCGACCCAAAGAGGTTTGATCATCGGTCCCATGCTGAGATCGCCGAGTCGATACAAAAACACAAATCCCAGCATTGACCAGAGCGCAGGTCGGCGTCCCCAGCTTCGCAAGGCGTGTGCCATGGCCGGCAAAGAAGTGTTACCATGCGGTACGGCAGGAAGTTGCAGGACAGACACAAACATGAGTAGGGTCAAGATGGCGGCGACGTGAAATGTTGATCGCCAACCGATCCGCTCCGGCAGATACAAGAGCGCTGCGCCGCTGAGTAGGGCTCCGATGCGATAGGCCGAGGCCTTCATGCCGTTGATTGGGCCTTCTTCGCCGTGCGCAGTCAGGCCGATTGCGTAGGCATCAATCGCGATGTCTTGCGTTGCCGAGGCCAAACAATAAATTGCAAACGCCGTGAACAAGAAGCTCGACATGGGCTGTGGCGTTGTGCTGCCGACGGCGAGTAGAGCAAGCGCCATGGCGACGAGCGCCGCAGCGACCCAGTAGCGATAAATTCCAAAACGACCGATGAGCGGTGACCAAAGAAATTTCAGCGTCCACGCAATGGATAGACCAGCGACGCGACCGATCTCCGGTAGGCTTGCGCCGTGCATGCGCAAATAAATAGGCCAGACATCCGCTGCCATGCCCATCGGAAAACCTTCAATCAGATATATGCCGGCGACGATGGCGAGCTTGCGACGGATCGACACGCTTTTCTCCCTGCGCAGTATGTCATCCCAGTTTGATTCACCGTGCGAATTTCCAAGAAAATTTTTCTCGACGATTGATAGAGAGCCCGCTAATCTGCGCGCAATTCAACAAAGGAGTGCTTGGATGTCGCAACACAATCCGGATTCTCATCACGGCGAAACCGATGCAAACGGCAAACTTCCTGGAGAGCCGCGCTTGGATCTAACCGGTGTGCTGTATGTGCTGGGCGGTATTCCGGCGCTTGCGGCTTTCTTCGTAATTTATTTTTTCCTTGTTCGTCACGGTGTTTTCCCGGGCTGATCTTCGGATCGAAAAGCGCAATTTGGCGCGCAGCAAACTGCACCTTGTGCTCTGTTTGCTGCGCGTTTTGTTTTGTTGGCGCACATTTTCGCGCGAATTTTTTTTTCGACACCAACCGGCAATTGAAAGTTGAAACTCGCTTTTTGCAGATGGGTTTTTGTGAGTCGCTCTTTTGGGATTGTTGACCTTTTGTCCTTCGCGCCGGCGACTTCGGCTCAATTCTTCCGAGCAATGGGTCGATGGCAACTAGGAAATGCAAAACTCAACCCCCCAGAATGCATCGCGCAAGCGCCTGCTTGCCGGCGTCGTTGCGCTGGCTTTGTGCAGCTGCATCGGCTTTGAGCATCTTGCGCTCCACTATGATTTTTTTTCGGTGCCAAGCCCGCACGATCCCTGGTCCGCGAAGATTGAAGACTGGCAGTCACGCGAGAGACTTGGTTCCAGCTTGAGGCAAAGCGTGCAGTCTCCGTCGGTGTCGGAGCCGGGCGCCGTGTCGGTGGGGGAGGGAAATCGGCACGACGGCGATTTGCGTGCGCAGTATCTCGCATTTCACAACCAGCAAAAACGCGCGATCGTGCGCGATGTTGCTAGCTGGATTCAAGCGGTTGCCAAGAGGCATTACATCGACGACGGACCGACGGATCACTGGGCGACTCTGGAAGATACCTTGCGCCAAAATGGCGATGATTGTGATGGGCTTGAGTTGTTGGCGTATCGCACGTTGCGCGATCTAGGATTTTCTGACACAGAAGTATTTCGAGCGATCGTTTATCGCAAATTGGATAAGCAACACCATATGGTGACACTTTGGTTTGAGGCGGATCAGGATCCTTGGGTGATTGATCCGACGGGTGCCATGGCGCCAAGCGTGATGCGAATGTCGCAAGTGTCGGGCTGGGTTCCAATCAAAATTTTTGGTGACGATTCGGAGTTTACGGTGCGTTTCGCGGCGGCGGCGCATACACCAACCTCTACGCATACAAAAGTTTTCAATCGATAACATCCCAATGAATAGCGCTGCGAAGGGAGATTGACGCGGCGACCCGTTTCGGATCGCATCGCGATTACACGACAATTTGTTGAAAAGCGGTGTGGATTTTATGCATGGCACTGCGCGTGCGTTCCTCGAACTCTGCGACACTGCCGCAGTGCAAGGTCTCTGCGACTGCAAGCGTAAGGTGTGAGGCGAGATCAAGTGTCGAGTGCGCGTGCCCCGAAAACAAACGATACAGCGCTTCTGCTTGGCGCAGCCAAAGGTACGCTTTGCATATTTCGTCGAGTCCGGTCGCGAGCTGCGCTGCGTTCGCCGCATGCAATGCGCGCGTTGTTTTGGCTTGGCGAACGTCGGCTCGTTCATGTCCCCAGCGTAAGGCAAGAAACTGCGCGAGGAACTCAGCATCGACGATACCGCCAGCGTCGAGCTTGAGATCGAGGTGTGTTGCATCGGATGTACAAAGCTCGTTTTGCATTCGTTCGCGCATACGCAAGATTTCACTTGCCAAGTCAGACCGCGGAGGTTGGGCAAATAGGATTTCCTGCTTGAGAGCGAGTAGGCGTTTTCCGAATTTGAGATCGCCGGCTACGGGTCGAGTACGCAACAAAGCTTGCGCTTCCCAAATTTGCGCTTGTTGTTCGTGGTATTTGCGAAATGCATCGTAGCTGACCACTAACATTCCAGCATTTCCAGACGGACGCAAACGCGTGTCGATGGCATACGCACGTCCAGCTCCTGTCGGTGTGACGAGATGTGAAATCAGGCGTTGTGCAACTTTGACGAAATGTTCCTGGCTTTCCATTGGTTTGGTTCCGCCTTCAGTGGTGCCTTCGCCGCCGTATACGAAAACGAGATCCAGATCCGAATGAAAAGACATTTCGTGAGCGCCGAGTTTGCCGCAACCGAGAATTGCGAAAGGGATAGCGCCTTCGGCATTGACGGGAGGCCCCGTTAAGCGTTGCACATGGCGACGAGCTAAGATTGAAGCACGACGCAAAATTGTTTCAGCAGTTTCCGTGAGTGCGTGTTCGACTTCTTCTTGGGTCATGATGCCAGCAATTTGCGCCGCGCCGATTCCAACGAAAGAGTCTTGTCGCGTGATACGCAGCGCGTCGAGAACTGCTTCAACGTCATCAAGGTCCTGTGTCGAGGCCTGCAACTCGGCCTCGGCGTCCTCAACGCGTACTTCTTTGGCGCGAAAAGCGCGCAAAAGCCATGGACGTCGTGCAATGTGCATGGCCAAGTCGTGATCGCCTGCGAAGAAGAGCGCGAGCGTGCGTGCGGCATCAGGGCTGTAACCGAGAGAGCGTGCTTCTTCAGGGCAGTGCGCAAAGACGCGCTCGGCGACGCGTTCGGCGGCGGGGCGTACGCGTTCGCGCAGGGCTTCGGGCGCAGCCGTGACGATAGCGTCGGCGAAACTTTTTTGTGTTCGGCAAGCGCTGGTCCAAGCCGAAACTCCCGAAGCGCGATCCGGCTTGGCTTCTTCAAGGAGCGTCGCAAAGGGTCCACGGATACGTTGACGAACCTTTTGGAAGTCACGGAGCAGACGCTCAATCGCACTTTCGGAATTGAGATCGAGATAATTCATACGTCGCGCCAGACGTAGCAGGCTGGCGCGATCTTCGGGCAAGTGGTGGGTTTGACGATCGCTTTCCATTTGGATGCGATGTTCAAGACTACGCAAAAAACGGTAGGACTCGAGCAAAGAGTTTGCGAGTGCTTCCGACAAAAATTCGTTTGCGACCAGCGCAGACAGCGCTTCGGCGGTGTTGGTGCAGCGCAGTGCGGCGATCCGCCCGCCGTAGAGCAGTTGAAAGGTTTGAACGAAAAATTCTGCTTCGCGGATGCCCCCACTACAGCGCTTCACATCGGATTCTTGGCGCTTTGCCTCTTCTTCGATGCGTTTTTTGATGCGTAGAGCTTCTTGAATGACATCATAGGAGTGTGTTTTGGGATACACAAAAGGGCGTAATTCTTGCAATACTTGTTGACCGAGTGCAAGATCGCCAGCACACGGGCGCGCGCGCACCCAGGCGATTCGTTCCCATTCTTGGCCGTGAGCCTCATACCATTCAAGAAGCGCTGGAAGTGAGCTTGCGAGAGGGCCTACGCGACCGTCGGGTCGCAAGTCGAGATCGACGCGAAAAACGAAACCTTCTTCCGTTGGATCGCTGAGCAGCGAACGCAGCGCAGCTACTTTGCGCGTACAAATTTCATGGAGTGCCGTATCGAATCTTGCTTCGGAATCATACACAAAAATGAGATCGATATCGGAGGAGTAGTTGACTTCGTAACCGCCAAGCTTGCCCATCGCTATTGTGCAAAGTGGAGTAGGGCCAAATTTCACGTCGAGTGCTTGTAAGCCACCCTGCAAGCAGAGGTCTGCCAGATGCGAAATTTCGGCTGCAGTTTCCTGGACTGGAGCGCCTTCGAGATCTCTAGCGGTGATGCGAAGCATTTCAGTGTAACGAATGCGTCGTAGTCCTGCGCTGATCGCTTCCAGGTTGGTCTCGCGCGCAAGGAGTTCCGAGATGGCAGTCGCGGCGCGCGAAGCGGAAAGGTTGTCGTGGCGTAGTGTTTCGATGTATGCAGGGTGGGCCAGAATTTTTCGAGCGAGATAATCCGAACTGCCGAGGATTCGCAGCAATCGTCGACTTTCGTGCGAGCGCGGATTCAGTGCGGGATTGACCGTCGCGGCGAGCGTGTGAAACCCCTCGACGGAGGCATCGGGACGGGGGCTTGCAAAAACGGTAGCCCAAAATTCGCAATCGACAGCGCGCTCTGCAGAAAATCCGAAGGAGTCGAATTTGCGCGCCAAGAGTCGAAAGCGTTCGGCTTCGACGATACCAAGTTTGATTAGGCTTTCGTTGGAAAGCTCATGACGCAAAAATGCGGCGGCAAAGTGTAGGAGATCATTGGTCATTGGATTTGACTTTGAGATGAAAGTTTTCGCGCTGTTGTTTGGCTTTGCCTTCGGCTTGCTTGCGTTCGGATTCTACTTCAAGCATCAATTCCTTTCGACACTAACTATTTTATTCTTATTTAACTTATTATATAACACAACGAAATTCGATCAAACATCGTTCAAACAAAAGATTACGCTATGCGATGAGGGCGCTCGAT
>CAYRID010000095.1:0-8699 GCA_964424225.1 uncultured Geobacter sp.
GAGGCGCTCTGGAATTTCCTCGTTTGGCCGATCGGACACGAAATAAAATCGGCGCGGATAATAAATTTCATACATCGCCCGCATCGCATCTGCATCAATGCCCATCTTCACCCATGACACCTCAGGGTGTTGCTTCAACTCCTCTGCAAGCATTCGCACTGCAGCCACCGCGGCATCGAGATCCTCACTTCCGACGGTAAGAATCATCGTGCGACTGAGCTCGGAATCAACGAGGCGCATCGCAAGCGACGAAAGCGGCGTTTCTTGTCCGCCCGGCATAAATTTGGTGATATCGGAATCAAGGCGCATATGCGTCGCGCAATACACGACCATGCCCACGACAACAGCCACGAAAGCCACTTGAACCCATCGCTTCGACCACAGACTCACGGCTTTTCACTCGTTGCTTTTTGTGCCGACGCAGCAAAATCGGATAGCGCAGACATCGAAGCGGCGGAAAATACTTTCGCAAGCTCCTCCGCCGAAAAAGTACGATCGACCTCGACGCTCGAAAACGTCGTATCGGTGCGATCGCCATCCGTTTCAAGCAAAGTCATTGCAAGGAGCGCGCGATCATTGCCCACCATCTGGACCGATTCGATAAACGACTTCGCCGGAAACGTGCGCGGCCGAAGCAGAAGCTTCCATTGCCCTGCCTGCGCTTCAAAAGAAACATCATACTTTTTTCGCAGTGCCGGCAAATCGCCTTGAAATAACACTAAAAAGTGACTGACAAGCTCACGCGCCTCGGGGCGCTCTGCGAGTGACATCTCTTCTGCACCAAGTTCATCCTGAAACAAAAGTTTGTCATTGTCGATAATCAAACTTGATGCGAGCGGCTCGCGCACGAGCCTGGCCATTTTCGCCGGCGGTACAAAATACAAAACGCCACGACTCACCACGGGCTCTTGCAAAAGCGCCATCTGCTTGCGCTCCTCGAACTCAGCCCGCACACCGTGCGTCGTCGCAAAGTGGTGCATCAAGACTTCAATCGTCAGTGTTTCCGGATGCGGTGCTTCGGCAAGCGCCGTCGGGACCAGTGCGATCCACTGCATTCCAAGCCAAACGCTGAGCCAAAGTCGGCTACGCAAAAATGCGACGAACGATCTCATCGGGGGTCTCCATCAAAAGCTTGCCCTGCATATTGACCGTCACGAGGATGGTATGCGCACGCGCTGCCCGCCGCGCACGCGTCAGGTTGTGCATGTCATAAGAAATCAACAAGCGACGCTCCGTTTCGTGAATCCACGCTGTGACGCGTGCGCGATCGCCATACTTCAACGGAGAAATATGGCGACACTTGCTCTCGACGACGAAAAAGCCGTACTTCACGCCGATGAGGTCGCTGCCCTCATCAAGATTGTATTTGCGAAGCAAGGCCGTGCGTGCGAGTTCGAAGTATTTGTAGTAATGCCCGTGCCAGACGACGAGCGTCATATCAACGTCGTGAAACGGAATTTCGAATTCGATCGAAGTTTCGCACAAGCGCTCGTTCATCATTCACTCGGCGTGCCGATCGGCAATTCTCCGTCGCGATACAGCGCGAGCACGGCGTCAATGTCCAAGTCTTGCCGCCGATCTGTGGCACAACCGGACACCGTTTTGCGAATTGCCGAATGCAGTGCGCTCGCACGAAGCGCGCACTCGGCATCGCGACGCAAATCAAAAGCCTGACAAAGGGCGAGCGCGTGAATCGCCGCAACCGTCTCGACGAGATCGAGAATTCGCAAGCACTCGCGCACTGCAATCGGGCCCATGCTCACCTTGTCTTGGTTATGCGATTCCGTGCTGCGACTAAACACACTGGCCGGGCTTGCAAGCTTTAGCGCCTCCGCCACGAGCGCCGACGCCGTAATCTGCATCGCCTTGAAACCGTGGTGCAGCACGCGTTCAGGTCCTTCAACCGCCACCAAATTTTCAGGAAGTCCATCGCTCGTCTCGGGTATGCAGAGCAAGATCAACTGACGCTCAAGTAGCTCCGCAACATTCGCAAGCGCTGCCTTCACACCGTCGAACGCAAAGCAAAGATGCCCACCATAAAAATTACCGCCGTGCAAAATTTCGCCGGTGTCGGGCAAGATGATCGGATTGTCGTTCACGCTATTGACTTCAATCTCAAGCGTCTGTGCCGTCGCGGTCAAAGCATCGAGCAACACACCAATGATGTGCGGCGCACAACGCAGCGAATAACGATCTTGCAAACGTGCAGGCTTGCGCTCTTCAATGCCTGCAAGATCTTCGCGCAACCAGCTCGCACAAGTGATTTGCCCCGGATGTGGCTTCAGCTCAAAAATTCGTACGTCGAAATGCGTAGGATTGCCGTGCATGACATCGACGGCCATCGCTGTAAGCGCCGTCGAAAAACGCGCAATGCGCTGCGCGCGTGCATACGCCAAACAGCCAAGCCCCGCCATCATGCTGGTCCCGTTCATGATCGCGAGACTCTCCTTGGGGTTGAGAACGAGCGGCTCGATCCCAAGCTTTGCATGTGCTTGCGCTGCCGACATTTCGACACCTTCGAGTGTCACCTCGCGCTCTCCGACGAGAGCTGCTGCGAGATACGAAAGGGGCGTGAGATCGCCACTCGCCCCCACTGAGCCTTCGGCCGGGATACAAGGCAAAAGGCGAAAATTCAAAAAATCACACAAACGCTGCAACACCAACTCGCGTACACCCGAAAATCCGCGTGCAAGAGAAGCCAAACGCACTGCTACCACGGCGGCGGCTTCGTCGGCAGCGAGAATCCGACCCGTGCCACAGCCGTGAAAGCGCAACAAGTTAAGCGGCAACCCGCGATACAAATCATCCGGAATTGCATTTTGCACCGATGCGCCAACTCCGGTGTTCACGCCATACACCGATGCGCCCCGATCAATTTGCTTTGCAATCACCGCCTGCCCAGCGGCCAAGTGCGCACGGTACTCTGCGCTCGTTGACAAGGCCGCTCGCGCGCGACCGCGAGCAAGCTCGAGCACCGACGCAAGCACCATCATCTCTTGCCCAAAAACTTTCGTCGGTAAATCGCGCGTTTGTGCAGAGGACGGCTGGAGCGAGGAACTCATCGTCAATCAAACCTCAAATCCAAAACAGATACACAGATACACAAAATGGACACGGTACCATCGCCTGTGGCGACGGAATATTCCTCGATCGTGCCCGCCCGAGCGCAAACCATACTATGAACAGCGGCAAGTTGCCGTTCCATCTGCCATGAAAAATGCTTT
This sequence comes from uncultured Geobacter sp., assembly GCA_964424225.1. GTDB lineage: Bacteria > Myxococcota_A > UBA9160 > UBA9160 > JADFDR01 > JADFDR01. Next base: position 3,225 of record CAYRID010000095.1, read on the forward strand.
TCCTCTACACTCGATGCTTGATAAAAAGGAACCCAACACGAAGACTTTTTCATCCAACACAACGGCGGTCGCTGGCCAAACCTCAGCAACGACGCCCTTGTGATTTTGCACGCGATGTTTGAATGAAACCATGCAGCGAACCTCGAAAACCTACATCCCCGCACGCATCGGCCGCCTGATTGCCATTGCCCACTTCATCGTAGGACGGCTTTGCTTTTTCGCGCTGATCGTCGTAAAACTCTCATTCACGATCGCGCCACCCTGGCCGTGGCGCCCGCGCGATCGCGACGAACGCGCGATCTGGGCACAATCACACCTGCAGAAAGTCAGCCGAACCTTCCTCAACTTCTTGTATCGAATTCGCTTGATTCGCGCGCGCTGGGTCGGGCTCGAACGTATTCATTCCGACGGTGGATTGCTGATCGTTGCCAACCACCCGAGCTTCCTCGATGTGTTCTTCTTCCTTGCCGAATTGCCACAAGCCGACTGTCTCGTTTCACAGAAATGGGCGCGCAATCCAACGCTGCGCTTGGTGATCGACTCCGTGGACTGGGTCACTAACGATTCGAGTCGACAAATGCTCGAGACTTGCGTCGAACGCTTGCGAGCTGGAAGAACACTCGTACTATTCCCGGAAGGCACGCGCTCCCCAGAGGGCGGATTGCTCGATTTTCAGCGAGGAGCCGCTCATATCGCGCTACATGCCAAGTGTCCGATTCTTCCCGTGGTGATCCACTGCAAGAATCCGGAGCAAATGCGCGAACTCAACTGGAGCACTCCCTATGAAGAGCCGGGCGAATTCGTGCTCGAAGCGTTAAATCCAGTTTCTCCCGCAGAGTACCTGGATGAGAATCAAAGTACGGCGGTCAATGCACGTAAGCTGACCGCTACATTGTTTGAAATTTTTTCAAAGAGGTTGGCGAGTGCAAAATTCTGAAGATCTCGAAAAAGAACTGAAAGAGCTGATCATCCACTCCTTGATGCTCGAAGATGTGACGCCGGAAGACATCCAGAGCGAAGAGCCGCTCTTCGTCGAAGGCTTAGGGCTTGATTCCATCGACGCGCTGGAGTTGGCGATCGCGCTTGAGAATCAATACGGCGTAAAGATCGAGGACAATCCCGAAGAAAACCGCAAAATTTTCATGTCCGTACAAAGCCTCGCCGAGTACGTAGGCGCGCACCGCTCCAAATAAAGCGCAATGTTTGCAAATCTGCTGCGAACGCCACGCTCCCAATACTCTGTCGTGGCCCTTGGCAAGGTACACGGTGCAGATCACCCTGCATTGCACAGCTCAATATCGACACAAAAAAATGTCAACACGGATATCGTATGCGATGTCGTTTACGATTGGGCGCGGTTTCAACATGATATTGCAGCGCTGATATCAACACTAAAAAGAGTTCATGCATCCACGAACGACGCGGCTCGTGCAACCTCGCCGCTACACTGGCTGCTCTTTACCGAAAATCCCTATGCCTTCGCGGTCGCGCTCACCGCACTGGCCCAAAGCGGTGCTGTAGCCGTTCTGCCGCCCAATGGTCAAAGTGAAACTTTGCAAGAATTGGCGCCGGGCTGCGTCGGCTTGCTAAGCGATCGTGTGCAGCTTGCGGCGCCGCTGCCCACACTCAATCCGCTGGCGGCATCGCTCACAAGCGCAGACGCACACTTCACCGCGCACACACTTGATCTCAATGCACCGTTGCTCGAACTTTGCACCTCCGGCAGCACCGGCCAGCGCAAGCGAGTTCTCAAGTGTGTGCGCCATATCGACACAGAACTTGCAACACTCGAAAAAGTTTTCGGCACCTATCTCGAAGCCGATACACAAATTTTTGCTACTGCTTCACATCAACATCTATACGGTCTTTTGTTCCGTGTGCTCTGGCCATTGGCAACACAACGACCATTTCGCCTGGAAAGCTTCTTGTATCCAGAAGAAATCTTACCGCGCATGTTGCAAGCACGAAGCTGTGCACTGGTTTCAACTCCTGCGCATTTAAAACGACTCAAAGATGTGTCTGGCCTCAGGGCTCTACGCAAAAATTGCAACACCATCTTTTCGTCCGGTGGACCACTGACAGCCGATATTACAACTGAGTTTGTTCGCAAGCTCGGCAAAGCGCCGATCGAAATTTTTGGATCTACAGAGACGGGAGGTGTCGCCTGGCGCATACAATCCGGGACTGAACAATCCACGAATTGGATAACACTTCCAGGTGTTCACATTGAATGCGCGAAAACAACGGGCCTTTTGCGCGTGCGATCCGCATTCGCAAGCGCCGAGAGCGGCAACAACGAGCGCTTCGATGGCGCTGCGCGCCTCTCTACACAAAAACCCGACACCGAAATACAAACTTATTTTGAGATGGGCGACCGCATCGAAACCCTTCCCGGCGGACAATTCCGCCTGCTCGGACGCGCCGATCGCATCGTCAAGATCGGCGAAAAAAGATTGTCCTTACCGGAAATGGAAGCACACCTGCTCGAAAATCCACTCCTACAAGAGGTCGCACTCGTGGCCATAGAGCGCTCCGGCACCCAGCGTGTTGGTGCAGTCGCCGTGCTCAGCGAGCCTGGACGTACCTTCCTTGCGCAGTCAGGGCGACGCGCGCTCGCGCAACAACTGATCCGCAGCCTACAACACCACTTTGATCGCATCGTGCTGCCGCGCGCGTGGCGCTATGTAGACCGGCTTCCCGAAGATGCGCAAGGCAAGGTACCCTCAAAGGCATTGCGCTCCTTGTTCGATGAAAAAACCGACATTCTGATCCGCGAAAGGTCGACCGTGCCGCACCAAGACCCCCCTTCGACAATCGAGGACTCCGCCTTCGCACAAGGAGCAAAACAACCCATCATCCTGTACAGCCAGCGTACAGAAAACGGATATATAACACACTGTCGTGTACCAGAGAATTTGGCGTACTTCGACGGCCATTTCCCCATGCATCCAATTGTTCCTGGCGTCGTACAGCTTGATTGGGTGATGACGGTCGCACGCGACGTGTGGGGCAATGCGTCTGCGCCACTGCGTGTCGAGGCACTTAAGTTCAAGAAATTCTTGCTGCCGCGCCAAGAATTCGTTCTCTCGCTCAAGCGCTCAAAAGACAAACTAAGTTTCGAGCTGCACGACCCCAAAGAAACCAATGAAATTTTTTCGTCCGGACGCTTCGTGTTTGAGGTCGTTGCCGCCGGAGATACACCATCTCCCGGATCCGAAAAAATGAATCCTCCTTGCAACGAGAACCCTTGTGACTGATTTTGCACCTTGTCTCTTGATTCCAATTTATAACCACGGCAGCACAATTCGTGCCGTGGTTACGTCGCTTGAAAATTACAAACTTCCGTGTCTCATCATCGACGATGGGAGTGATGCCGCAACGCGTAGCGTACTCGACGATATTGAAAAAGATTTTTCCTGGGTGACGATCAAGCATCTGCCACAAAATGGTGGTCGCGGAGTCGCCATGCGTACGGGATATCTCTTTGCGCAGGAACTTGGCTATAGCCATGCCATTCATCTCGATGCCGATTGCCAACATGCAGCGGAGGATGTACCCCAGTTTCTTGCCGCTCTACGCGAGGATCCAAAACTTTTTCTTTGCGGGCGCCCAATCTTCGACGAGTCCGCTCCGGCACTGCGCCTCTTTGGTCGAAAGTTTTCGCAAGCTCTGGTTTGGCTCGAAACTCTTTCCTTCGCAATTCATGATCCGCTTTGTGGATACCGTGCCATTCCAACACGAAGTAGTGTTGAACTTTTGCGCCAACATCCTTGCGGAAACGGCATGGAATTCGATATCGAATTCGGTGTACGCATGGTTTGGAAAGGCGTCCCCGTACGCAATATTCCAACCCGCGTGCGCTACTACGAAGGTGGCATTTCGCATTTTCGGCACAGGCAGGACACGCTGCGTATCGCCCGCACACACGCGATGCTACTTCTCGGCATGCTCCTACGCAGTCCTGTGTTGATCGGCCGAAAACTGCGAGGCCCGCAATGAGCGAAAAACGTGACTGGTCGACGCTGCAAGAACACGGATCTTTCGCTGCACTCCGCTTCATGGCCTATTTGTACCGCACGCTCGGGCGACGCTTTTGTCTCTTCTTCTTGCACGGCATCGCGATTTATTACTTCACGACTTCACGCCAAATCCGTCGCTTCTCACGTAGCTACTTCGCACACCTTGCCTACACGCCGGAGGGTCGTCGCGCCTTGGGGCACTCACAAAGTTGGCGCGACACCTACCGTCAAATTCTCGAGTTTTCGATCGCCATCTTCGATCGAATGTGTGTTTGGATGGGCGAAGCAACACAGTTTCGTTTCTTATGGCACGGCGACGAACACTTGCGTGATCTCGTCGTGAACAAGCGTGGCGGAATTTTGCTCGGATCCCACCTAGGCAGCTTCGAAATGTTGCGCACCCTTGCAACGCAACATGCAGTCGTCATCAATATCGTAACATTCACGGCACACGCACAAATCATCAACTCTTTCTCGGAGCGACTCGATCCAAACTGCCGTTTGCATGTCATCCCAATGCTTCCAAACTCCATGCAGACAGGATTCGAAATTCGCAGTTGTCTCGCACGTGGCGAACTCGTCGCAATGCTTGCTGATCGCCCAGCCCCTGGCCAACGCCATGATTCCGTCGCAGTCGAATTTCTCGGCGGTACCGTCCTGCTGCCACGTGGCCCTTTTGAGATTGCAACACTTCTTGGTGTTCGAATTTTAATGACGACCGGCTTACGGGTGGCCGATGCAAGTTACGAAATTTTTGCCGATCCTTTCTACGACGGCGTCAAGGTGCCGCGCAACCTGCGTCCCCAAAAAATTGCGGAACTTGCACAAGACTATGCACGGCGACTCGAACAGTACTGCTATCGCGCACCGCATCAGTGGTATAACTTCATGGAATACTGGGAAGAATCGGCCGCAACCGCATCCCGTTCAGCACCGAGCGCAGCACAGGGATCGACGTCAACTGCGAAAGCGCACAACCCATGACGACAAAAATGCAAAATAATTTTCCTTCAATCAAAGCGTTGATTCCACACACCGGCCCCATGGTTCTCCTGGATCGCGTGCTCCGACACAGTGCTGAACAAACGCTCTGCGAACGTACGATCCGTGCGGATGACATTTTTTTGCGTCATCCTCAGCAAGATATTCCTGTTTGGATCGGCATTGAATACATGGCGCAGTGTGTCGCCGTTCATGCGCGACTCTCCGCACAGAGCCGCGACCTCGGCGACTCGCTACCGCGCGGCTTTCTCGTCGGTACTCGCCGAACTGATTTTTATACACCGAGCTTCCCACTCGGCCAGCGCTTAGAGGTCAGCACCAAACCTGCGGCAGGTTTTGCAAACCTTCTCTCGTTCGAGTGCGAAATCCATGATCGCGATACTCACACGCTCCTTGCCGCAGGACAGATTCATATTTTTATCGATTTCAGCGCCGAGCAAAATACGATCCAAAC
>CAYRID010000096.1:0-8630 GCA_964424225.1 uncultured Geobacter sp.
ACGGTTTATTACCGGAATGAAAATTACGATTTGGCAATCGATGAATACAAAATATGATCCACCTACTAAAATTGTGTGGGCATTCTTACCAAAACCATAAATTCCAATCTCCGACGAAGATGAGCGCACACAATTATTCGGACACCCTGTCATGCGAATCATCACATCCATGTTGCCAAGACCTGCCTTCTCAATGGCTGCGATGTACTCCGGCATCACGGCTTCAGCATTCGTCATCGCCAGACCACAAGTCGGAAGCGCCGGGCAAGCCATCGAGTTTCGCTGCACGGCAGACTGCAACTCGGTTCGAGGAACACCGTGCGCATCAAGCACCTTCAGCACTGCTTCGCGGTCAGTAATATGGCAAAGCAAAATATTTTGATGCGCCGTCAAGCGCACACCAAGTCCAAATTCTTCGACTGCGCGTCGGATGCCTTTTCGCACTTCACCACGCAGACGACCCGATGGAATTGAGATTCCATACACAAATTTGCCATTTCCTTCATCACGCCAACCAAGATATGTCTCGATCGGGGGAACGACTTGCGGCTCCCCATCCTCAAGTTCAATCCCAAATCGTTCGCGCAACTCTTTCTTCACGCGCTCAAGACCAAGGCGACGAATCGTGTATTTCCAGCGTGCAAACTTGCGATCTTTGCGTTCGCCTTCTTCTTTTTGCAAAGTCAGGAGAGCCTTTGAAACCTCCACAACTTGCTCGCGGCGAATGCGTCCCAAGTACAAGCCAAGCAACGGAGCCGTGCTGACATTGTTTTGTGTAAGACCCATGCCTCCGCCGGAGTACAACTCCCATTTCTTTCCATCGGCGACGCCATTTTCGATCACCGGAAAGAAACCAACGTCCTGCGTAAGCACATCAGCGTGATTGTCGGTTGCGTGCCCAAAACCGATCTTGAACTTGCGCGGTAAATAGAGCTCGCCGTAAAGAGGCTCGTCGCTGTTCACCGGACCCAAATTGCGACCTGCTTCGTCGGAAACCCAAACTTGAAAATACGCCGAAGTACGCGGCGAAAGCGCTTCGGCGACTTCATGAGCGAGTTCGCGTGCGCGCGGCTGATGCTGCGGATCAAGTCCGTCGATGGGTGAACACATCACATTGCGATTCACGTCACCACATGCGCTCAGCGTGCCATCCTTGCGATAGTTCTTGTTCAAATGCCGAATGAGCGGCGCAAGCTTGGGACCGAACACATGATGAAACTGAATCGATTGGCGCGACGTAATACGCAGTGTGCCGTCACCGTAAAGTGACGCAGCCTCGTCCAGTGCGCCCCATTGTGCTGGAGTAAGTTCACCTCCGCCCGGGCAACGAATGCGCACCATGAAGAAATTGATCTCGCCCTTCTTGCCCGTTTCACTACGACCTTTTTGGCGGTAGATACCAAAAAATTTTGAAATTTCTTTCGCTTTGTCGGAGATCGTCGTGTTATCGCCTTCCCGAAGCGCTTCAATCTCGTCGATAAAAGTATGCGGCGGCTTCGATCCGTCTCCCACGTAATAAAGACCTTGGCTAGCAAGTTTGATGCTCTCGTTTTTCGAGCGCTCTTCGAGCGAAGAATTCGTTTGTGTCACCGCAGGTTTGTCGGGCGGTAACCAATCATTGATCTGGTTTTGTCCTCGTTTTTCCATGAATTTTTTCAATCTCCTCGATTCGTTCTCTCGCCGCATCAATACTGTGCGCTTTGATGCCGCAGCCACCACGTAGCGGCATCAACAACACAGACACCAACACGAAATAGAGTAGGCCTACTTGCTCGATCGCCCTCGCATCACAAACCCAAAGTCCCAGTATGGATAATCTGGAAAATCACTGCTCTGGCTGCTTTGATTCGGGCTGCCCAGCGCAAAGAAAAATGCTGCAGCTTCGATTTTCATCTTTTGCTACAGCGTGTCCTGGCGCGTAGATTGTTGCGCAAAATTACTCTATTGGCTTCCCTCATTTGACCTGCAGCGGTGTTGCAAACCGTTCAATACGCACACCCGCAGTTTCGAGCACTCCTGCCACGGGCTTCGCTTTGCGCACCGTAATCGCAACCCCATCAATCGTAAAATGGGCACACAAAACTTCAGCCAACGTCTCCGCCAATGCCTCCACCAAGCAGAACTCCTGTTTTGCTACCACATCCGCAACAGCGTCATAAATCGCTTGATAATCGATGGTGTCAGTCAATGCATCGCTGCGCCCTGCGGCTTGCAAATCGCACCAAATTTCCAAATCAAAACGCACGGGTCGTCGCATCGCGCGCTCGGGCGCACTCACGCCGAGTCGCGCTGAAAGCTCAATGCCTTCTAACAAAATTGTGTCGGATTTTCTTTTCTGCATTGCGTCCTTGCTCACTTAGCCGCCAATCGCCGACATCGTGCGCTTGGGTTTTACATAGAGCCCATCGGTAATGCCGTGTTTTTTTTCCTTCGTGAGCACAACACGCTGCATGAAGTCGAGTAACTCTGCATCCAAAGCGCCGCTGCGCAGTCGCGCAAGCAAGTCATGCTCTTGGACCGAGAACAAACAGGTACGAAGTTTTCCGTCGGCTGTAAGCCGAATGCGATTGCACGCGCTACAAAAAGGCTGCGTCACGCTGTCGATAAAGCCAAGCTGCCCCGGCGCTCTGTCCTGAAAAACCCAGTTGCGACTGGGCGAATGCGGATCCGGATCTGCTTCGGGAGCGAGCGCAAAAACTTCATTGATCTTCGCGCGCACCTCATGCCCTGGAACGAGCACTTCCGTTCCCCACCGCTCACCATGTTCAAGCGGCATGAATTCGATAAAGCGCACTTCGTAGGCACGCTCGCGTGCAAAACGTGCAAAATCGAGAATTTCATCGTCATTGATGCCGCGCACGAGCACGACGTTCAAGCGAATCGGTAAAAGTCCTGCCGCTTCGGCAGCAGCAATTCCATCTAACACCTGTTGGTGTACATCGCGACGTGTCATTCGAAAAAATGTCTCTGCACGCAGAGAATCAAGACTAATATTCACGCGCTTAAGCCCTGCTTTTGCAAGCGGCTCCGCCAAAGAAGCGAGCTGCGTTCCGTTCGTCGTGAGTGCGAGATCGGCAAGATCAGGAATTTTACCGAGACGTTCGACGAGCAACGGCAAGTCGCGACGCAGAAGTGGTTCACCCCCCGTAAGGCGAATCTTTCGAATGCCCGCTTGCACAAAGAGCCGCGCCAGGCGCTCAATCTCATCAAAGTCCAAGAGATGCGCGCGCGGCAGCCACTCGATGTCCTCTTGCGAGATGCAATAAAAGCAACGCAAATTGCAGCGATCGGTCACCGAAATCCGAAGGCTCTGCATTTGGCGTGAATGGGAATCGACGAGCAACATCACGTAAATCCTGCAAAAACTCTCATCCTCGAACCGACCTCGTGTGCGACGACGGATCGACGGTCGGTTGGCAAGTGGCGTGCTTCTTGGATCGTGACAGTCACGAATCGAAATGCAAAGAAAACTCGAATTGGCTTGCCGGACGCGAGCCGAGCATAGCGCACCACTTCCAACTTGCAGCCAACTGCACAGCTAGCCTACAGCCGGCATGTAGCCAAACGAAGGCGCCCAAAGCCCGAGCGGGGTTATAAAAACTTTGAAAAACCAAGGATTTTACGAGTCGACTCAGACTTCGCTGCGTTGCAACTGCTCAATCAAAAACGGACGCAACGCATCGGGTTCAAGAATTTGACTGAGTGAACCCACTCGAAGCGCACGCTCGACATTGTGAATAGCATCGAACTCCTGTGCAACTTCACTTTGCTTTTCAATCAAGACCTCCCGCATGCACTCTTCGAGCGCGAGCGCTCTTTCTTCGCAGTGCGGATTGGCGCGCGTCTCCGCGCGAAGCTTCACCACACGCGGGTCGGCGCCGGCACGCGCGCGCACCTCGCGCGGGAAAACCACTGCCGCCGCCGGTCCACCGCCGATCACCGACGCATACGAACCTGTCAATGCCGAAGCTTTGAGATTGGGATTGAGGGCTTGCGAAAACACCACATACGCACCGCCGTGATAGCGCGATACCACTGTGAAGAGAATCGGACCTTTGAAGTTTACGACCGCTCGCGCAATTTCTGCACCGTATTCGAGTTGCAGCTTGCGCATCGATTCCGGCGAACCGTCAAAGCCCGACAAATTGGCCAGCACAATGATCGGACGATTGCCACTCGCTGCGTTGATTGCGCGCGCGACCTTCTTCGATGATTGCGGAAAGAGTGTCCCGCCATTCCACTCCGCCGGACCATCCAGCGGGCGATATCCCCAGCGTGACACATTTTTGCTCTCAATCCCGATCAAACACACCGGCTGCCCACCAAGATGCGCGTCCCAAACGATGGCCGTTTCCGCGCTCCCCCAATTGGGCCAGCGCTCAAGGTGTCCACCATCGCGATCGATTAGCGACGCCATCACCGAACGCATTGCAAACGGCTTCTTGCGGCCAGGGTTTTTTTCTGGATCAAAAATTTCTCCGACGGTACGAAAGTCATCTCCTGCATCGGCAGGATACGAAAACTCCGTCACTTTGCGTTCCACGGGGTCAAGTGTTGAAAACCGACGTGGCCCCGCTTCTCCCGGCGCTACATACGTAAACTCATAATGCTGATACAAGATCTGATAGGCATCATCGAGATCTTCTGCGTAGTACTGCGCTTGGCCATTCGGACCCATCACGCGCTCATAGCCACCAATCGCAGGCTCGTCTTCTGCCGTGACCGAACCCGAAGCCGCGAGCGCCATCCGCCCCGTGAGTACCATCGAAGCACCCGGCGTCATGACGAGAATACCGCGTGTATGCATGAGCATGGTCGAAAGGGCGTCCCAGTAGCTTTGCGCGCCCACATTGACACCCTGCACAATAATGTGTATTGCGCCACCATTTTGTGTAAAAGTCACGATTCTCTTTACTACCTGCGCCGTCGCATCCAAATTTTCGGTGCCGCTATCCATCGCGATCCGCGCACCACTGGAAACCGGCAACCACTCGACGGGGAGCGAAAGTTTCTCGGCGAGATCAAGAGCGGCCACCACACGATCGCACTCGGCTTTGGTCAACGCTCCCATACCGCGTGTCGGATCCGAAAGGATCAAAATGCGCTGCATCCCTTCCGGCATCTTGCTGGTCGGTGTTGAAATCAAGCCAAAGATAATTGCACTTTGATTCTCGCCGTAAGCTCGGCCTTCGACGGAAATCGCATGCGGCGAGGATTGGGTTGGATCGAGGTCGTATTCAATGAAATTTCCCACCGGCAAACGCGATTTGCTAGAAACCGCATCGAACTCGGCTTCATCGCGATGACGACCTCCCGTCAACATGCGAATGATTTCGTATGGATACACAACGCCGCGTGCACGCGCCGTCATCACCTTGCGCTCGTAAGCATGCGCCGGTGCAAGCGGACGCGAACGCGGTGCACGCCAACTGATTTCCATTCGACTACCCGTCGGATCCGAGATCACAACTTCCACAGACTGCGGGGCGCGCGTCACATCTTCACGAGCAAGCAATCGCAAACGTACGATCACTTTCTCAAGACCTAGGTGACGCGTCGCCGGTGCGAGGCTTCGTGAGAGGCGCTGCGCAATTTTGGGATCGAGAAAAATTTCGTTTCCTACAAAAAGAACGATTCGATTCCAGTGCAAACGTCGCTGGGGATCTCGCTCGCCGAGGATGCCACGTAGCGTACGCGTTGCCGAATAGAAAGCTCGCTCGAAAATTGGAATCAGCGTCGCACCTTCGGGCTCATCGGGTGACACATGTCCGCGTACGTCGGCAAGTACAAAAATCCGTTCGTCCTCGGCGACCTGTTTGTTGCGAGCATAAAAACTATAAATTCCGTCGGCGCTCGCAATCCGCTCAAGATGAAAGCCCGACAAGCGTTGGAAATCCACACGTAACGCTGCTTCGGGATGCATCGCGTGCAAATCCGCAATCGAAATGACGCCTTCGTCATTTCTCAGCCACGTGTGATGTCTGGGAGAATTGCCCGCAACGATCGCGCTCAGTGTAAATCGCTGCGCCAAAAAACCGGACTCTACTTCTCGCGCAGTCGCAGCCACCGCCTTGTCAAAATCAGCGTCCGTTTGCGTCGGCAGCAAAAGTTCAAAAGCATGTAGCTGCCAGGTTTTATCGTCTTTCGAAATTTCTTTCGCAAGAGTTTGCAGTGCGCGTACGGCCTGAACGAGCGTTGCCTGCGATGCAACGCAACCAAGTGTCACACGCCCATCTTCGAGCCGAACTTGTTGAATCCAAAACTCTTCCACAAGGCGCGAGCGTACTTCGCTCACTTTCAGTGGTGCATAAAAACGCCAAAGATGCGCCGCCAAGGCAATCGTTCGGTGTACGAAATCTTCTTCAGAAAGCCACGCTTCAACGCGACGAAAAATTCGTCGCGGCGCAATGGCCAGCTCGCGCAAAACTTCTTCCGGCGGTGCTGCAGGATCGTTCTCGGAAATAGCGAGCCAACGCTCAAGCCGCTCCGTTACATTGCTCGCGTGTCGTTCGATTTCTGGCTCTTCGAAAATTGTATACCGCGCATCCGCAGCAAGATCAGCAAGATCGTTCGGCACCAATCCGCGCATTTCCGCAATGCGCGAGAGTGCATCCGCCAGCGCCTGATCCTGACTCAAATCCACGCCTGAATCCGCCAACGACATCACTCGACGCAATACGGCAACAACAACACGATGACGCAGTATTGGATTTTGTTGCGAGGCAAACAAACGCAAAAGCGCACGCTCAAGGCGCTCATGATAAACGAGGTCCGACACTCCATAGTGTTGCAAGGCTTCACGAATCAACGTGAGAATTTCATCGTCGAGACCAGAACCCTCGGCACGCATGCGGCGCACAAAGAAACGCAAGCCTGCATTGTTCGACATCCCGAGTTCTCCCGAACTAAACACGCGTGGCCCACGGAAGAAAAGCTGCTCGATATCTGCAAATTGCAGCAAACCTGAACGAATCTCGGCCAATTCCAAACGAAAAGTTTTCGCAAGATCAGCCGGCAGCGGAGCTTCGAGAAATGCGGCAAGCTGCTCAACGCGCTTGGGATTCGCGTCATAACCAAGGACGAGTCTCCGCACTTCTTCATGCGTAGCGTCAATCGCTACGCGACGCATTTGCGTTTCAGCTGCTTCAGCCGCTTTTAGATTTGGCGTGGCAAGATCTCCCGTTGCAGGGTCAACATCAAAAAGTGTTGATAACGGATCTCGCTCTGGCTCGAATTGCAAGCGACTGCGCGACTGCGCGCTATCCGATTTATCCTTCGCAGGTTCGATCACAAGCAACACGTCACCGGCTGCAATCTGCTGACCCTTTTGCACGCGCACTTCGGTTACGATGCCTCCGACGGGCGCATCAAAACCAATTTCCATCTTCATTGCTTCGAGCAAACCAAGCGGCTGCCCCACCTGCACGACATCTCCGGCTTTGACATGAACCGCCACCATGATCGACGGCGCACTGGCACGCACTTGGCCCGCCGTTTGACGCCCGAAATAATGTGCACAGCCCTCTACTTCGACGCGGATACCTGCGTCACCGATGTCATGCAACACACGAAATTGTCGCGTACCAATTAAAATTCGCGCAGCGTGCTTTCCTTCGTCGAGCAAGGTGGCCGGCAACACGACTCCATCGAGGTGCACGCGATAGCGCCACGCACCGATGGCAAAAACCTCAAGGCGATATTGCTCACCACCATACGCAAGATCAATCTGCTGACCCGTCGACGGTGGCGCTTTGGTTGGCGACACACCCGATGGATCCGAAAAGAAATTCCGACGATGCACTTGTCGATCATCTTGATAAGCGAGAATACCAGCGACTGCGAGCGCTTCCGCCGCGAACTCGGCTCGTGGCGCCCGCGTTTCGTTCCAGCGATCAAGCCAACCCGTGTCTACACCACCACGGCGATAATCCGCCGCATCGAGAAGCTCAAGCAAATACCCCTTGTTCGTGGCACCACCTTCAATCACAAGATCGAAGTCGCGAAGTGCGCTCGACAAGCGACCAATTGCCTCTTTGCGTGAATCTCCGACGGAGATCACCTTGGCGATCAAAGAATCAAACGCTGCGGGTACCGTACTGCCACTCACGACACCCGTATCAATGCGAATGCGTGGACCAAGCGCAGGATCGAAACGCACAATCTTGCCCGGCGCTGGCAAAAAGCCTGCATCCGGATTTTCTGCACAAACACGCGCTTCAATTGCAACACTTTCCGATGTTATGGAGATTGGCGGCAAGTCTTGCGGCAACCGTTCGCCACGACCGATCTTCACTTGCAATTGCACAATATCAATACCGGTGATTTCCTCCGTGATACCGTGCTCAACTTGCAGGCGCGGATTCATTTCAAGGAAAAAGAATTCTCGATCCGTCACCAAAAATTCAACTGTCCCTACGCCCGAATACCCAACATGTTTTGCAAGGCGCACCGCACATTCCTGCAAATCACGAAGTTGCTGTGAGGTCAATCCTGCCGGCGGAGCTTCTTCGATCACTTTTTGGTGTCGACGCTGTACTGAGCAATCACGACAACCCAAGGCAACCACATTTCCGTGTCGATCTGCAGCAATTTGCACTTCAATATGTCGACCGCCGCTGACCTTCTTCTCC
>CAYRID010000097.1:0-8567 GCA_964424225.1 uncultured Geobacter sp.
TTGCGAAGACACCCCGTTGAGTTTTGAAGCCGTAAACACGCCTTCATTGTCTCATCATTGTTTCGATTCCACAAAACTATGTCACGACTGCACGGCTTGATCCAACTCAGCAATCCACATCTTCTTCGGCTTCGAGCTTTTGCGCTTCCCCCTTAAAACGAAATATTCTTGGCCAGCGTGGCGCCAATCGTCGCCGGTGAATCCGAAACGAAGGCGCCTGCTTTGCGTAGCGCATCGATTTTATCCGACGCGCGACCCTTGCCACCGGCGATGATCGCACCGGCGTGTCCCATGCGTTTGCCCGGTGGCGCTTGCTGCCCGGCAATGAACGCAACCACGGGCTTCGTCATCTTCGCCTTGATGAACTCGGCTGCGGTTTCTTCAGCGCTACCGCCGATCTCGCCAATCATCACGACCGCCTTGGTTTCCGGATCGGCTTCAAAGAGCGCGAGCGCGTCGATGAAATTCGTACCAATCACCGGATCGCCACCGATGCCGATACAAGTCGATTGCCCAATGCCAAGTTTTGAAAGCTGATCGACGGCTTCGTAGGTGAGTGTGCCCGAGCGCGACACCACACCGACGGGACCCGGACGCGTAATGCGCGCCGGCATGATGCCGATGCGACACTGACCCGGTGTCACGAGCCCCGGGCAATTCGGACCGACGAGGCGCGTCTTGCTACCGCGCAGTGCCGCCTTCGCGCGCGCCATGTCTTGCGCCGGAATTCCCTCGGTGATGCAAACCACGAGCGGAATTTCCGCATCGACGGCTTCAAGAATCGCATCGGCCGCGAACGGCGGCGGAACGAAAATCACCGACGCATTGGCACCCGTCTCGTTCACCGCCTGCTTCACGGTGTCGAAAACCGGCAAGCTTTCAATTGTTTGTCCACGCTTGCCGGGGGCTACGCCACCGACGAACTTCGTCCCATATTCAAGCGAAAGCTTGGCGTGAAACTGACCGACTTTGCCAAGCCCTTGCACAATCACCTTGGTGTTCTTGTCACAGAGAATCGCCATCGTTTATGCCTTTCCCTTCGAAGCCGCCACGACCTTCTCGGCAGCTTCTTGCAGCGTCTCTGCAGAGATCAACTTGAGACCCGATTGATCGAGAAGTTTTCGTCCCTGCTCCGAGTTCGTGCCTTGCAAACGCACGACGACCGGAACTTGGATGGCCAGCTCCTTTGCTGCTGCAATGATGCCTTCCGCGATCAAATCACAGCGTACGATGCCACCGAAAATATTCACGAGGATCGCCTTCACCTTGGGATCGCTCAGAATCAGGCTAAACGCCTTTGCAACACGTTCCTTTGTCGCGTCGCCGCCGACATCGAGAAAGTTTGCCGGCGTGCCGCCTTGGAGCGCAATCACATCGAGCGTCGCCATCGCAAGACCCGCACCATTCACCATGCAGCCGATATTGCCGTCGAGTCCGACGTACGAAAGATCCCACTCCGAAGCTTCGGCTTCCGTCGGATTTTCTTCGTCTTTGTCGCGCAGCACTTCGATCTCGGGATGTCGGAAAAGCGCGTTGTCGTCGAAGTTGAGTTTTCCGTCGAGAGCGAGAATCTCACCCGTCTTTGTAACGACGAGCGGATTGATTTCGGCAATCGAGGCATCTTTCTCGACATAGAGGCGATACAGACCTTTCAGGAATTTTCCGAGCGTGGCGATGCCCGCCGTGTCGAGCCCCAGCGCAAAACCGATTTGGCGCACTTGGTAATCTTGCAATCCAACATTGGGTTCGATGAACACGGTGTGGATTTTCTCGGGCGTCTTCGCGGCCACCTCTTCGATGTCCATACCACCCTCAGTCGACGCCATGATCGCGAACTTTTCCGTCGCACGATCGAGCACGATGCCAAGGTAAAGTTCGCGCGCAATATCACAGCCCGCCTCGACGTACACCTTGCGCACGAGCATTCCTTCCGGACCGGTCTGATGCGTCTTGAGTTTCATGCCGAGGATTTGGCTCGCGAGCGTCTTCGCTTCCGACGGAGATTTCGCGAGTTTGACACCACCGCCCTTGCCGCGGCCTCCCGCATGGATCTGCGCCTTCACCACCACGACTGCGCCGCCAAGTTTCTTGGCAGCGGCTTCGGCTTCTTCCGGCGTGGTGGCGAGGAAGCCCGCCGGCACCGCAACGCCGTATTCTCGCATCAATTCTTTGGCTTGATATTCGTGTACGTTCATCGTTTTAGATCTCGATCTGCTTCACGAGCGAGCGCACATGCTCGACGGAATCATCAAAGAGCTTTCGCTCTTCCGCATTGAGTTCAACTTCAATCACGCGCTCCATTCCATTGGCACCGAGCACGCACGGCACACCGACGTAAAGACCGTTGATGCCGTATTCGCCTTCGAGCAAGCAGCAGCAGGCAAGAACGCGCTTCTTGTCTTTCAAGATCGCTTCGGCCATTTCGATGGCGGACGCCGCCGGAGACACGAACGCCGAACCCGTCTTGAGCAAAGCCACGACTTCGCCGCCTGCTTGTTTCGTGCGTTCAACAATGGCGTTGATGCGCTCTTTTGAAATCATCTGTTCGATCGGAACGCCTGCAACGGTGCAGTAGCGCACGAGCGGCACCATCGTATCGCCGTGGCCACCGAGCACGAGCGCCGTCACGTCTTGCACCGAAACGCCAAGTTCCCACGCCACAAACGAACGGAAGCGTGCGGAGTCAAGCACGCCGGCCATACCAATCACGCGATTTTTCGGGAAGCCTGACACTTTCTTGAAAGTGTAGACCATTGCATCGAGCGGATTCGAAACGACGATCACGAATGCATTCGGTGCGTGCTCGCGCACGCCTTCCGCCACCTGCTTCATGATTTTCAAATTGGTATTCAAGAGATCGTCGCGCGACATTCCCGGCTTGCGCGCAAGACCCGCAGTGATGATGACGAGATCAGCACCTGCAATCTCAGCATACGCATTGGCGCCCTTGATCGACGCATCGGCGTCAAAGAGCGGCGTACCTTCTGCAATGTCGAGCGCCTTGCCCTGCGGCAAACCTTCTACCACGTCAAAAAGAATTACATCGCCAAGTTCGCGATAAACGAGTTGCTCGGCCATCACGCCGCCGATGTTGCCTCCACCAATCAGGGCAATTTTCTTTCGCATTTTTCTTCTCCCGTTTTCAAGCTCAAGACTTGCAGGAATGGTTGCCTGCACATCGCCAATTCGCGTGCAGACCTACCCGCAAGGCCGACTTGCGATGCAAGCCGCAGTCTGGCCTCTCCGGCCCATTTCACTCATTTCTTGCAAAACGAACGGGCCCGTTGAAAAAACGAGCCCGTCATTCTTACGCGTTCTTGATGTTCTCGATCAGTACGTCGCCAAAGCCGCTGCAGGAAACCTTGGTCGCTCCTTCCATCTGGCGTTCAAAATCGTACGTAACCTTCTTTTGTGTAATCGCTTTTTCAATCGCTTTGTCGATCAAACTTCCGGCTTCATTCCAGCCCATGTGCTGAAGCATCATGACACCAGAAAGGATCACCGAGCCCGGATTCACCTTGTCTTGGCCCGCATACTTCGGCGCGGTACCGTGCGTGGCTTCAAAAAGCGCCACTTCGTCACCGATGTTTGCGCCCGGTGCAATGCCAAGCCCGCCGACCTGCGCCGCACAAGCGTCCGAAAGGTAATCGCCGTTGAGGTTCGTCGTCGCGATCACATCGTATTCATCGGGGCGAAGCAGTACTTGCTGGAACATGGCATCGGCGATGCGGTCCTTGATCACAATTTTGCCAGCCGGCACCTTGCCGTCGTGCTTCTCCCAAAGTTCATCTTCCGTGATTGTTTGCTGCGCAAATTCATCGCGCGCCAGCTGATAGCCCCAATCCTTAAAGGCACCTTCGGTGTACTTCATGATATTGCCTTTGTGTACCAAGGTGACACTCGGGCGTTTATGATCGATGGCGTATTGAATGGCGCGACGCACCAAGCGCTTCGAACCCGTCTCGCTAATGGGCTTCACGCCAATGCCCGAATCGGCACGCACATTTTTCTTGAACTGGGTGTTCAGCAAATCAATCAACGTCTTGGCTTCGGCGCTGCCCTTCGGAAATTCAATTCCCGAATACACGTCTTCGGTGTTTTCGCGAAAGAGCACGACATTGAGCTTGCCCGGCTCTTTCATCGGTGAGGGCACACCGTTATACCAACGGACCGGACGCACGCAGGCATAGAGATCAAGGATTTGGCGCAGCGACACATTAATGGATCGAATGCCGCCGCCTACCGGCGTCGTGAGCGGACCCTTGATGCCAACCGAGTATTCCTGCAATGCCTTGGTCGTATCTTCCGGAAGCCATGTATTTGGGCCATACACTTCGTTGGCCTTCTCGCCGGCATAAATTTCATACCACGCAATTTTGCGTTGCCCGCCGTAGGCTTTTTCTACCGCCGCATCGATGACGCGCACCGAAGCCGCCCAAATATCGGGGCCTGTGCCATCGCCTTCAATGAAGGGAATGATTGGATTGGCGGGAACAATGAGCTTACCCTTTGCATCCCGAGTAATTTTTTCGCCAGATTTTGGAGCTTGGAGTTTGGTGTAAGTCGTCATGGCGGGAGTTTATAAAAAATCCGTGCGCGAAATGCAAACAAGCCCGTCGAATTACGGTGCAGCTGCGGGCGCACTCGACAACGGCGGCTCAGGCTTGGGTTCTGCGGGCGTCGCGGGTGAATCCGTAGTCGGCAGCACCGACGGAGACTGCGTTGCGGGCGCCTGCGAAGCCGCAGGGTTCGCTTCCGGCGTCGATGGCGTCGTCGTTGTAGAAGGCGACGGCAATACCGTGCCTTCTGCCGAATTTGTACTGGTCGGAGGCGACACTTCGGTCGGAGCCGGAAGCGCGAGGACGGGTTTCAAAGTTTGCGGCAACGTCGAGCTGCTCAGAGCGGCTTTTTTTTCTTCTTCACTAAGCTGCGGGATACTCAAGCGCTGTCCGACGAAGATCTGTGCGGGATCCATGATTTGGTCGCGATTTGCACGGTAAATAAACGACCAAAGCCGCGAATTTCCCAGTCTCAGGGCCGCAATACTCCAAAGCGATTCGCCAGCTCGAACGACATGGATCGTTACCGGTGCCGTTTTGGAATCGGCGGAGGGCGGTGTTTGCGCAAGCGCGCAATGGGTTTCGAGCGTCACCGCCAAGACTGTCAGTGCAAGCACAAAATACACAGTCCCCAAAAGCGCAGTGCGGCTTCGAGCCCTCATGCGTCGTCCGACTCCGGCGCAATCGCAACGCCCAACTCAGCGAGCTGCTCAGCCGTCACCTCCGACGGCGCTTCCATCAGCAAGTCTTGGCCTCGCTGTGTTTTTGGAAATGCAATGACGTCGCGGATACCTGAACTGCCCGTGAGCATCATGACGAGGCGATCGTATCCAAACGCAAAACCACCATGTGGCGGAGCGCCGGCTTCAAGAGCGTTGAGCAAAAATCCAAACAAACGCTCAGCGCGCTCTTTGGGATAGCCGAGAATTTCGAGAATTTTTCGCTGCACGTCGCTGCGATGGTTACGCAAACTACCCGAACCGAGCTCGACCCCGTTCACGACCAAATCGTAGTGCGTCGCGCGAACTTTGAGCGGCTCCGTATCGAGCAGCGCAACATCTTCTTCAAGCGGTGCCACGAAAGGCATGTGCGCATAGACGATCTGCCCGTTTTCATCTTCTTCAAAAAGCGGGAAATCCACTACGAAAAGTACATCCCACGGCCGATTTTCAACGCGACCGAGCCGGCGTCCCACGTCGCTGCGCAGGCGCGCCAAAATCGCATTTGCTTTGGCCGGTTTGTCCGCCGCAAAGAAAATCAATGTTCCCGGACGTGCCTGCGTGCGCTCCGACACGAGACTCTTTTCTGTGTCGGAAAAAAATTTCACGATCGGCGACTGCCACTCGCCGTCTTCGCGCACGCGAATCCAAGCCAAACCTTTGCCGCCAAGCTCTTTTTTTACGAAAGCTTCGAGGCGATCGATGTCGCTCCGTGTCAATTCATCCGCATCGTGAATCGGTAAGCACTTCACGATGCCACCCGCATCGACGTTGGCGCGAAACGCACGAAATTCGCTACACCGAAATACGTCAGTGAGATCGACGAGTTCAAGCAAGATTCGCGTATCGGGACGATCCTCTCCGTACCGCGCCATACATTCTGCAAAGGCAATGCGGCGAAACGGACGCGGCAAATGCACATCGATCGTCTCGGCAAAACCACGCACGGTCACGGCTTCCAGTACATGCAATACGTCTTCGACACCAACGAACGACATCTCCAAATCGATTTGCGTAAACTCGGGTTGGCGATCAGCGCGCAAGTCTTCATCGCGAAAACAACGTGTAATTTGGAAGTAACGCTCGAATCCCGAAATCATAAGTAGCTGCTTTAAAATCTGTGGTGACTGCGGTAGCGCGTAAAACATGCCGTGATGAATGCGGCTCGGCACCAAGAAATCGCGCGCCCCTTCGGGTGTGGACTTGGTCAAGATTGGCGTTTCAATTTCAAGAAAACCGAGTTCCGACAAAGTTTTGCGTACAGATTGATACAGCTTATGACGCAACTCAATATTGCGTTGCATGGGTGGGCGGCGCAAATCGTGAATACGATGCCGCAATCGCGTACTTTCTTCAGCACCTGCCTCTTCTTCAATTGGAAACGGCGGCGGTGTTGCAGCATTCAGGATTCGCAAATCCGCCACGACGATTTCGACTTCACCCGTCGGTAGATTTGGATTGACGGTCTCCTCACTCCGACGCTCGACGCGGCCCTTCACCATGGCCACGAACTCGGAGCGCAAACGCCCGGCCTTCGCGTGGGCGGTCGCTTCGACTTCCGCGCGAAACACGAGCTGAACAACACCTGTGCGATCGCGAAGATCGATGAAATTCACTCCACCGTGATTGCGATAGGAATGCACCCAGCCTGCAACGATGACCTCGCTGCCAACGGCACTCGCATTCAATTCGCCGCAGCGATGCGTGCGGCGCAGCGCCCCCATACCGTCGAGAGCGAGCAAATCGGTTCGCGATCCTTCGGCGCTCGCACCTGCTTCGTTACACTTTTCTGTCATGTCAAAATCCGTTGAACTCATCGAAAAATCTAGGGAAAATCGCTCGGATGCTTAGCAGAGGCCGCGTCGCAGTGTCAAACCAAACCCGTTTGCGAAACGCACCTTTAACTTATCACTTCGTCGGCGGAGCAAGTGCGATTGCGCCCGTCTCGTTTTGCGATGTACATCGCGCGATCGGCGAGATCCAGCAAGACTTCTTGGCTTTGTGCATGCTGCGGAAACGTCGCCACGCCAATACTGATCGAAACATGAAGTAACTGCTCGCCTGCGACGGAAAAGTCGCGTTTCTCAATGGCCTGGCGAATGCGCTCAGCAACACTGCATGCGCCATCGAGGCCGGTATCGACGAGCACGATCGTAAACTCATCACCACCAAAACGCACCACCGTATCGACCTGGCGCACGCACTGCGTGAGCAACTCTGCAATCTCGCGCAACATCTGCGAACCCACGAGGTGTCCATAGCAATCATTGACTTGTTTAAAACGATCGACATCAAGAAATAAAATCGAAAGCGGCTGCCCATACCGCCCCGCACGATGCAATTCGCGATGCAACGCTTCATTGAGATAACGTGCGTTGTAGAGATCCGTCACATCATCCCGAAAGGCTTTCTCTTGCGCGCGACGAAAACGCTCGGCATTGAGAAGCGCAAGGTTGGCGTTACCGGCGATAATGCGCGCCTTTTCGAGCGTGTACTCGTCAAAAGGCGAAGCCGCATCTTCCTCAACCCAAATTGCGCTGAAGTTTCCGTCGCTGCCTGCAAGCGGCATCGACAGAATTGGCGCCAGGGCAATGCCGACTTTTTCGCACAGTGAGTGCACCGCACTTTGAATCCGAATTTCAAGCGCTGAGAAATCGTGCTTTGCAAAGTACGCCTTGCCGCGTAACGCCGAGCGAAGTTTTGCAGCGTCAGCGTCGGTAAATCCGTAAAAACTCAATGCCTCAGCATACTGCGTGCGCGGCGAAGCCCGATAGACCAAGCCGCGCTTTGCTCCGAGCGCCTTCGCAAGAATTTCAAGAGCTGCAAATTCAACCTCGGACGCAGTCACGCATGACGCAAAAATGCGACAGGCTTCAATCGCCGTTAGCATCTCGTGCAAGCGGGCGTTCTCGCGAATCAATTGGCGCCGAGCCAATGTGCGCGTCACCACCAAAGCGAGTTCCTCGGCTTGAACTGGCTTGCGCAAGTAATCGGCAGCCCCCATGCGCAAGGCACCAATCGCCGTCTCAACCGAGGCATTGCCCGTAATCAAAATCAATTCTGTCCGGGGATGCTCGCGCCGAAGCTGCGCGAGCAATTCCAAGCCCGACATGCCGGGCATCATAAGATCCGAAATCACAAGATCAGCGGATTCGCGCGCCAAGGCAATCAAAGCTTCATCGCCGCTAGCACAAAGTTCGATTTGTACGGTATCGCCAAGCCGGCCCAACACTTCAAAGTGTCGTTCTCGCTCAAGGCGACTATCATCGACAACAACGATCCGAGACGT
>CAYRID010000098.1:0-8564 GCA_964424225.1 uncultured Geobacter sp.
ATCCGCGCACCACGAGACAGCGAAGTTGTGTCATCTGCGTTCGACCTCCTGTGGCAAAGTTACGCTCTTTTTCAAAAACTGCCGCGCTTTTTTGCATTGCTTCGCGTGCACAAACTCTGCGCCGTCTCGCATCAGTACCGTCGGATCGTCACATCAATCTCGCGCGCCCAAGCATCAATGCCTCCCTGAACATTCTCGACATGCAGAAAGCCGCTCTCGATCAAAATCTTGCACGCTTTGGCGCTGCGCCCACCGTAATGGCAATGCACGAGCACGCGCCGCGTTTTCCATTGCTCAATTTCTGCAAGACGCGCTGGGAGCTGGGCAAGCGGAATCAGGTGTGCACCGGCGATACTCGCCACCACAGCCTCGTGTGGTTCGCGCACATCAAGCAAAAGCACGTTCTGCTCGCAAAGCCGCTGCTTGGCTTCGAGCACGCTGCATTCTACAAACGTGGGCTGTTGTACTGCACTCGCACACGAAGTATCCAGGTCACGCAGCGTCGTAATCGTCGGTGCATCCCCACAAACCGGACACGCGGGATCTTTCGGCACACGAAACTCTGCAAAACGCATCGCCAGTGCATCGTATTGAATGAGGCGTCCAGCCAGCGACGGTCCAAGACCAAGTAAGAGCTTGATGGTCTCCGTCGCCTGCACCATCGCAATCATTCCCGGCAACACGCCAAGCACGCCTCCCTCCGCGCACGATGGCGCAAGTTCCGGTGGTGGCGGCTCACGATACAAGCATCGGTAACACGGTGCATTGTCAACACAAAAAAGAGTCGATTGTCCTTCAAAACGAAAAATCGAACCATGCACATTCGGTTTTTTCAAAAATACACACGCATCGTTAACGAGATAGCGCGTCGAAAAATTATCGGTTCCGTCGACAATGACATCGTATCCACGCAAAATCTCGAGTGCATTGTCTGCCGTAAGGCGCAAATCATGCACCTCGACGTTGACATCGGGATTCAATTGCTCAATGCGTTCTTTTGCAACGAGCACTTTCGGACGCCCGATGTCGAGGGTCCGAAATAACACTTGACGCTGCAGGTTCGACATTTCAATGCGATCGAAATCCACGAGCCCGAGCGTCCCTACGCCCGCCGCAGCCAAATACTGCGCAGCAGGGCAACCCAGCCCGCCGGCACCAATCAAGAGGACGCGTGCGTCCAGCAGTTTGCGCTGCCCTTCGACACCAACTTGTGGCAGATTGAGATGGCGCTGATAGCGCTGAATTTGTTCGACGGTGAGTAAAGCTTTCGAATCCGACATCACCAACTCCTACGTAAGCCTTATGGCGCTCACTCGTCGAGCATCCAAGCATACGGCGTATCACGCAATGTACGCACAACGTCGTCGAAATTCACCACGATCTCGCGCAGTGAGAATGGCGTGCTCCGCACAAAATTCACCGTCGGCTGCCCGCACTCAAGCTTCAAAAATTCACAAACTTTGCGATGGCCATGCTGCGGATCTTCGAGCAAATCATCTTCGTAGATCAGTTCGAGCATGCGTTCGCCAATCAACAGCTCTTCGAGCAGCGCAAACATGGCCTCATATTTTTCAAAAAACTCCAGAAGCGGCTTTTGCTCGCGGTCGTTTGCCACTTTTTCGGGATCCAGCACAATCGAACGACGCTGCACACCTTGTGCATTCCGAAAGTGATATTGCTTCCTTTGTGCAGCGACGAGACTCGACACAACCATTTTCAAAAGATTGCGTCGCTTCAAAATCACGAAAGCATCGAAACCCAACCCTTTCAAGCCTTCGACATAATCCACAAGGCTCATACCAAAGAAGCGCAAGTGAAAAAACTTCACCTCGAAACCATAAACTCTTTTTTGTGTCTGGGCGATGCGCCTGCGCAAATATTCAAGTGCATCCGACGGCAGCAGCGCACTCCAGGGTTGTGCGCGAAGTTCAAATGGCGATGTATTCGAGGGCAAAAAGAGCGGCCCCGTCTTGCGTTCGACACGTTGAAAAGCATGCTCATAGATTTCACCATCCCAGTGCAGCGCCGAATTTTGATCCAGCAAATCGCCAAGCACGGTGCTGCCGCTGCGGCCGACGTGAAACAAAGCGACGCCACGCTGCGCTTTGCCTGCCGGCGCACCGTCGGAAATAAGCGATCGAGTACGTGCAAAAGCGCGCGAGTCGTTGCGAGTGCGAAACATTCTGTGCGGTGGTTTCGTGCAGTGATTGAATTTCGATGGTACCGAGGGTCGGATTTGAACCGACACGCTGTTGCCAGCGGGGGATTTTGAATCCCCTGCGTCTACCGTTCCGCCACCCCGGCCAAGGAACGGCCGCAGTCTACCACTCTCTGATTCGGTAGCCAGACCCTCGCCGCAACACAACGCAAAGAGCAACGCCAATGCACACCCAAGATCGAAACCACAACAGGCACTCCATACCGTGCGCAAACAAAGAAAAGACGACAAGAACGCGAATCCTTCAATTCGCTTTGACAGCCCAACGTCGTCACGTTAGGTTCCCCGCGTTTCCACGGACGCTCCCCGAAAAAGCGCAGAAAGAAGAGCCAAAAACGAAGAGAAGCGCCGGGTTTCGTCAAATGGGGCTGTAGCTCAGTTGGGAGAGCGCCTGAATGGCATTCAGGAGGTCGTCGGTTCGACCCCGATCAGCTCCACCACCGCTTTCTAGGGCTTACCGAATTCGGTAAGCCCTTTTTTGCGCCGACGGTACAAAATACACTGCGTTGCATCTGCAACGTTGTCGTCGTGCAACCACACAAGGGCCGCAAATGAAAACTTGGATCATCACCGGCGGAGCGGGTTTCATCGGTTCGAATTTGGTGCGGATCGCACTTCGCGAACATGACGCACGCATTGTGGTGGTCGACAAGCTCACCTATGCAGGGAATCTGCAAAGTTTGCGCGACGTCGCGCAACACCCGCGCTTCTCCTTCGTGCAAGCCGACATCGCCGACGCGCACGCAATGACCCGTGTTTTCGCTGAGCATACACCGTGCGCAATCTTGAATCTTGCTGCCGAGACCCATGTTGATCGCTCCATCGACGGCCCAGCGGCTTTCATTCAAACGAATCTCGTCGGAACGTTCACGCTCCTGGAAGCGGCGCGAAACTTTTTACGCACACGACCGGAAACTGACAAAGAAATGTTTCGCTTCCTGCATGTGTCGACCGATGAGGTCTACGGATCGCTCGGCACCACCGGCGCGTTTCACGAAACCACCGCCTACGCACCGAACTCGCCCTATTCCGCTTCCAAAGCCGGTGCCGATCATCTGGTGCGTGCATATCGCGAGACCTATGGCCTTGCGACAGTGATCACGAATTGCTCAAACAATTACGGACCGTATCAATTTCCCGAAAAGCTGATTCCACTCATGATCTTGAATGCACTCGAAGGCAAAGCTCTGCCAATTTACGGCGACGGAGGCAATGTGCGCGACTGGCTCTATGTCGACGATCATTGCCGCGGGATTTTGCTCGCACTTGAAAAAGGTGTGCCCGGCGAGAAGTACAACATCGGCGGAGAGAACGAACGCACCAATCTTGAAGTTGTCGACTTGCTCTGCGCCTTGCTGGAAGCCGAACGCCCGGCAGCACAAAATCCGATGCTGCGTGCGCGAGGAATTGAAAACTATGCGGCACTCAAAACTTTCGTTGCAGATCGGCCCGGACATGATCGTCGCTATGCCATTGACGCAACGAAAATTCGCCGCGAACTCGGTTGGGAGCCGCAACAAGACATTGAGTCGGGCCTACGACAAACCGTACGCTGGTACCTCGATAACACAAAATGGTGTAATGACGTACAGTCTGGCAACTACCAACGCGAGCGCCTTGGCGCCCAAGGCTGAGCGCGGCGCCCGGCAACTCAAGTCCTGCTTCTCGCGCATCCAATCTCTCGCAACCAAGCGGCCTAGCCTGCGGGATTCGTCGCCTGCAAAATCCAAATTTCGCAACTCGCCTGCCGGACTTAACCGAGAGCCACAAAGAAAATCTCATTTTTAAGAAGTCTCGATTTTGGGAATACGCTGGCGGAAGAGATCCCTTCACGCGATGCATCAAAAAAACTATTTTGCATTTTATACTTTTTATGATGTATCTCAATAGGTTAGCGATAAAGTTGCGCAAAAACGAAAATTCTATTTCAAAATACAGCAGCCAGCGGCCCTTCAATACGGAATCGTACACAAATAAAATCCCGATTTCGAGACAACCTTAGAATCGAACACTTCTACAACTTGTTGTTTTTGCAGCAAAAAGTGCATCCAAAATCTGGCACGCATCTTGGAGTACGCTCTGTAGCGCAAGGAAGAGGGAGACCATGAAGCACACCGTTCTCTTCGTCGATGACGAACCCAATATTTTGAAATCGCTCGGGCGACTCTTTCGTTTCGAGGGTCTCGATGTGCTCACTGCGGCCAGTCCCGAGGAGGGGCTGAAGCTGCTCCAAGATCATCCAGCGCAAGTCGTCGTGTCCGACCAGCGCATGCCAACGATGACGGGCGTCGACTTTCTCGAGCAAGTCCGCGAGCGCCACCCAAGCTCGGTGCGCATGATGCTCACGGGCTACACCGACATGGAAATCGCTGTCGACGCCATCAATCGCGGCCAAGTTTATCGCTTGATTACAAAACCGTGGAACGACGACGAGCTACGCATGGCCGTGCGCCAAGCCATCGAACAATACGATCTCAAAGGTGAAATCAAACGACTCAATCACGTGACCCGCGAACAAAACTTCAAATTGCAAGACATGAATCGCACACTCGAAAGCCTGGTTCACGAGCGCACGAAAGAGTTATACGAAAAAAACAACGAACTGCGGCACGCATATATCCAAACCATCAGTGCACTCGCTGAATCGGTCGACGCGAAGGACAAATACACACGCGGTCATTCGGAACGCGTTGGTGTGTATGCCTCAAAAATCGCACGCGAAATGCAGTTTCCAAAGGAATACATCGAGCGCGTCTATATCGCAGGCTTGCTGCACGATGTGGGCAAGATCGGAATTCGCGACTACGCATTGCTCAAACCTCAACGGCTTACGCCGGAAGAATACGCTGAAATCCAGCGACACCCCGAAATCGGCGCCAAAATCCTCGAAAGCATTTCCTCTCTGGCGGACATCGTGCCGTATGTGCGCCATCACCACGAATGGTTTGATGGCTCCCGTCGCGGCTATCCCGATCAACTGGCTGGCGATCAGATTCCGCTACCGTCGCGCATCATCCTCATCGCCGATACGATCGAAGCCATGACCAGCGATCGCCCATACCGCAAAGCTCTGACACTAGATCGTGTCGAACAAGAATTACGTGACTACGCCGGCACTCAGTTTGATCCCGATTGCGTGCAAGCATTCTTTTCCGTCATCGCACGCGACAAAGAGCACTTCCTGCACAGCGCTTCAAAATTCAATATCTACGAATTCATCGAGAGTTAGCCGCGCTCCGCGGTCGATCTTCGCAAGCCATGGCGCATCGGATGGCTGCAAAAAGAAAACGATTCCTGCACAACCAATTTGGAAATCTCAAGCTCAACGCAAGTTTGCCCGAAACCAAAACTCATGAATTCGCTTGCTCCCCAAGGCCATTTCGAAGTGTTGCCCTTGCCGCTCGTCCTGATACGACTCGCGGAACAAACTTTCTCGGGAAAGCTGCAACTCGTCCACGCCTCTCAACGCATTGAGGTTTTACTCGACCGTGGTTTTCCAAGCATCGTTGACAATCCCAATGCTGACTTAGGCCTCGGTGCGCGCCTCAAGAATCAAGGCAAACTCAGCACACCGGATTACGAGCGCGTGCGCGCACTCTGCAAGCAAAAAAACTGCAAGGAAGAAAAAGCGCTTCTCGAACTCAAGCTGCTCGCACCCAAAGATCTCGTTACATCTCTTCGCGAACATATGCGCCACATCTTGATCGATTGCTTCTCGTGGCTACAGGGCCATTACACACTCGACGACTCGCGCGTGTTGTCCCAGGAAGAAAAACTTTTTCGCTTTGACCCGCTGCCGACGATCTTCGAAGGCATGAGTGCACATTGGCGCCCCGAACAAATTTTGCCGCTGCTCGCACCAAACCTTGATCGTTATGCACGGCTTGGCATCAAGAAAGCATCCTTGCTGCAACGCCTCGCCCTCCCCGAAAACCTCGCGAGCTATCTCGATTCTTTCGACGGTACGGCGACGCTGGGTGCGCGTCTTGAAAAGGCGACGTCGATGCAAGCACTGCCGCTCCTCTTGGTTTGCGACCTTTACGGTGCGCTCGATTACTTCGAGACCAAGCAAGAACAGTCCGCGCAAAGCGACGCAGCCAGCGCGATTGCAAGTGCAAGCGACGTTGCAATTCCCGACTCGCTCGACGGCATCGAACTGCCCGAGCTCGAATTGTTCGTCGGAGATCGCGTCATCGAGCAAAACGTAGACTCGCTGACCAGCACGGCTCCAAAACCCGAAGAAAAATCAAAAGCCAAGCCGCACGCCAAGCCCGAAACAAAACCCACAAAGCCCAGCGCTCCACAAGCGTCCGCAGCAAAACCCAGCGCGCCCGTGCTCAGTGCCACCGAACAAATGCGCCAAGACGTCCTTGAACGACACAAAAACCTCACGCATATCGATTTCTATACACTTTTAAATGTTAATCGCCAAGACAGCGCGGCACAAATCAAAAAAGCGTACTTTCAACTCGCCAAAATTTATCATCCCGACGTGCTCGCAAAACATGGACTCGCCGAGATTTCGACGGAATCGAGTGCTGTCTTTGCCCGAATCGCCGAAGCGCACGCCACGCTGACAGATTCACAGCGGCGCCAGGAATACGACGAAGCGCTGGCCAGCGGAAAAGCGCAAGGAATCAACGATGCCGATCGTATCGCCAACGCTGAGACCATGTTTCGCAAAGGCGAAGTGCTTTTCAAAATGGGCCAGTTCGAGCAAGCCATCCGTTTCTTTCGGCCCGCAATTGAACTTTGGCCTGAAGAGAGCGAATACCACGCGCTACTTGGCTCGTGTTTGTATCGCAAAAATCCGCCCGACGATGCGCTGGCACGCCAGCATCTCGAAAAGGCCATCGCCCTCGACCCCAAGAATGCGCAAGCACACTACTGGTTGAGCATCGTCTTAAAGGCGCTTGGCGACGATGCCACTTCCACGCGTCACCGCGCACAAGCGGCTAGTCTCGATAAAAAGTTTCAATAACAAAAAAGTGTCGCCTTCAGCAAGGAGTACAAGCTGCGATGCCAGGCCAAAAACCAGTTGAGCGCCTCAACAAAACAAAAGAAGAATGGCGCGCAATTTTGCCAATCGATCAATACGCCATTCTCTTCGAAGAAGCGACGGAACATCCCTTCTCGCATCCGTTCAACGACGAAAAACGCCCTGGCACTTTTCTGTGTGCAGCATGTGCTTTGCCCTTATTTCATGCCGACAACAAATTCGATAGTCGGACCGGTTGGCCAAGCTTCACACAGCCCATTGCGGGTCACGTCGCAACAAAATCCGACTCCAAATTGCTTTTGCCGCGCACGGAATATCACTGCGCACGCTGTGGCGGCCACCAAGGTCATGTCTTCAACGACGGTCCCAAGCCCACAGGCCAACGCTGGCGCAACAACGGTCGCGCACTTCAATTCATTCCGGACGGAGAGCCGCTCCCTCCGCCGAGACCCTAAACCGTCTCCAGCACAGCACACTCCACCACACACGCAAGAGTGTATGCAAAATCCAAAAAGATATAACGCTTATTTATGTATATTTGATTTACTTTGCGACTTAACGGCGACCACGATCCCAAAAGCCATACGCGACCGCGCTTGCAAAAAGCAATACGGCATTGGTGCGATACATAAAGGCATAACCTGTGTATTCGATCAGCGTGCCCAGAGTCGGCCCCGCCATCAACTGTCCAACCTCGATAATCGCCGTAAAGAGAGCCAAAGCCGAGCCCCGATCGGCTACGGGTGCACGACTCACAACCAAGCTACTTAAAATCGGAAACACATATCCGTGTCCAAGTCCTAGTAAACATCCTGCGAACAGCAAATCTTTTTCCGTCGCTACACGCGCTAACAAAATGAGTCCTGCCACAAGAATTCCCAAGGCCCCAAAGAGCACGCGCTTGGGCCCAACGCGCTCGGGGAGCCATGCCAAAAACAAACGAGGCACGACGGCAGCCAGCGTATAAGGCGTGAAGAATGCGCTCATATTGCTCAAATTGGCCTGCATCACAAAGGTCTTCATAAACATAAACGTACCCGCGAGCGCAAAAGCAAATGCACTGCCGATGAACCAGATGGGTCGCAAATCACTCTGCAAAAGCGAGGCACGAAAGCCGCGCCGCTCCGCCCCTACGTGCTCAAGCTGTACATCACGCAAAAGCAAACACATTCCTAAGGACAACATTGCACAGAAAAGTGCCGCAACAAATAAATGCGTATAGCCAAAACTCATCACGATTTGATCGCTGATTTTGGCGCCAAGCGAAATCGAAATAATTCCAGAGACACCAAAAAATGTAAGACCTTCTGTGCGCCTTAGCTCGGGCACTTGATCCGCCGCGAGGGT
>CAYRID010000099.1:0-8534 GCA_964424225.1 uncultured Geobacter sp.
CGCCATCCGTAAGAATTGAATTCGATCCCCCAGGTTTGAACCCAAGGCAACGCCAGCACGCATTCGCTGCAAGGTCACAACTCACCCAATTGGCTTACTGGAATTCCTGCGTCAAGGGTTTCATCTTCTCGCGTGGCACTTTCAAGTGTAATCGGAGGTCGCTGCTCGAAAGGTGCGCTACGAATCTTGCAATCAAAAATCATACAAGTCGCACACTGTCGGGGACGGCAAGGATCGAAGTGAAAAATCGCTTCGCCTTCTACGCCCAATTCTTTAAAAATCACAGCCTCGAGCGCATCGTTGATCTGATGTTCGCGTTCGATATCAAAGTAACGCGGTAAGCAAAGATGCAAATCAAGGTGGTGCAAACGCCCAGAACGCCAAGCCCTCAAGCCGTGCACATCAATATGCCAAGGTTCACGCTTTGCTTCGAGCACGCCGACAAGCCGGTGCAACAAATCCGGATCGGCTTCGTCCATCAAGCCGCCGATCGCGTGGCGCATCAGCTTCCAGCCTTCGACCAAGATCAAACCGCTCATCGTAAAAGCTATCAGCGGATCGAGCCAAAGCCATTGTGTGAGCCAAATTGCAAGCAAACCACCCACAACTGCAAAACTAGTATACACATCTACGAGTAGGTGCTTTCCATCTGCAATGAGCGCGATCGACTGAGTGCGTTGACCAGTGCGAATTAGATACATACCCAACAAACCATTACACACAGAAGCGACAATCAAAATCAAAAATCCGAAATCGAGATTTTCGAGGGTGCGATGTTCGAGGAGACTGCGCACAGCCTCGAGAGCAATCAGGACGGCGGCGAAGCAAATCATCGCCCCTTCCATGCCGGCCGAAAAAAACTCAACTTTTCCATGTCCGTAGGGATGATCATGATCCGCAGGGCGCTCGGCGACGCGCAAGCTGTACAAAAGCATTACACCGGCCGCTACATTCACCACGGACTCCATGGCATCCGAATACACCGCCGTCGATCCGGTAATAAAATAGGCGATCCACTTTCCGACGAAAATCAAAACGCCGAGTCCAAGCGCAAAGCGCGCAGCGCGCAGCCGCCAACGCGTCTCTGTACTCACTCTCTCGGGAGAGTCTGGAGCACCCGCGGACGCAATGTTTTGCAAAGGCGATTTCGGCATAATCCCATTGTACCCATGTGCAAAGCTGCGCGTTAGCGTTTGCCGACGTTGAGTTCGCATTTTAAGATCCCGGAACCCATGACAACTCCCATGACGATCCAACCGCATGCACTACGCAGCGAACCTCCGCTACTTCGCACCGAAATTCCCGGTCCGCGTTCGCGCGCGCTCGCAAAGCGACTCGCTTGCGTGGAATCACGCGACATCACATGCCTTGATCCGACGCCTCCGATTTTTTGGGAACGTGCTTTGGCCTCAAACGTGTGGGACACCGACGGAAATCGCTTCATTGATCTCACCGCCGGCTTTGGTGTCGCCAATGCGGGGCATCGGCACCCTGCCGTCGTCGCAGCAATCCAAACACAAGCGCAAGAACTCTTGCATGCCATGGGCGACGTCGATCCACCGCTCAAAAAAGTTGAGCTTCTTGAAACCATCTGCGCGCTTTTTCCGGGAGGAATTCCCGCAAAAGCTATCCTCGGATCATCGGGCTCCGACGCCGTCGAGAGCGCGCTCAAGACTGCGCAACTTGCAACCGGGCGCGCAGGCATCATCGCCTTTACTTCTGCCTATCACGGACTCACCCTCGGAGCGCTTGACACAACGTGGCGTCCATTTTTTCGCGAACCCTTCTCTGCCCAAATTCGCCAGCGCACGGTCTTTACTCAATTTGGAGTCATTGAGGGTGTTGAAGAAGCTGCACAAAAATGCCCACAACCCGTCGGTGCTGTCATCGTCGAACCGATCCAAGGACGAGGTGGCGAACGCATCCCTCCGCGTGGCTTTTTGCGCGCCTTACGTGAAGTCTGCGATCGCAATCACTGGCTCTTGATTTGCGACGAGGTCTACACCGGATTTGGTCGGACTGGAAAATGGTTTGCTTGCGAACACGAAGCAGTCATTCCCGATTTACTTTGCGTCGGAAAAGGCCTGGCCTCGGGAATACCTATTTCCGCTTGTCTTGGTCGCGTAGAAATCATGGACGCATGGCCCATCTCGCACGGTGAAGCCGTTCATACGCAAACCTTTCTTGGTCATCCCGTCGGCTGCGCAGCAGCACTGGCCTCGATCAAGGCACTGCGTGAGGAAGGCTGGATTGAAAATTCCGCCGTACTCGGCGCGCAAGCACTCGCAAAATTGCAAGCTTCCGTCGGAAAGCATGCTTGTGTCCGCGATGTGCGTGGCATGGGTCTCTTGCTCGGCATCGAATGCGATTCAGGAGAAACCGCGTTACAAGTCTGCGCGCGTGCACTGGAACGCGGCGTAATTTTGCTTGCGTCCGGTGATCAAAATCAAGTGTTGAGCATTACACCGCCGCTCTCGATCGAAGCTGAAATCCTTGAGCATGCGCTCGATATCGTAATCGGATGCTTCCCCTGATGGCCGTGCAAACCGATTCTCAACGCCACACCCTCGACGAACGTATCCTTGCTTGGATGCATGAAGTAGATTCGTCTGAAATTTGGACAAGCGATGACGAGCGTTTTAACGCCTTGAGCCTTGAGTGCTTTCACTTTCAATTCAGAAATTGTGAATATTACTCAAATTATTGTCAGCGACTTGGAGTAACTCCCCAATCTATTCAGCACTGGAAAGAAATTCCGGCCATTCCGACAGAAGCATTCAAAACGCTTCGATTGACCTCCTTTCCGCCTGCACAAGCGATTCATGTCTTTCGCACCAGTGGATCCACTGCAGCAAAGCGCGGTGAACTTCATCTCGATACGCTCGAACTCTATGAGACTTCGCTACTTCCAACATTTCGACGATATCTTTTTCCTGATCTCGATCCTCGCAAGTGTCATGCCCTTTTTCTGGCTGCGGATGCAAGCGAAGCGCCGGATTCATCGCTCTCGCATATGTTTGCGACCGCAGCAACAAAGCTTGACTTCGCCGAAGCACGCTTTTTTTTGCGCAACGGTCAGCTCGATAGCGAAGCCTTGATCGCTGCATTGCAGCAAGCCATCGAATGCACGATCCCCGTCGCGCTGCTTGGCACAGCCTTCTCTTTCGTACACTTCCTCGATGTGTTGCAAGAACGCAAACTGCGCCTGCCTCTTCCTGCCGGATCGCGCATCATGGAGACGGGTGGATTCAAAGGTCGCTCGCGCGAGTGCACTGCCGAAGAACTTTACTCGCTTTTAACAACACATTTGGGTGTTAACCCGACACGCATTGTTAACCAATACGGCATGACGGAACTCGGCAGTCAATTTTATGATTCAAATCTTCTTTTTCCAAAACAAGCACGGCGCAAACTCGGACCACCTTGGGCACGCGTTTGGTGTGTCGATCCTGAGACAGGCCTCGAAGTATCCGACGGAAAAGTCGGTTTAATCCGCATCCTTGATCTCGCCAACACGGGCAGTATCGTCGCTTTGCAAACAGCCGATCTGGGACGAAAAATTGCAGACGGATTTGAGGTGCTTGGGCGTCAAATCGGAGCCGAAGCACGCGGCTGCTCCATCGCTGCGGATGCTTTGCTTACAAGGAATCAAAATGGACGCCGCTAAAATTGAAGAGATCCAAAGAAATCTAATCGAAGCGCGCCAGTATTTATGCGAGCAGCCGACACAAAAAATTGTCGAATCTCTCATGGCGCTTTTAAATGAATTTCGCGATCCGCAAAGTACAGCACGCATTACGCTCGCAGGCGAGCTTCCGAGTGCAGCTGGATTTTCACCCGAAACAACACGAGAGGGTCTTGCGCGGGGATTCGCACCTTGGGACGGCGCTGCGCTGCGGCGACTGATTGAGCGCGAGCTTGGCGCTTTAAGCAATCTCGATCAAACGTCGACGTGCATGGTTACGGGCTTCGATGCTACGGCCGTCTTGCTCGCTGGCGCAATCCCCATGCCGACGGTACTCGCACTCTTAGCCCCTCTCATCTTACGTTCGCCCGTCATTGCAAAGGCTTCAACACAAGATCCTGTCACACCGCGCATTTTTGCAAAAACTCTCTCCGCAATTCATCCTGGCCTTGGCTCTTGCGTGCAGATCGTCAACTTTCCAAGCACTGATCGAGATGCACTCGCTGCATTTCTAAATACGCCTTGCGTGATCGCTACCGGTAGTGATGAAGCAATGCAAAGCATTGCTAAGCAGCTTCATCCTACACAGAGATATGTTGGATATGGCCACCGGTTATCTCTTGCCGTAATCGGCCCCGAAGCGCTTCTCGATAAAAATCTCTCTCGGATTGCAAACGGCGTCGCCCACGACGTCGCGCTTTGGGATCAACTCGGCTGCCTGTCACCAATCGGTGTCTATTTCGTACACGACGATTCCGATAGCGCTGATCGACTTGCCCATGCTATCGCGCAGGCGCTGCGCAAAATCGAAAGCGAATGGCCACGTGGACGAGTCAGCATTGAAACCGCCGCGCAAATTGCGCAAGAGCGCGCCGAGGCCGAATTGCGCAGCGCCGCTGGCAAGTCTCTCCAGGTTTATCGTAGCAGCGGAACAAGTTGGACTGTAATCCGCGAAGAAGATGCAACACTGCGCCCAAACCCATTGCATCGCTTTCTGCGCGTGTATCCCGTACAAAACGACGAACAACTCAAAAAAGCGTTATCTCCACTGACGCCACACTTGGCCGCCGTCGCGCTCGATGGTTTTGGAACCGACACAGCACCTCTCGCGCGAATGCTCGCCGAACTCGGCGCTTCGCGAATTTGCCTGCCCGGTTCAATGCAGAGTCCGCCGCTAACCTGGCACCACGACAATCGCGGCGTTCTCGCCCCGCTCGCTCGCTTCACGGATCTTGAATTTTGAAAAATGACATTTCCGAAAGAAGCGCTGCGTCTTGCTGTTGCAGCGCTTCAAGCGCAGACACGATTTTAGCGCGGCGCCGCCGAAGTTCATTCTCGAAACTTTTTTGTGTATGCAAAATTCTTTGAAAACGCAACTCCTCGCGAAAGCGCAGACGTCGCTCATGAAAACGCAAAATGACGTACCCCGAAAAGGGCGCGAGAAAAAGCACTGCGAGCCCTACTTCGTGGGCAAGGTACTGCCAAGCAAGCCACGTCTCTAAAAGCCAAAACATTGGAAAAAGCACCACGCCAGCCATGAACTTATGCGTCGCTGGCTGATCGAGCGTACGACTCGTACGCTCGCCGATTTCTCCGGCAAGCCGGTAAGGGAGCCAATTCAAAACCAGTCCCAACATTGCCATCGGCAAACGCACGCGAAGCCGAGCACGCCAGCGGCGCAGCGGCGGATTCTTTTGCCAGTCATATTCATCCGAACAATTCACCGACGCCAACAAATCCGCATACGCATGCAACGCCACCAACACCTGCTCAATGGCTTGCGGTGCCTCTTGTTTGAGTCGCGGATAAGCCGTCGCAAATTGGTGTCGGATAAAAAACTCGAGCTCGGCTCTCTTCGCAGCCGTACGCGGCAACGCTGCCCGTGAATCTACTTGCGATCTCGACGCCATATCCGACAACGCCTCTTCGTCCTGATGATGCAGGATTTGACGTGCATAAAGCGCCGCTGCGCGCTCAATCCAGTGCGCTTCTTCCCAAGAGGGATAGTTCAATGTCACACGACGCAATTCTGTGTCAATCTTTTGTGTTAGTGCTCGCACTGTCGCATGCGCGTCACTCGAATTGGTCTCGCGCACCGCCTGCGCAAAAAGTGCATCGCCCACCACAATCAAAACTCGCGAGCGAAAGCGATCCTTGGCATCGAAAGTCATGCCGACAGGGATGATCGGAACTGTGAGACCTGAATTCTCGGCCTGCGCACTCAGCACAATTCGAGCCGCTCCTGTTTTGAGCGGCTGCAGCGACGGTTCATTGTGCGTAATCCCTTCCGGGAAAAGCGCGATCGCCTCACCTTGCGCAAGGGCCCGCGTGCAATGCAAAAAAGTCTGATCGTTTTTCGAGGTATCGACACCAGCATCCATCTTTCGATAGACCGGAATCGATCGCGTCGCGATCAAGAGCGTGCGCACGACCGGAACCGACCAAAGCGTGCTCTTGGCAAGAAACCGCAGCGTGCGCGGTAAAAAAGCAAACAAGAGCGCCGGATCAATCAAAGCATTCGCGTGATTGGCCACCAAAACAAAACTTCCCGTCGGCGAAATTCGCTCTGCACCGAGAACCGTAATTTCACTAAAAAAAATCCGAAGAGTGATCTGCAAGAAACGCTTCAGACTTGCATCGACCCAGGTTTGCTTCACGAAACGATTCTCCAAGTTGAGTGCAGAATGCTTGCTTACCCCAGACTGCCTGCTATTCTCCGTCACTAATTCGTACCTGAGTGGTACGATTCAGCATTTCGAGGCGCAACTCCTTGATTCGGATCAGCAAAATTGCCGATTACTCGGTCTTGATTCTCTCGCACATGGCTCAACACCGTGATGCGACACAGTTCTCTGCGCGAAGCCTCGCCGAAGCCACCAAATTGCCACTCCCAATGGTGAGCAAAATTTTAAAGGAGCTCACCAAAGCGAACTTATTGCTTTCACATCGCGGCAGCCACGGTGGCTACCGTCTTGCGCGCACGCCCGAGAAAATCAAGATCACGCAAATTCTAGAAGCCGTCGACGGACCGTTTGGGCTCACGCAGTGCACGAGCGGGCCGGGCAGTTGCAACATGGAACACTGCTGCGGAGTCCGGGCCAACTGGAGCAAAGTGAGTGCCACAATTTTCTCGAGTCTTCTCAAAGTCAGTCTTGCCGACATGATCGAACCGCTGCCCGCTTGCGGCGGACAATTCGCCATACGCTCGTGAGGATCTACACCAAAAAATGACGAACCCATTCTCGGAAAAATCGGCGACAGATTTCGCCGGCACAGCGACGCAAACAAAAGATTCGGCACACGCGCTCAAGCAGCTCACCGAGCAAGAATACAAATACGGCTTTGTCACGGAAATCGAAGAAGACAGCTTTCCGCCGGGTCTTGATGAGTCTGTGGTCGCGCGTCTCTCCGCAAAAAAACAAGAACCGCAGTGGTTGCTGGATTATCGGCTGAAGGCGTACCGACGCTGGATCAAGATGGAAGAGCCGCGTTGGGCCTACATTCAATATCCGCCGATCGACTATCAAGCCCTTTCCTACTATTCAGCGCCCAAACAAAAAGTTGCACCCAAAAGCTTGGACGAAGTTGATCCCGAGCTGATCGATACCTACAACAAGCTCGGCATTTCACTGCAAGAACAAAAGCGTTTGCAAGGCATTGCTGTGGACGCCGTTTTCGACAGTGTTTCCGTCGCAACAACCTTTCGCGAAGAATTGGCGCGACTGGGCATCATCTTTTGCTCGTTCTCGAGCGCTGTCCAAGATTATCCCGACCTCGTGCAGAAATATCTCGGCAGTGTCGTGCCGTATGGAGACAATTTTTTTGCAGCCCTAAACTCAGCAGTGTTTAGCGATGGATCTTTTTGTTACATCCCGAAAGGCGTGCGTTGCCCGATGGAATTGTCGACGTACTTTCGCATCAACGCAGCCAACACCGGACAATTCGAGCGCACACTTCTCATCGCCGACGAGGGCGCTTACGCAAGTTATCTCGAAGGTTGTACGGCACCGATGCGCGACGAAAACCAATTGCACGCAGCGGTCGTCGAATTGATTGCACTCGACGGTGCGCACATCAAATATTCGACAGTCCAAAACTGGTATCCAGGCAACAAAGAAGGAGTTGGCGGAATCTACAACTTCGTGACGAAACGCGGCAAAGCCATGAAGAACGCTAAAATTTCTTGGACACAAGTCGAGACCGGTTCGGCGATCACTTGGAAATATCCAAGCTGCATTTTGCTCGGCGATAACTCCGTCGGAGAGTTTTATTCCGTCGCCATGGTCAGCAACTATCAGCAAGCCGATACCGGCACCAAGATGATTCACATCGGCAAAAACACCACGAGCACGATCGTTTCAAAGGGTATCTCCGCCGGCCACTCGCAAAATTCGTATCGTGGCCTTGTGAGTATTCATCAAAAAGCCTCCGGTGCACGCAACTATTCACAATGCGACTCTCTCTTACTCGGTGATCAATGCGGCGCACATACCTTTCCATACATAGAAGTGCGTAACACCTCGGCCACCGTGGAGCATGAAGCGTCCACTTCAAAGATCAGCGAGGATCAGCTCTTTTATTGTCAACAGCGCGGAATCTCCGTCGAAGATGCAGTTTCTCTGATCGTCAATGGGTTCTGCAAAGAAGTCTTGCGCGAACTTCCCATGGAATTTGCCGCAGAAGCACAGAACTTACTTGGGTTGCAACTCGAAGGCACCGTCGGTTAAGCGGCAAAGCAGGAGTCCACAATGCTCGACATCAATCATTTGGTCGTAAAAGCAGGCGAAGCCAATATTTTGAAAGGCATCGACTTGCACATCAAGGCCGGCGAAGTGCATGCCATCATGGG
>CAYRID010000100.1:0-8458 GCA_964424225.1 uncultured Geobacter sp.
CCATTCACCGAAGAGAGCCTAAACAATATCGTGTCACGCATCGGACAAGTGCAAGATTTTTTTGGTCAGCGAATTTTGGTCGAAAATGCCTCCGCATATCTCGCCTTCCAAAGCTCGACTCTGAGCGAAGCCGAATTTCTGCACGAAGTCGTCACGCGCGCTGATTGCGATTTGCTCCTCGACATAAACAATATCTACGTCAATTCGCAGAATTTCGGCTTCGATCCATTTCAGCATCTCGAAACCATTCCACATTTTCGTGTACGTCAGATGCACCTTGCAGGATACACCGATTATGGAACGCATTTGCTCGATAGTCATGCCACACGCGTCAGTGAACCCGTCTGGGCGCTTTACGAAAAAGCAATGCAACGCATACCTGGCGTTGCAACTTGCATCGAGTGGGACAATGAAATTCCAGAATTTGAAGTTTTGTTTTCCGAAATGAACCATGCACAACAAATTGCACAACGAGCATCCGCCCATGTTGCATGACTTACTTGCGAAGATGGGCGAGGCCTTTTGTCAACCTTCACAAGAGATCTCAACACAGAATAATGTCACCGAAGCAACGCTGGCAGAACTCTTGCCGCTCCCACGACTTTCCACAGCAGAGAGCCTAAACGTATATCGGCGCAATCTCGAAGGTGCGCTACTCGGCGCACTGCGTGAAATTTTTCCAGTTTGCGCGGCACTCGTCGGAGAAAACTGCTTTCGCGCAATCGCTCGTGCTTACGGTGAAGCGCATCCCGCACGGCATCCCGATCTTGGAAAACGCGGTGACGCGTTTCCGCACTTTTTGCAAACATTCGATGCGCTACAAACCGTTCCCTACTTGCCCGACATGGCGCGCCTTGAACTCGCCTGGCATCAGGCTTTCACGGCACCCTCTGCACCACTGCTGACCGACGACCACGCACAGGTCCTTTCCAAAATCGTCGCACAATACCCCGCACATTGGCGTTTTTGTTTGCCACCTTCCGCCCAGTGCTTGACCTCGCCGTATCCCTTGCTGCAAATCTGGCAAGCCCATCAACTCGATGAGACAGCGACTACCGATACAAAAATATCTCAACACAAAATTGAGTCGAATTTGCAGAAAGTTCGTTTCGATCAAGAACCCGATCATTTGTTGATTTGGCGACGCGCGCTTTCTCTGCGTATTGATCGTGTCGAAGCGCAGTTCTGGCCTGTTCTCATTGCCATCGAAGCGGGAAAATCCGTGGCTGAACTTTTGGAACTCAGTCTCGAAACGCAAAATCTTTTGCAAGACGAAATCGAAGACGCCGAAGCAAGCGATTTCGAACCCATCTTGAACTTGTTTCGCGAATTCTTTGCGCGCGGTTGGATCGCAGCCTGCGAGGAAATTTCAAATTAAACTTCCGCACAACCAAGCCAGCCCACAAAAAGCAAGATACAATGGCTCAACTGCAAAAAGCATGGAGGATGAGAGATGGACAAGAGTGAAAAACGAACTCTGCAACTCGCCCTGGGTAGCCTGATTGCCGCCGGACTCGCCAGCGCGACGAGTAGCTCCGCGAATATGAAGCCAAAGTGGGAAGGCCACGAAAAGTGCTACGGGATTGCGAAGAAAGGCATGAACGATTGCGGCAACTCTTTGCATGAATGCGCAAGCAAAGCTGCGAAAGACGGCGAGCCCGGAGAGTGGATCTACGTTCCAAAGGGAACGTGCCAAAAAATCGTAGGGGGAAGCCTCGAAGAAAAGAAGAAATAAAATACAGCTAGTCACAATTTTGTGTCGAGTGTTCTATCCAGTATGATCGCTCTCGCAAAGACATGATCTCAAAAAGAAACGCGGAGAAGGATTCGCCCTTCTCCGCGTTCTTCATTCCGCAGTTCTCTACTGCGTTTTGCGGCGACGATTGAGTTCGTGAATAGCCAAGCGCGCGACCTCACGACCCGAAAGTGCGGATTGGTGCGTACCCATTCCTGCCGCACCCGCATCCGCGCCCGCAAAGTAAAGCCCGCGAATCGGCGCTTCCGACTTTGGCTTCAGTTTGCCGCATTGTCCGACAATTTGGCCAAGCCCCACACACTCGCCACCTTGTCCGGGAAGCACAGCATCGCGTGTCAGTTGGCTGACTTCTTTGGGACCTGCGCACTCTTTCTTTTCGACGCTGGCGGAAATTTCCGGAAAGAGGCGCTGCATCTGCTCGTCCATTTTTTTCCAAAGCGCTTTGATCTCTTTCG
The DNA here is from genome assembly GCA_964424225.1 of uncultured Geobacter sp. GTDB lineage: Bacteria > Myxococcota_A > UBA9160 > UBA9160 > JADFDR01 > JADFDR01. Next base: position 2,212 of record CAYRID010000100.1, read on the forward strand.
CATCCGGGTCCGGCGAACAAATCGTACCCGACACCAACATCTGCTTTCCGGGCGGTGCCGCCTCTTTGTCATACGCCGAATGGTTACACATAAAGAGGATCACTTCGTCCGGCACATGACCTTCCTTCACTTTGAGGAAGCGTTCCATATTCCACCAACTATCGTCGGAGTACGCCGCATAAATCGGCACATTCATGACGGGCTTGTTCACGAAATAGCGAATGCTCGTAAAACCCCAGCCGGGAGCGAGACCTTTGATGTAATTCACATAGCTGCGGTCGAAGTGTTTTTCACCGACGAGCTTGAGCACTGTCGGCTGAATGCCGGCGCTGCTCACCACAATCGGCGCTTTGAACGTACCCTTCGCCGTCTTCACGCCCGTCACACTGCCGTCTTTGACGAGAATTTGCTGCACCTTGGTGTTCTTCACGATGGTGCCGCCGTTCTTCTCAAACTCGCGCATCATGACATTCGTGAGCAATCCAAAACCACCTTTGTACTGACCACCACCGCCTTGGAGCATGATCTGCTTCAAGATACGAATTTGCTCGGACGCGGCCACGAGATCAATCGGCTCGGCAAGCGACGCGTTCGAGTGAAACGCCATGTAGCTATACACAGCAAAAGGTACGTCGAAGCGCGAGATGTATTCGTGCATACTCACGTTGTCGAGCTCATCGAGTTTCTCTTCAGGAAGCAGCACGAGATCCGTCATGAACTTGATGGCCTTCGCCTGATCCTCGGGACCAATGCCCCAGAGATTGAAGAAAGGTGTCGGATCCACCATGGTTTGGCCCATCGTGACACTTTTGTACTCCTTCCAACCGCGTGCACGATATGCAATGCGCGCCACTTCGCGCGGATCATCGGGAAGCAAACACGGCGCGAACTCATCCTGCACACCGAGTTCTTCAAAAATTTCTTCAAAGGAAGGGCGACGCATCGGAACTTGGCCATGCGGAAAGAGGTCGTAGGCGTAGCCGTCTTTTTCAACACTCACCATCTTGCCACCAAGAAAATTATTTTTCTCAATGAGCAGAGTGCGGATACCACGCTTTTGCAAAAGAGTCGCTGTCGAGCCACCGCCAGGACCGCTGCCAATTACGATCACGTCATACACATCGCGCGGACGCGCTTCTTTTACTTCACGAACTCGCGCTGTCGCGCGCGGCTTGCTGGTTTGTTTCGCAACTTTTTTCTTCGTGCTCGTTTTTGTTGCCATGGCTTACTCCGTGTTTGGGGTTTCGATTTGCAACCGGTTTCTCTTACTGGCTTTCTTGCTTGCCTATCTTTTTCTACCTGCCAATCTTCCTATCGCATTCACCGATTTGGAATTCGATAAATGTGGAAACATTTGATGGATCAGTCCGACAATTAATTGTGTTTGCTGCGCAATGCCTTCATCCGAAAGTGGATCGTGATCGAAAACTTCGTGCAAAAGCGGAGCCAAACTGAAATGCCCAAAGGAAAGGTGCATGAAAAGCGCGGCGAGTACGGGAAACATCCGCTCCTCAATTCCAGCCGTAACACCACCCGCGTGTAGCTCACCGAGGATCTGATCCGTGAGCGGGCGAAACCACTTCTGCGCGATCTGCCGCAGGTATTCGCCCTCGGCGATCGATTCGAGATAAATTAAACGCGAAAGATGAGGTCGCTCTCGCAAGTGTTGCATGACGGCTTCAACAAGATTTGTGGTCGACGCAATTTCGTGTGGGCCTTGTGCATAGGCCGTAAGCAACTGCGTCAGCGGACTCACGCCGCGATCGAGTACAGCTTCGTAAAGCGCGCGTTTGCTTGGGTAGTAGTTGTAGAGCGTCGCGCCATTCACGCCGGCCGCTTCGGCGATTTCGCGCACGCGTGTGCCCTCTAGGCCATGGCGTGCAAAAACGCTTTCCGCCGCATCAAGGATTCGCGCTTCCGTCGCCGCGCTGCGGCTGCCCTTGGCCACGGGGAGAAACTCACGCGCTTTCTCCGACGGTGAAGGCAGCGGTGCAAACGGAGTCGCGGCAGAAGGTGAATCCTGACGTGAACTGTGTGGGCGTTTCAGGAAAGCCACTTGTCCTCCCTCGGCATAAAATTAACTAAACGTTTATTTAGCTTTTGCATTGCAACCAGACAAGAACCAGCGACGGATTTTTCAAAGGAGGCAATGCGAAACCGGAAAACGGATCCACTGTCTTCAAGGTGCTGCGGCAAAAGCAAAACACCCGACGAAGAATTATCTTCGTCGGGTGTGTTTCTCACTCGCGATGCGACGCCGCTCAATTGAACCAGCGCCCGATGGTCGTACCCCAAAAAAATTGCATGGCTTTTTTCATCTGCTCGTCTTTCTGCGCCGTGTAGGGATAGTGATCCAAAATCATCTTGCCGCCTTGTCGATCGACAATGATGGGCTGCGCATGGCAATAGCTGCGAAGCCCCGCTTCGCCGTTCACTTGTCCAACGCCGCTTTCTTTGCGCCCACCAAACGGCGCTTCCGGAATACCGAACGTCATCGTCATGTCGTTCACGCAGGCGCTCCCCGAATCGATACGACAAGCGATCTGTGCCGCCTTGTCCGAGTCGCGCGACCAAACGTTTGCCCCCAAACCGAATTTTGTGTCATTGGCCAGCCGCAAGGCTTCTTCTTCATCCTTCACGCGAAGGATCGCCACAATCGGGCCAAATGTTTCTTCTCGGATGATGTCCATTTCATGCGTTACATCGACTATCACCGTCGGTTCAAAATACAAACCTTTGAGTTGAGTATTGCGCTTGCCACCGACGAGAACCTTGGCACCTTTTTTGAGTGCATCAGCCATATGCGCCTCGATGATGTCCATCTGTTTGTCCCAGAAAACCGCACCGACGTCGTATTCGCCTTGATCGCCTTGACGAAGCTGCTTCACACGTTCGACGACTTTCTCGATGAAAGCATCGGCGACGGAATCCACCACATAAATTCGCTCAGTGCCGCAGCAGTAATGCCCCACATTCATGAGCGAGCCCACCGCCGCGCCGGCCGCCGCAATGTCGAGATCCGCATCCGCGCAAACGATCATCGGATCCTTGCCGCCAAGTTCGAGCGAACATGGAATCAAGCGCTCGGCACACGCCATCGCCACGCGCCGCCCCGTCGCCACGCTGCCCGTAAACGCAATTTTATCGACTGCTGCGCGAGTCAACGCCGCGCCCGTCTCGCCATCACCAAGTACGATGTTCATCACGCCCGCCGGAATGCCCGCCTCCGTGAGCACATCAAAAACGATCTTGCCCGAAAACGGCGTCACTTCCGACGGCTTCAACACGACGGTATTGCCGGCCATCAAAGCCTGAATCGTCGGATTCATCGAAAGAATCACGGGGCCGTTCCAGGGACTGATTACACCGACGACACCACGTGGTTTATAGACAACCGACGCCTTTTTGAGTAATCCCATGACACCGTGAAGTTTCAGCTTCTGTGGCTTGAGAATTTTTTCGGCGCGCTTCGAGTAGTAGTGCATCACGTCGAGGCAAGCGTAGACCTCCATCATGATGGCCTCGGTGCGCGCCTTGCCCGTTTCACGCAGCACGATCTCGACGTACTCGTCTTGTTTTTGCAGCAAAATCTGCATCGCGCGCTGGATGTATTCGGCGCGCTTTGAAAACGAAAGCGCAGCCCAAGCAGGCTGCGCTTTGCGAGCGGCTTCGACCGCCGCCTTCACATCCTCGGCAGTGGCCACTTCGAATTCGCCGATCCGCGCGAGGGTTTGGGGGCTAAAAAGCTCAATCTTGCGTCGAGCGCCGGGCGGCGTCGAGATCGGTCGAATGACGGCCATGCGTTGTGTCCTTTTCCGTTGTGTCCCAAAAATGAAATCGAAACTTTCGGTGTCGGTCGCACGCCACACGCCGACACCGAAATGAGTCAATATTTTAGCCTTGCTTGTCAATCATCTCGTCGAGCAAACGCGTTGCGGTGTTGCTCTTATGAAAATCCGATGATTCCGGCAAAATCCCTGCCACCTTGAAGCCAATCGCAACGCGCATGAGAAGAATCGAAAAACTCGTCGCGGCTTGAATCCAGTAATAACTAAGATCGTGCAGATCGCGTCCGAGCCACTTCGCATAGCGGTCGATCGTCTCTTCGTGACTCGGAAGCCCTTCAAGACGCGGCGCACCCACACCCTTGCTGTGATGCGTATCGAAGAAAAGCCACCATGCGAGATCTTGCTCGGGATTGCCCAGCTCGACCATCTCCCAATCGAGCACGGATACGACGTGATTGTCTTTTTGATCGAAAATCATATTGCCAAGGCGCGCATCGCCCCAGCAAATCCCGAGATTTTCTTGCTTCGGAAGATTGGCGCGAAGCCATTTGAGACCGCGCTCTGCCGACGGATACTCTTCGCCGCGACCGCCCCACTTGAGAAGGTCTTCGTAGAAATCGACGTGCTGCTCGGCGTAGCTCTTCTTCACATTCGTTTCGAGGAAACCAAAGCCGGCTGCTTTGTAATCGAGCTTGTGAATCTTTGACATTGTTTCAAGACCCGACCACCAAATTTTTTCGCGCTCCGACGCAGAAGCATCCGTCACCATCCAACCGTTTTGATGATACGGCGGATTGTCCGACGGAATCTTGCCGTCAACGCGACCCATCACATAGAACTCTTCCCCGAGCACACTCGCGTCGGTTTCCATCCAAAACATCTTCGGCACCGGCACGGACGTTTGGCCAAGCAAACGCATCGTATTAAATTGGCGCGCGAGATCGTATTCCTTGAAAACACGAAAGCCGCTCGGCATCACGCGGATCACCAGCGGCTCTTTCACGGTCTTGCCGTTTTCTTTCCAAGAGAGATTACACATCAAAGTTTCATTTGAAAAACCCGTTGTCGTCGGCGTCACCAAATCAGAAACTTCGACCTCGCTTGAGCCTTGCGGAAGTTTCTTTTGAAACCAATCGAGAAGCTGCTTGCGGGTCAATTCGGGATCACGCTGTGTCTTGGCCATGGATGATGCTCTCCTGTCTATCGAACCTTTTCGTGAAGATTTGCTTGCAACGGAACAGCCCGCGCTTTGCACTCTTCGGATTCACAACCCAATTTTGAAAGCCGAAAAACCGTACGCGACGAGCCGAAAGCGGCTGCAAAGCCCCTGCACTACGGCGGGACTCTGCATTGGACTCGCTACGTGGGTTTGTCCGCTACCTCGAAGCACTACCTGCAAAACTGCGCTTGCCCGATCACGCACCGAGTATCCCGGTGGCTCTCGCACGCGCTCGAAGCGATCTTCGAACAGGCCTGAAAAAATCACGGGGCTTTTCGGATGGCCCCAAGGCAGCAAGCGCGGGGCTTGGCGCGCAACGCTAGCAAAGATGCCTGAATTCGCCTCTACCCAAGTTGCTAAGTGTGCTAAGTAATAGAGCCTTTTGAAATTTTTCTGCGAGTCAACGACTAGCCAGTGGAAAGTTCAACTCGAACCCGTTCCACCAAAAATCGAAAAGCATTTGCGAAGTAATTCGTATAGGGCGAAGAGACGAAGTGCGATGAAGCCGAATGCATCCAAGTCAAACTCCAGTGATTCACTCCATCCGCCGGTGACGGTCGTTGCGCGACGCGACGGCACAGTGGTCGATCAAAACCTTCGCGCCAAACAAGTACTCGGGTCGGGCGATGGCAAGCGCTGCTGGGAAGTTTTTCGTGCGCTTCCAAAAGCCGAAGATTTGCCCTGTACGCCCGGTTGCGTCGGCGAACTCCTCGATGCCTCGCTCGATCAAGTGAAACACACCGTTGTTTCGTCTGAGGGGAAAAAATTCGATCTCACCTGCGTGCCGATTGATGAGACCGCCGTCTGCATTTTAAGTCCGCGGGCAACGCTCAAAGCACACGAGTGGGAGAAACCGACTCCGCGCGAGATTGAAGTGCTACGACTACTTGCCGACGGAAAAACCACAACACAAATCGCTACGGTACTTGATCTCAGCAATGCCACGGTGCGAACGCATGTCGAAAATCTGTTGCAAAAGTTTCGCGTGCATACGCGCACTGGCCTCGTCGCACTCGGCTTTCGACTCGGTTATCTGGATTAATCGATTTTGTAGAACGCCTCGACCACTCTTTGAGGCTGCCGTGGCCTCATCGAGCGAACACGAGCTGCAACGGCACAGGCCCGCGAGGAAATGACTTCGAATGCTCGGCATGAATTGGAATGCGCAGCGTCGTGCGGGGCTTCGCAAATGGGGCCTTCGCAGCCTCCTCGCACTCGGCTTACTCGGTGTGATTTTCAC
>CAYRID010000101.1:0-8414 GCA_964424225.1 uncultured Geobacter sp.
CGAGCCATCTGAGCATCTCGACATTGCTCGCACCGCCGACAGCTGCGGCTGGGACAGCATTCAGGTCGCCGACGCGCCGTTCTTTCCCGAAACCGTTTCCGTCCCCTATCCCTATACGCCCGACGGCTCGCGCTTTTGGCCGCTCGACATGCCGGTGCTCGATCCGTGGGTCGCGATGACGGCGATGGCCGTCGTGACCAAGCGAATTCGCTTTCTTCCATCGGTGCTGCGGCTTGCGATTCGCCAGCCGCTGCTCGAAGCCAAAAGCTTGTGCTCGGTCGCCGCAGTTTCGAACGATCGCGTGGCGCTCGGTGTGGGCCTTGCGTGGATGCCCGAAGAATTCAAATGGCTCGGTCAAGACATGAAGACGCGCGGCGCGCGCCAAGACGAAGCCATTCAAGCAATCCGTCTGATTCTCGGCGGCGGCTTCGTCGAGTTTCACGGCAAGCACGTGAACTTCGATCGCCTGATCATGGCGCCGACGCCGAAGAAAAAAATTCCGATTTACGTCGGTGGCGCGACGAAGCCCGCGATGAAGCGCGCCGCGCGCTTTGGCGATGGTTGGCTCAGTGTCATTCACGCCATGGACGAAGTGCCGACGCTGATGGCCGAGTTGAATCAACTGCGCCGCGAATTTGGGCGCGACAAAGAGCCCTTCGACGTCATGATGCACTGCCCCGACGCACAAAGCATCGACGACATCCGCCGGCTCGAAGATCTCGGCGTCACCGATCTGCAAGTCACGCCGTGGTCAGAGCAGATCCTCGCCGAGATGGGCGTCGGTGCCATGATGCGCCAACAACCGCCGCTCGCCGTGAAGCAAGAAGCCATCCAGCGCTACGCGGATCAGATCATCGCGAAGTGCAGCTAAGACGCGCAGCGCAGACACCGCGCAACGCAGTCGAACAAAAACTGCCTTGGATACACTTTTTTATGTCATTCTCCTTCGTGCAAGTTTTCGTCACAGCTGCACGCTTCTTCGTCGATGCGTGCAGCCGCTTGCAGGAAATTTCAAAATCAATGTGCCGGTGACAAACTCGAGCAGGTGCATTGTAGTGTAGGTCAGCGCAAGCGAAGCGAGGTTTTCTTGAAGAAGGCAACGGCGAAATCGACGAAAGCGCGAGTCTTCGCGGGAAGTGGACGCAACGCGGGATACACGACATAGAAATAATCGCAGCGCAGGACGAGATGCTCTGCGACGCAAACGAGATCGCCGGCTTTGCGTTCGCGCTCGAAAAGCGCGACCGGTACAAGCGCAATACCCTGCCCGCCAAGCAGCGCGCGACGCACAATACCGAGATTATTCGAGCGCAAGGCGGGAATCACCCGCACATCGCCACCGACGGAAAGTGGCCAGCGCACTGAGCCGTCTTCCGACGTAAACGCTAAACAACGGTGTTCGGCGAGCACCGCCTCGATCTTCATTCGAGCACTTCTTGAGGTCGAGGACGCTGCGGCGATTTTGCGTGAGCGCGGCGCAGGCTCGGCACCAATCAAGGCTTTGCCTTCGAGATACTGAGGCGTTGCGAGCAATCTCCACTCTACAGAAAAAAGTTTTCGCGCCTGCAAGCGGTCATCACCGACGGGGCCTGCGCGCAGTGCTACATCAAAAGTTTCCGACAACAAATCGACGCGTCGATTGGTTGCCACCGTATCCACCTGAAGATCCGGGTTTTGCTTTGCAAATTCTTCGATGAGACGTTCGAGCAAGGGCGCCGTATCCTGCACCGACGGAATGCTAATGCGCAAACATCCCTGCAAACGCTCGCTCATGCCGCGAATACGTTCTTCCAGCGCGCGTTCGTCGGCAAGCAAGGTGCGAATTCCGTCGTAATACGCCTGCCCAATTTCTGTGAGTTGCACGCTTCGCGTCGAGCGATACAGCAGTGCCGCACAAAGTCGCCTCTCAATGCGATCGATCGTACGACTCACCGTCGATGCAGGCACGCCCAGTGTACGGCCAGCGGCGACAAAGCTGCCGCGCTCCACTACTGCTGCAAACACACGCAGAGGATCCAAATCTTTCATGGCATGACCATAGAAGAAAGGCTCGCTCTCGAAAATGCGGCAGGCGAAAACTCAAGGCGTTTGGGCCAACGCGCGACCGTTTTTGCAAAGCAGCTTTGCAAAACGACCGCTTGTCCCCGGACGGCGCATGCGTGCATGCTGCACGCATGAACACCGAAGACGTCATCATCATTGGAAGTGGATTTGGCGGCGCCATGGTCGCTGCGCGGCTGGCCGAAGCAGGGCTTCGTGTCGCGATTTTCGAAAAGGGCGTCTGGCATGGCGAGGCGCAAGGCCACCTGCCTTTTCCCAAAACACTGCTTGGAATGACCCGCGCGCTACATAGCGTCGACCTGGGCTGTTGGGGAATGCGCGAACGCCGCATCCACCGACACGGGCTCTTCGAATTGCACCGGCTGCCAGGCCTTGCGAGCCACGAATCTCGTATGACCGACACATTAAAGAGTACACGCAGTCTGTATACATTGTCGGGTGTCGGAATGGGTGGCTCCTCGTTGGTTTATGGCGGGATCACGCAAGATCCAGCTGAGGATTTTTTCGATGCTTTTCCTCCAGAGATTTCCCATGCAGATCTTGCAACGAGATTTGCACGCGCCAAAGCATGGATTGGACCCGCAGCTTGTCCCACACCCAGCACGCGCTCCATTCCACTTCGCGAGGCGGAAAAAAGTATTCCTCGCAGTCGCTTTATCGCCTTCGAGCAAGCAATCCGCTGGGACAAAACTCATCGACACGAAAATGAGTCAACAGAAACTCTCTCTTCACACCTCGCAACACCTACTCCATCTATGCGAGAAAACATTGATCTAGCGTCGAACACATGCACGCATTGCAATCTTTGCTCGCTTGGCTGCAATCGCGGCGCAAAGAAAAGTGTGGATCAAACTTTGCTTTTGCACGCCATGCAGCACGGCGCCATAACGCATCCGCTCCACGAAGTGCGTTACATCCGCGCCACCGACGAAGGATTTGCAGTGGGTTATGTAAATCTGAGCGAGCGCCAGCCTCGCTTGACCGAACGCGCGGCGCGGCGCGTGGTGCTGGCAGCGGGGACAATCCACACCCACAAAATTTTATTTCGCTCCCGTGCGATGCGCAATGGATTGCCTAAACTTTCGGACGCACTTGGGCGCGGGTTTTCCGTCGGTGGAGACTGTCTTCGTATCTATCGCGGAAGCAAATACGCCATGAACTACGACTGGGGACACAATGCGGAATCCGGTCTCGTCGTGCACGACACACTTGGACGACGCGATCACATGGTTTTCCCGAGTGAAATTCCCTTGACTGACGTTCGATGGCTACGTCCGTTCAAAACATTTCTCGATCACACACTTCTTTTGGTCGGGATCGGGCGCGATGCCGCGAACGGCATTCTCTCTTGGCGCAACGATCATCTAGAATTTTCCATGCCCGCACAAGATGTCATCGGACGTAGCTTCGCTAGCATGAATATCGTTGCTCAACACTACGGAGTGTCGGACTATGCACCTCGTGCTTGGAGCGACCACCCCGTATCGCCCTGGGCCACCGTACATCCGATCGGAGGCTGCCGCATCGCGAGTTCACCGCGCGACGGCCTCGTCGATTTTCGTGGCGAAGTTTTCGGCTACCCCGGACTTTTCATTGCCGACGCATCCATCCTGCCTGCTTCGCCCGTTGCAGCGCCCTCGCTTTCAGTAGCGGCACTCGCTTTACACGTCGCCGAAAGCTTACTCGAAACGCAAAACTTGAAATAACACAGAAAGGTTTCGGATTGGAAAACGCATCTCGAAATATCATCCACACAAACCGAGAACACAACTTGCGCAAAATTTATCTTGCAACCGCGCCGTGCGCGCTCGGGATTGGTGCATGGATGCTGCTCGATCCGCAAGGCTTCTGGCGCACTTTGGCTGTGCCCTACACAGACCCGCTCACGCAAACCTTATATGGAGCAGTGCTCGTCGGTGTAGGGCTTGGCTGCCTACGCGGCCTCAAGGCACCGCTTCGCGAAGCGCCGATTTTCGGATTCATGGCGCGTTACAAACTCGTCGCTGCAATCGCCCTGATCGCACGCTTTGCAACGATCGAGTCAGCCCCACTCGCAGCCTGGGGTATTAGTCTCCTGTGGCTCATCCTCGCAATCATCGCCTGGCGCATCGAACGCTACGCACTTGCACAAGAAATACAGTCACACTAAAGACGAAGTTCAACATGGCAAGGCTCCATCGCTAATGCATCCACCACGTTCAGCCCGTGCAGGGCATGCGCGAGCATCAAAGCGCGCTTTTACAGCGGCTCTGTTCCCTCGGCAAGAATGGCGAGATAGCGATCGTAAGCAAACACTCGATTGCGTTTGCCGCCGGTTAGCTCACGGACGATTCCAGCTTCGAGCATGGTTTCGACGGCGCGGGCGGCTGTGGGGAACGAAAGTTTGGCACGCACAGCGAGATCGTTGATGCCGATCACCGGGCGCATACGCAATACGCTGTAGGCCTTGAGCAAGCTTGCTCTGCTGCGCTCGTGCGCTCCAATCCGGCGCTCGTCGTCGCGAAACAAGGCAAGCAAGCGGTGTGCAGAATCGACCGCGCCGCTTGCGGTCTGCGCAACGCCTTCGAGAAAAAAATCGAGCCATGCTTCCCAGTCGCCTTCGCGGCGAACTGCATCGAGCAAGCGATAGTACTCACTTCGGTGTTGTTTGAAATGCAGACTCAAGTAGAGCAGCGGCTGATGCAGAATGCCCGACTGATGCAGCATCAAGACGATCAACAAGCGACCGAGCCGACCGTTGCCATCGAGAAACGGGTGAATGGTTTCAAATTGAACATGCGCAACGGCGGCTTTCACCAAATCGGGCAAAGTGTTCGCGCTGTCGTGGATGAAGCGCTCGAGTTCCGCCATGCAGTCCTCGACGAGGGCCGGCGGCGGCGGCACGAAATGCGCATTGCCCGGCCGCGTGCCGCCGATCCAATTTTGAGAGTGGCGAAATTCTCCGGGCTGCTTGTCGGCACCGCGACCGCGCGCGAGAAGCTCGGTGTGCATCTCGCGCAGCAGACGGTTCGAAAGTGGAAAACCGGATTGCAAGCGCGCCATGCCGTGATCCAAGGCAGCAACATAATTCGAAACTTCGACGACATCGTCGAACGGCACGCCGGGTGCTTTTCATCGAGCTCAAACAACAAAAGATCCGACAGCGACGATTGCGTGCGTTCGATCTGCGAAGACAACACTGCCTCGCGACGCACGTATCCGTAAAGAAACAAATCCGGATCCGGCAACAATGCGGAAACACCGTCGAGCCGTCCGCAAGCAAGGAGCGCTTGTTCGAGCATGCGCTGGCGCGAGCCGGCGAGATCGAGCGGTGGCAAAGGAGGTAAGGGACTCGGCACAAAGGCGCGGACCGCTTCACCGGCCGTGGTGGAGACTTCGTAGCGACCGGTCGTCCCTCGTTTCATCGCGTCCTCGTCATTTCGCGCTGGCCTTATTGAAGGCGGCTTTAACTAGCTCGGACTCTATTAACAAAAACTCAAGTTTTTTTAAATAAGGATCGGCCAAACCGCCATCAGCGGCTTCCTCAGCGTTTTTCCCCGCCACCGCCCTACGCTCTCTACTCTCTTCGCGGCGGCAGCGGCGCGCCGGTGGCGAAGAAGTTTTCGGCGGTTTCGTCGCTTTGAATCCTTTCGCCATAAAACTCGATTTGTCTCAGATCAAATTCCGGGGAACTAGCAGGCGGGTCGCTTCAGGTGGAGGCTCGCTGCGACATATGGATGATCTGTGTCTTTCGTACTAACATCGGGCGTCTTGTATGTCTAAGGAGGCTCATCATGCCCGCCACTACTTCTACTGCACGTACTGCTCGACTCGGGCTACGCGCGACCCCGCAGCAAGAAACCGTATTACGCCGCGCCGCTGAGGTTGCACACAAATCGCTGACGGATTTCATTCTTGACGCTGCCTACCAGGCCGCCGAGCAGACTTTGCTTGATCAGCGATTGTTTTTGGTTTCCGAAAGTCAGTATCAGGCACTCTTAGAAATGCTGGATCGTCCGGAATCGGACAACCCTGGTTTGGCCGATCTATTCTCCCGGCGTCCAACCTGGGCCAAGAAATGAGCCCATCCGCACCGCAGTCTCTGAACGCGCATCATCGATTGGAAGAGTTTGACTGCGGAAAACCAGCTCTCACCGATTGGTTGCTCCGCCACGCACGTCAGGCTCAGGGTAGCGGCTCGGCAAGAACCTTCGTTGCATGCGACAAAGAGCGGGTTGTTGGCTATTTCAGTCTTACGGTTGGCCAAATCGACACGCTTGAGGCGCCCGAGCGGATTCGTCGCGGCATGGGGCAATATCCGATACCGCTGGTCATCTTGGCGAGGCTTGCTGTTGATCTCGATTACCAAGGCCAGGGTCTTGGCTTTAGCATGCTGCAGGATGCCATCCGCCGTACTCTTGTGATTTCCGAACAAGCAGGCATCCGAGCGCTTTTAACGCATCCCATCGATGCCGAGGCCGAGGCGTTCTACCGTCGTTTTGGCTTCGAACCTACACCCGAAAATGACAGGCAGCTGATTTTGCTACTCAAGGATGCGCGGCGTTACGCGGGTATGCCCTAGGTAGTTCTCCGCTTCGAACGAAAAAACGACGTTGCCACGGAAGCATTACCGATTGCTGATAGGCACACACGGAATGGCGAAGTCGACGTGGTAGTGCTCGTCGTGGCGGACCCAGGCGGGCTTGGTGGAGAAAGTGAGGTGTTGTTTGAGATAAGCGCCGTGCGCCGTGGCAAAGAGAAGGCGCTGCAAGGGAACATCGAAGATGACACGCCAAATTGTCACGCCGGACGCTTGCGCGGCCCTGTGAATCTCGACGAGATGTTGCGCAAGCGCCTCGAAATCAATCGCATACGTCTTGCCGTCCACGACCGCATGACCTCGCTCGTCGAACTCGATCACGTAACCAAACTCGTTGAGCGCACTCGTCGGCAACACTCCTTCATCAAAGATACGAATTGCTCACAAGTTTTATAAAATGGGGAACCGTGGAATGGGCATGCATACTAAACGGCCTTGGGGGGAGTGGTATTGCATCTGATAGAACTTGAAATCTGAGCGATTTGCGTTTTTACATTTCGCGTCGATCAGGCGTAAACACTTTAGTTTGTCTTCCATGCTGGTGCGCAACCCAAAGACGATTCCATCCAACTGAGAAAACTCATAGTGGACAACGCGATGCTCCTTCCTTTCGCCCAGTAAGTCCGGAAATACCAGCCGATACTCTTCTTCGTGTTGCCAGTCTTCAAGTTTCGTAGTGGCCATTCGATGAAAGGTATCCCATAGCTTTCTTCGCCAGTCCTCTGTATTGTTGAAAACCGCTTCTACGGCTTGGCTTCGTTCGCGATTTCGGTTTGCGTACCAAGTATTCATCAGCGTGGGCGCGGGCAAGTTCCCAAGAAACTGGAAGAAACCAACCTCGACCGCTTTATTTGTATAGTTCATTTTTTCAAGTTGATGACGAATCGCACCTTCCACCGGCTGAGACCCGGATTTTCTTGATGCAGAAAATCCAACTACATCTCGAAGCGGCAGACGAGGTTTAAGATCTGCTTCGTGTTCAACACGAAAAATTAACGACACTCCGCGGTGTTGATCGGCATAGGTAGACCACATGGAGGCATTCGTGAAGTTGGCTGAAAAGCAAGCTGTATACCAATCGGAATGAATGAGTGATTTCGAAATCGCTTGCACATAGTAGTCTGGAAAAGCGAACAGGATATGGTTCTTTCGCATCGCAAGTGCTGCGTCAGCATCGACGGTTGCGCTGAGCAGCCCCAGGGCCTGCGAGTTTCTTATCTGATTTGAAATCAATGCCGTCTCCTCAAACTCGTTCGGTTTTAGGTCGGGCGCGCTGCATTCCATCGCAGAGAGCATTGCGTTAAACGGCGCGCCAATGTCGGGCTCTGGAAAGAGCCATCCGTCTGGAAGCGTTCTTGCTTCACCAAGCACGGATACCACTGACCAGAGTGCGCGAATATGTGCCGACGACAAAATAAGTTGAAGGCGATTTAGGCTTATCGGTTTGATCATCGAGATGCGGGAAAGTTGCCTTGGGATCTCCGCGAATTCGGTCTTTTCGAAAAATCGATCGCAAATTTTATGATAAAGCGTGCGCAGAGCATTCGTCGGAAGATGCTCTTCAGAGAACGACGCATCGATCGGAGGATTTTCAAAAGGATAATCCTTTACGATGGCACAGTTGAGAACGTCACAAAGAAGCAACAACAGATAGTGTCGAATTAAATTTTCCCAAAGAATAGAATCGCCGTGCCAGATTACGTCTTGATATCCCTCCATTGGATCATTCAATTGTTCGGGGGAACTGAGATAGATTTCTCCGCGCTCCAGCTCG
>CAYRID010000102.1:0-8414 GCA_964424225.1 uncultured Geobacter sp.
GAACCAATGGGACCGAGATGTGCTTCTCAAAGAAAAACTTGGTGTTTCGCCCGACATCTTTGCGCGCAGTGCGGAAATCATCAAAATTCCTCATCACCACGAAGGTCACGCGTCAAACGCATCAAGTCTATAATCGCCCTTCACTCCCTTCGTACAAAGGACGATACGTTGAACACGGCAGTGCGAGGGGAAAATGTCCAACGTCACACAACTGTTTCGCGAATACGCGTATCTCGACAAGAAACGCAGCACGAGTGGACTCACACCAACGGAGTTGCAGCGCTGGCAAACGCTCAAGAATCAACTCAACCGCCGCCTTTCACCCGGACTGCCGCCAGAAACACTCGATCGCCGAAATTCCGTGCGGCTAAAAACGAAAATCAAAGTTGCGTTCAAAAGCGCAAACGAATTTGAAAAAGCGCGAATGCTCAATCTCTCGCGCGGTGGCGTTTTTATCAATACGCCCTTTCCTCCCACGATCGGCACAGAACTCATCTTGCGTATCGAAATCGCATCGACTGGCATCTTCATTGAAGTGCCCGGCGAAGTCGTCTCTACGAATTTTCATAATACTGCAAGCAGCACCCTTGGAATGGGCGTTAAGTTTTTGCCCTGCGACACAAAAACACAACAACTCTTGAACCAACTCTACGGGGAAGAACTCGATCGCTTAGTCAACGATGACTAGCCTCGGGCATCCCAATAAGCGCAAAGTGCGATCACGAACAAACCGTCTTACACAAAACAATGTCTATCTCTCGCGCTGAACTGTGCAGACTTGCAGTGGTCAATCGAGTTCGTTTCGAATTTTTCCTTTTTGTGTAACGGACCAACGACTGCGCAAAACCGACTCTTTCCGCGCTTCGAGGGCAGAGCCCTTCGCCTCGAATGCACTCACAACAAGACGCTGCTGCAACCCTCGCGTGATGTCGACGCGCACAAAACCCGGGACGATCCCAACAAACTCTGTACCCACCAGCGGAGTTCGCACCTCGCGCACCTCACCGCCGGAGCCCGCAATGGCCTGCAATAAAATGGGTGAAGATGGCGTGGCTGCAATCTGCAAATTGTGGTCGTGTCCCGCAAGATGCAGTTGCGCAGACACTCCCGCCGATGAAATCGCATTAAGAATTTTCTCGCCGTATGCATCCGCCTCAATCGGCTTGTGCGCAATCAAAATGCGCCATGGCCCTTGCGAAGCTGCGATGGCATTACTCAACTCTGTGTAGCGATTCTCGATTTGCATCCGCTGCGAATCGTAGAGAATCAAACTCACTCCACCGTGCTCTACAACGTCCACGACCTCACACATCGGATTCCAGTTCGAAATGTATTGTTTCATCTCTTTGCACTGAAAGTTTCGTGCCGTAGCACTCTTAAAGTCGTGATTACCAAGCACCGCCAAGAGCGGGACGGGAGGCAGCGCCTTGGGATCTGGCTCGCAAACGAATTGCAACTTTGCGAAAAGCGGCGCATCCGACGCTAGAAAGTCACAGTAAGGGCGTGCAAAATTAACTCGGAGTCGCGATTCAATCTCTGCGGGATCATCCGCATCGTAGAAATTGTCTCCCAAAAAAATGAGTAGATCGACTGGCTGCGCGCGATGCTCGGCAATCAGCGCTTCTCCGACGAGAAGCTGGATCGCCGGAGTACGCCCAAAAAGATCCTTTTGTCCCGTGTCTCCGAGCGCCAAAAAAGAAAAACGCACATTGTCAACGCGCTGCAAATTCGAAGTTTTCCGAAAAAACGGCTTCGCCTGAAGATCGCGCGCAAACCCTGTCACCCACAGCATCGCGCTCAAGCAAAGCATGACCTTACGAGTCACAAAGAACATCCGATAAAAATAAGCACAAAACTTTGTCATACTATTTTCTACACAATAAAGAGTTGAAATTTCTTAAAAAGCAAATTCTGCTTACATCAAACTTACGTGCGGAGTTCGCAGCACTACGCGACAACATCTGCAATGCGTGGAAGGTAGATCTTCACCAGCGTTCCAACGCCAGGCTCGCTTTGCAACTTCACATGTCCCTGATGAAATTCAACAATCCATTTCACGATCGTAAGCCCAAGACCAGCACCATTCGTTCGACTCGGATCAACTTGATATAAGCGTTCGAAAATTTTTTGTTGCAACTCCAGCGGAATGCCTACGCCGTGATCGGTAACACCAAAGGCTACGAAATCACCCTCGACCTTGAGCGAAACCAAGATAGGAGAATCTGGTTTTGCAAATTTGACGGCGTTATGAATCAGATTGAGGCAAGCACGGCGCAGTAGAATTTCATCACCTCGTACATAAATTTGTGTTGAAATGTCCGTCTGAAGTTTGCAGTGCTCTGGAATTTCCTTGGCCTGCGCAACCGCCTCAACCAAAGCGGAAAAATCGATCAAGTCGCAAAGCAAAAACGCCTCGCGGGAGCGCGGTCGACTCAAGAGCAATAAATCTTCAACGATGTCCGAGAGCATAACCACTTCGCCGACGGCACTCGTCAGCACCGACTGATACTCTGCAACGCTACGCGCTTTGCGCAAACAAACCTCAAGCGAACCGCGCAGCGCTGTTAACGGAGTACGCAATTCGTGAGCGACGTTGGCACTAAATTGTTCGATGTGTCGAAACGACTGTTCGAGTTCAGCGAAAGTGGCATTCAGCGCTTCGACCAATCGAGCGAACTCATCACCCGCAGCCAATGGCTTCACCCGCGCCGCAAGATCACCCGAACGCACCTGTTCAACACCGCGCTCGATCTCGATCAATGGTGTCACGAGTTTTTTGGCAAAAAAGTATCCGCTGGGCACCGCGAGAGCGACGGCCAACAAAATCGCGCCCAGCATTCCTTGCGCAAATCCCTCAACCAACTCGAAGCGCGCCGAACTACGCACGAAGATCAGATAACCATCGCGCGAGTAGCGATACAAGAAATTCCACACCGACAACGCATCTCGCCACGACCGTTCCGATTCCACTCCGATCAAAAAAAGTTTGCTGTCCTCGTCCGTCTCATAGCGTTCATCAATCGAGAACCCAAAATCCGGCGATTGATATAGGAATGTTCCGTCGGAGCGATACACCGCATAAGTCAGGCGGCGCTCGATTGGACTGTCCAAAAGACGCAACTGATCTTCAATTCGCGCAAAGATAAGAGGATCCCCGTCGGCCGAGCTTGTCTCCGATACTGCAATTTCCTCGATGATGTTTTTTGCAATGCGCTTCATGAGTCCTCGGCGCGTATCGGCCATCGCATACATGCGAAGTCCAAGCGAGACCAACAACATCAATAAAGTGGTGCCCCAAAAGAACATGCCGAACCATGTGATCATCTGCGCGCGAACAGATTTCATGGTTTTTCGTCACTCAAGAGGTAGCCTACACCGCGAACGGTATGGATCAGTGGCGTCGGAAAGGGATCGTCCACTTTGCTGCGCAAATAACGAATCAATACATCCACTACGTTTGTATTCGGATCAAAATTGATACCCCACACATTCGACAAGAGCTCGCGACGTGTCACAACGCGGTGTCGATTGCGAAGCAAAAATTCGAGAAGCGCGTATTCCTTCGCAGTTAAGTCGATCGATTTCCCTGCGCGCATGACCTTGCGCGAAATCGGTTCCATGGAAAGATCGGCCAGCACGAGCGGCGCAGCCTCCGGCGCACGCACGCGACGCAACAAAGCCTGAATACGCGCAAGCAATTCAGAAAAAGCAAACGGCTTCACCAGGTAATCATCTGCGCCGGCCTCAAAACCGTGTAACCGATCAAGAAGTTGATCGCGCGCCGTGAGCATGAGAATCGGAACACTATTGCCCTGCGTGCGCAACTCGCGCGCCACATCGAGCCCACTCTTGCCGGGTAGCATCACATCGAGAACGACCAAGTCACAAGGCTCAGCACTCAGCGCCGACGACACTTCGTCGCCACGCGCCACACACTGCACGGCGTAGCCTTCCTCCGTAAGCCCGCTCACGAGGAAATCCGCCACTTTGCGCTGATCTTCAACGACCAAAATTTTCATCCCGTATCCCTCGGTGCTCTCTACGTGAATCCACGCTCTTACTCACTACGCAGAGCTTTCGCGCATTACGCAGCGGCATTCGTCTCACGACAATGCGAGCTTGCTCTGTTCTCGACGAATGAAATAAAGATTGCGCAAATAAATTACGAGGCCGGCACCCTGACCTGCAACAAAAACTGGATCGCGACGATGCGCTGCATAAGCGAACAAAACGAGCCCGCCCGCAATGCTGAAATACCAAAATGCAACCGGCACCAAACTCTTGCGATGCTTTTCACTGTGCAACCACTGCACCAAAAAACGTGCTGTAAACAATCCTTGCCCAAGAAAACCAATACACAACCATGCGTCAAGATGCATGACGACTCCCGTCGAATAATGCAGAACGCTGCGACAAGGATTCCGAAGCAGTTTCCGTCGGACGCAGCGCCTCCAAATGAGTGGCAGAATACTCGATTTTTCGACGCTGCAACCAACATACGCCGAATACATCCACGAAACCGACGAAGAGACGATTGCGAATGCCATACTTCGCTTGCCCGGCAAAGCGTGGACGATGCGTTACCGGCACTTCAACCACTCGCGCACCTTGCATACGAAGCAGCGTCGGCAAGAAGCGATGCATCCCTCTAAAAAACGGGACGTCTTTCAAAAACGCTGCGCGCACAATACGCAGCGAACATCCTACGTCGGAGACTGTTTCGCGGGTCAGCCAATTGCGAAAACCGTTGCCGATTCTCGAAGAAATTTTTCGAACCCACGAATCGTTGCGTTTCGCGCGTCGGCCGTTCACCACGTCTGCCTGTTCGAGCCAAGGCAAAAGACGCACGATGTCGGCCGGATTGTTTTGCAAATCGGCATCCATCGTAATGATGAACTCGCCGCGCGCCGCACGAAAACCGGCAACCAGTGCCGTACTCTGACCTCGATTGCGATCAAGCAATACTGCGCGCACAACTGGATCTTTCGCAATGAAACCTTCCAGCATTTGGCGGCTTCGATCCGTACTGCCATCATCGACGTAAATCACCTCGCTCTCTGCGCCAAGCGCGCGCACGACATCCATCAATTCTCCATGCAGCGCATCAAGCGACTCTTGCTCGTTATAAACCGGAATAATGATCGAGTACTGAATGTGCGTCATCGTGATGAAGCCTCCCCAGAGATGTGTTTCACAAAATTGTGTTGAAACGCAATCTCAACGGCAGCGTCTTGGTGCTGTGAATGAAATTCCGATTCCTCCGTAGCGCGCTCGGCTTTTTTGGGTTTCGGAACGCGCACTTTGTAGTGTGGCAGCAGAAAAATTGCGCCGAGAAATTGCAGAGTCAGCACGATTACAAGAATAAAGCTCAAATGACGCACGACAGAGTCTGCATCGCGCGGAATGATTCGCTGCACCGCAAAGAAAAGCAAACTCGCTGCAAGTGCAATGCACCCGATGACAAACGGAAAAAACTTCTCCTCGACGATTTGCGGATAAACCAAGAACACGATGCCCGCTACGCCGACCGTCGCAATCAAACTCAATGTTATGCGGCGAAGCAGTTTGTCGGGGTTCCTCATTCGTGCAAGCGCAGAAAGCAGTGCATCCGCGCAAAGCAAACTCACCGCCGGAAACACCGGCAGAAGATACGCACTGCGCTTGCCACTACAAAGTGTAAAAAACAACAGTGAGCCGAGCACCCATGCGAGCAAGAAAACCCAACTGCGCCGTCGCTCCGCCGAAGCCGTGGTGGAAAAAACTTCGCGGTATCCAATCCAACCGACGATTGGCCAAAGCAAAGCCCACGGCATGAACGTCTTCGGAAATGCACGCAAATAATATGTTGGCGGTGCGGCGTGCGCCGTGCCGCGAAAAAACCGTCCGTACAAATTATCAACAACCGATGCCTGAAAGAAATCTTCCGACTTCGGTGCTAATGCAACGGCAAGCCCGATCCAAAGCAGCACCGGCGCGACGGCAATGACACCCCCCCACCACGAAAACAGCTTTCGCAACACAAAAAAGCGCTTCTCGACACCGAGGTATCCTGCAATGCCAATGAAGACAAGCAAAGGTCCAACCGGCCCTTTGGTCAATAACGCGGCACCCAGCGCGCCGTAGAAAAGCAGAAGATTCTTTCTGCGCGAGCCAATCTCGCGGTCGATCCGCCAAAAGGCCAAGAAGGCCAGCGTCACGCAAAGTACGAGAAGTCCATCGAGGCGAGCACTCGATCCGTAAAATAAAATCTGCGGCAGCGTCAACAAAAGCGCCGACGCGAGCAGTGCCACACCACGACCAAAGAGCAAACGCCCGAGACAAAGCACAGCCGCCAAGATGCTAACCACACTCACCACGGATGGAACACGCGCAGCACGCAGCGCAGAATCGGGAAACACTACCCGCGAAGCCGCGGCAAGCCAGAAGTAGAGCGGTGGCTTTTGTGTGTAGGCTTCCCCTTCGCTATGCAACAAAAAAATTCCGCTTACGCCATGCTCCATCGAGAACAACTCGTCAGCGATTTGCGTATAGCGGACTTCATCATTCCCGCGGTAAGTCGTTGGATAAATTCCACATAAAAACAAGAGCGCAGCCAGCACCAGCAACACCACCTCATAACGATACGTGAAGCCAGCACGAGGCCCTTTTTGCAAACTGAAATCACTGGTCGTCGTCGAAATGCGATCCCCTCCCGTTTTGTCCTCTACGAAAGTAGTCAGGGGAAGAAAACGAGGGGGTTAAAAATTCTTCATTCTTTCGATCCGACGATTAGAAGTTCTTCACTTTGGCGCCATTGACCAAGCCGCTACGCCGGGATGCTCCGCCAACAAGGCGTCGAAGATCTACTTTCCCTCGCTATGCAGGTGGCTATTCTTGCGCGCATGCAAATCGTGCAGCTTGGAAACGTCGAACCTTGGTCGCAGCGTGTCGCAGACAAAATCACGCTGCGCGGCATCAAGCGCGTCGACTCGAATCAACCCATCATCCACTTCATGCACGGCAATGGATTTTGCGGCTTGGTGTATACGCCGCTCTTGCAAGGCCTGACACAAAACTACGATTTCTTTTTACTCGATGCACAAGGCCATGGCGATAGCGACGCGGGCGATCGCTTTCTCGGTTGGAATACGATGGCCGCGCATTGCCTCGAAGTTTTGCTCGAACAACGCAAGCGCTGGAATGGGCGGCGCGTAGTCGCCGTCGCACATTCGTTTGGTGCGCTGATGAGTTTGCTCATGGTCGATCGTCGGCCGGACCTCTTCGAGCGAATGGTGCTCCTTGATCCTGTAATTTTCACGCCGTGGATGTACACCGCCGCACACTTGAGCCATCTCGTCGGGCTAAGCAAACGAAACCCGCTCTCGCGTCGCACGCTCAAACGCCGCAGCGAATGGCCATCGCGCGAAGTTGCAAAAGAATCTCTACGCAATCGCGGTATTTTTCGTGGTTGGCGCGAAGAAGCACTCGATAGTTTCGTCGCACACGCACTCGGCGAAGCGCCATCCGGCGCGGTGCAACTCAAATGCCCGCCGTGGCTCGAAGCCATAATTTTTCGCACCGCACCGACGGGAATCTGGCCGGCACTGCGTCGACTGCGCGTGCCGACACAAATTATTTACGGGACCGAGACGTATCCCTTCGTACAACGCGCGGTGCTACACGCCGCAAAAATCAATCCGATGATTCAAGCCGTTTCGACGCCCGGCGACCACTGCTTCATGCAGCAAGATCCCGAGCGCACACAAAAGCTCACGCTCGAATTTCTCGCCCGCTGAAGGCAGAAAACTGCCAACGCGCGGCGGCAGCAAGCCCGCTCACTGCGTCAGGTCAACACTATATTGCGTCATTATTTCTTTTGCTGACTCGCCTTACCCTTACCGATATAGAAAGTCGCAGCGCTAGCCAGTTTCCCAGGACCGCTCACGACAAGATTGGCCGACGCCTTGCCCTTGCCAGTTGAATCGGTGTAACTCGTTTTCACGATGGCGGAGCCGCCGAGTTGCATTGCGGTGTCACCGTTGATGTTGATCTCGAAATTCACCGGGAAATAAGCGCTCTTTTTATAGAACCCCGGTGTCGCCCCCGGCGGCGCAAAGACAGCAGGAGAACTCGAGACCGAGAAGATCGCGGTATCGATCGGGTCGAACGCCGCAAGTGCTACGCCTGCTTTGTCAATGAGATAAGCCTTCCCTGCGTTCGATCCACCCGTGTGTAGAGCAAGCCGCGTTCCCGTCGGTGGCAGTGGCTGGCTCATGGCGTTGGCAATCAAGTTGATCACGTCCGACGTCTTCACCGACACCGCAGTAGTTTCTTGATACACCTTGAGCAAGAAGACGAGAATAATCGGCACGGCATCCAGATGCGGGATCGCAGCAACCCAGGACGAAGGCTCAACCGTCGCGATCCATGCCTCG
>CAYRID010000103.1:0-8363 GCA_964424225.1 uncultured Geobacter sp.
TGCATGTTGCAAGCTCTATCAACACCAATCCGCGTTACAGCGGTAAAAGATCGTAGATTTCGTTGGCGCAGCGGCTCATGTCAATGCGCTGCACCTCCTCAATGTCCTGCAACTTGGGCCCTGTGCGGCGATACTTCACAATCGAACAAATATCGCTGTAGCGTCCAATCATCTTGGCGTGATCAAGTTCGACTCCCGTCGATTCGGAGCGCAGGCGTCCCTTCGAAAAGCCAAGAATCAATGCATCGCGTGAAAGCAACATTCCGCGCGGGTAGCCTTTCTCGAATTGGAACGACTCACCTTGGCTATTGGCTACACGGCTCATCGCCGATTCCGTAAAATAAAAATTGTTCTCAAAGACCTGCAGCGAATGCGGATGCGAAATACCTGTCACCGCCGGCGCGTCTTCGCCCACTGCCTGCACGATGCCTTGATTCACGTCCGCCCACAGATCTTTCTTCTTATAACCAAACGCCGAGTAATAAACTTTGCCATCGCGCAGAGCGAGCGAATTCAAGTGCATTTGATCGGCACCGTCGGTGTTGGCACGCCAATAGTATTCTTCGCGCCCGGTCCTTGGATCAACCCACACAATCGAGTCGGATCCTGTCGATGCGATGAGCACGCCACCCTCCGCGAGCAAGAGCGAATGAGGCATCAAAACCTTGTCGAGCTTCCAGCGTTCGAGCACGCGAAATTCTTTCGACAAAACGAGCAAACAAGTCGGACTGGATTGCACCGTCGCAAGAATTTGATCGCCCATCCAGGCAAGGCCTGTAATTCCACGTGGCTTCATCCGCCAAGGCCAGCGAATCTTGCAGGGCTTCACCGACGCATTCTCGAGATCGACTTCGTAGAGAAAAACTCCCGGATCTTCGAGTCCACTACTCTTTCGCTTATTGCAGATGCTAACCGCAATGCGCACTGCACTTCTCCATTCTGAATTCATACATTGAAAAGTGTTGCATGTTGATTATTTGAGCGGCAACAGCTTCACACCCGAAGCAAGAGGCTTTGCAGCGCTGGAGGATGATGATTCCTGTGCACCATTGCAACACGATGCGCCATCTTCACCGCTGCAACACGACGACTCGACCTTGCCACCGTCGCAACACGATGCGCCATCTTCACCGCTGCAACACGACGACTCGACCTCGCCACCATTGCAACACGATGCGCCATCTTCACCGCTGCAACACGACGACTCGACCTCGCCACCGTCGCAACACGACGCGCCATCTTCACCGCAGCAACTTCGCTCTCGGCACAAGCCAATCGCCGCAAAAAGCACGCCAGGAACTTCAATGAGCGCAAGTGCACTCAAGTGATATTCCCCCGCACTGCCATCGAGCACGAAGCCAACCATGCGACAAACCACGATCCCGCCAAAAGCACCAAGCGTCGCAATGAGGCCGGGCCAAGTCCAACGCGAGCAAAACGCGCAGTACAGCAAGAAAGCGCCAAAACCGATTTGATATCCACCATACATCGCACGCGCATCCGTCACTGCGACGGGCGTCGGAATCTGCATTCCCGAAAGCGCGATCATCGTCTGTGGCCAAATCAAATAGGCCCAACCAAAGCCAAAGAATGCGAGCCCTGCCCATCCAAGTGCGAATTTCGAAAACTTCATTTCTTCTCCTTTTGAGTACGAAGTACTCCATTTTCAAAGACGACTTTCACGACCTGCTACAACGCATCCAAAGCACCACGGGCGTTTCGTGAAATTCGTGGGACACCGCACACGCGCGCAGAATGTATCGCGAGACCAATGCTGAACAAAGGGTGGATCTTTCGTTAGTGTTTTTGCAAGCCGCCTGCGTGGTTGCCTTCATAAAATTCAAGAATTCGGTTTTTCTGCACTGCACCGACGAAGAATATTCGCAGTTCACTTGCCAGGAGAAACGCGTGAGTCCCATCACCAGCATTGCGACAGAACCTTATGACGTTCTCATCGTCGGCGCTGGCCCTGCTGGAGCGACTGCGGCGTACTACCTCGCCCAAGGCACCGCACCGTTTGCCGCAAAACGCGTTGCGCTGCTTGAAAAAGCCATCTTCCCGCGCGACAAGTATTGCGGCGATGCCTGGTGCGCCCCTGCGCTCGACATTCTCGAAGAAATGCAAGTCTTGCAGCGCCTCGAAGCCGAAGGTCTCGTGCAGGACACAAAATCGGGCGGCTTCGTTTCTCCGTCGGGCGAGAGCTTCATTAGCACAGGAGGAGAAGAGAACCCCGTGTCCGGTACGCGCTGCTATGCCATTCAGCGCGTGATCTGCGACGAACGCATCGCACGGCGCGCTGTCGAAGTTGGAGCCGAACTTTTTGAAAATACCACCTTTGCACGGGCCAAACTCGAATCCGATGGATATTGGACTGTGCAAAGTACAGACCGACGTGTTTTCCGTGCACGAATCTTAATTGCTGCCGACGGTGCCACGAGCCAGGTGGCGCGCTCGCTTGGCGTTCTGACAACACCCCCGCAAGGCATTGCAACACGTCAGTATGTCGAGGGTGGAACACATAATTTCAAATCGGGCGGTGTCCTTTTGTACCCCAAAGCGATCTTGCCGGGCTACATCGCTTTGTTTCGCCATTACAACGACGACATCGACGTCGGTTGTTATGCCATTCCGGGTGGCGCCGTGGAGCCCGAACGCTTGGTCGATCTCTACGAAAACGAACTCAAACACGATCCATTTCTGCGGCGCGCACTGGGCCCTCACGCAAAGTTCAAAGAACGCGTCCGCGTCGCTTCGTTGCGTCTTGGTGGAGTTGAAAAAAGCAGCGACACACAATTGTTTATTGTTGGTGATGCAGCCGGCCAAACCGATCCACTGACGGGCGAAGGCATTCACACCGGAATGATTGGTGGCAAGCTCGCCGCACAAACGATTCACGAACTCTTTGCAAAGCAAGACTTTTCCGCCAAAGCCTGCGCCGTCTATCACGCGCGCTGGATGCAAGCTTTTGGCAAGGACTTCGCAGTGTCTGCTCTCGGTGGAAAACTTATTCATCGCTTTCCGCTTTTTCTCGATGCGGCCAATCGAGTTGCTCAGCGCAAAGGCGAAGACTTCATGGCGCAGTTTGGCGCGGTGATGACCGGCGTAAAGCCCAAAAGCACTTTCTTGCAACCCAAACTCGCATTGCCACTCGGAACAGAGGCATTACGACAATTTGTGTCGAGAAAAATTTTGCGCCGCATGCCCAGCGAAACGACAGCGTATCAACGCAAAGCCGCCGATCTCACGTCGCGTGCAACAGCCTTTCGCAATGCCTGTCTGATCGATCCCAACATCGAGATGGCAACACTCAAAGAGCCTGCTGTGCAAGATGCACTCTGCGCCATCTTTCGCCACGCCGGCAACGAAGAAGATGCTCAAAATGTGTGGGTTCTCTATGCCACCGAATACGGATTTGCTCGCGAATTAGCACAACGAATCGCTGAAAAACTAACACAAATTCGTGACGAACGCGGTCGCCAACGTTTTGCGCCGCTTTGCCTCGATATTGCAGATTTCGCCTTGCTGGGCTGGCTGGCTCCATCCTCAAATGCTCTCCTGCACGCCACCATCGGCCTTTTCCTTTGCTCCACCGCCGGCGACGGCGTACCACCGCAGCGCGCACAAGCGCTCTTTCAAGCCCTCGACACGCAATCCATGGATCTACAAAATCTTCACTTTTCTGTGTTGGCTCTTGGCGATCGAGCCTATCCCAATTTTTGCCGAGCTGGACGTGATCTCGAAATCAAACTTCAGGCGCGCGGTGCGAAGCCTCTCTTTGCGCGCAGCGATATCGACCGTGAAGACTGGCCCGCCATCGAACACTGGATGCAAGGTGTCGCTCAAAGCACTCAATCTTTTTTATCAACTCTGTCGCAATCTTCTCCACAGGCTGCACAACATGCAAAAGCGCATGACGCAAAATTGCGACGAGAATTTTCCATGCGTGCAAGTCAGCACTTTGCAAACACATCTCCGCCCCAACCCGGCACCGCGCGCGACTATCCTCTGACTACCAAGCTAATCGCCAAACGCTGGCTTTGCACTCGACTCAAAAATGATGATCCTGAAATTTTGCATCTCGAAATCGCAGCCTCCGATCACACAGGCCAGCGTCTTGTTTGGCAACCCGGCGACTCCCTCGGTGTATGGCCGCAAAACTCACCGACGGAAGTCGAGGCGGTTCTCGCGCAAACCAACTGCAAAGCTACCGAGCGGGTGCCGAGCCACGCTCCACTGGGCTTTGCCCCCAATGCCGAGCGAACACTTCGCGATGCCTTACTCACCAAACTCGACATCAAGACTAAGTTGCAAGACATACTGTCGCATTTATGTGACATTGCTCAATCGGCAAGCGGTATTGCAAGCGAAAGCACTCTCGCCGAAGAAATTCGCAAAAGCGAAATCAGCGCTTATCTCGCCGAACGCGAACTGCAAGACATTTTGCATGACTTTCCGCACGCTGCGCGCACCCTCGATGCCGAAACGCTGTGTCGCCTCTTGCATCCACTCCACCCGCGCTACTACTCGATCGCATCTTCCGCATCGAAAAATCCAAGTCAAGTAGATCTCTGCGTTGCCATTGTGCGTTACGAATTGCACGGACGTCTGCGCACAGGACTTGCCTCGACTTTCCTCGCCGATCGCATCCAACCCGGCGATTCGCTCGCGATCTTTGTACAACCCGCTTCGCAGTTTCGCCTGCCGGAAAGCGATCGCAACTGCATCCTGATCGGCGCAGGCACTGGCGTTGCGCCCTATCGCGCCTTCCTGCAAGAACTCGAAGCGCGCAAGTCGCGCTCAAGGCACTGGCTCTTTCTGGGTTGCCGTCACGAGCGACATGATTTTGTGTATAGCGAGGAGTGGCGTTCTTGGGAAAAAGCAGGCCTCCTGCAGATCCAGCCCGCTTTCTCACGCGATCAAGCACAAAAAGTCTATGTTCAAGATCGACTTCTCGAAAATGCTGCGGCGCTGTGGAAAGAAATCCAAGCGGGAAGCTATTTCTACATTTGCGGCGATGCCTCGCAAATGGCGACGGGCGTACACGCAGCCCTGCAGCGCATCCTCGTCGAACAAGGTGCAATGTCACCGCAAGCCGCCCACGACTTTCTTACGCAAATGGAACAGCGTCATCAGCTACAAAAAGATGTGTGGAGCATGTAACGCCATTAGGCAAGCGCCTTCACCATCAATTCACTCATGCGCTTGCTAAAGGAAGCCGGATTTTTCGGCGCTCCTCCCTCGGCAAGAATCGCAAGGCCATAAAGGAGCTGCGCATACTCGGCGAGCGTGTTGTCCATCGGATCGCGAACATAAATTGCTTGCAACTTTTGCAGAACAGGATGCTCCGCGTTGACTTCGAGAATTTGCTTTGTCGCCGGAACCTTCTGTCCAGCCTGGCGCATCAACTCCGCAAGGTGCGGCGCGATATCGCCTTCTTCACTCACCAAGCATGCTGCCGAGTCCGTAAGCCGTGACGACAAGCGCACCTCTTTCACGTCATCCGAAAGGCTCGACTGCAAACGGCCAAGCAAATCTTTGAAAGCCGCTGTTTGTTTTTCCGCCTCCGCTGCGCGCGCACTTCGTTCTTCCTCGCTCGCGAGATCAATGTCGCCCTTTCCCACGGACTGAAACTTTTTCCCACGATACTCCGGAGTCTGCGCCAACCAAACTTCGTCCACAGGATCTGCGAAGAACAGAACTTCGATTCCCTTCGCTCGAAATGCTTCGAGGTGCGGTGAACTTTCCATGACACTTCTCGATGTACCCGCCATGTAGTAAATTTTATTCTGCGTTTCGGGCATTCGATCAATCACGGCATCCAGTGCTGTCAATTCGCTTGCATGCTGTGTCGATTCGCAAAGCATCAACTCAAAAATCGACTCCTTCTTCTCGTCGAATGCAAGCAAACCCTCTTTGAGCACCGCACCAAATTCACGCCAAAATTGCAAATATTGCTCACTTTGATCGCGCTTCATTGCTTTCAGCGACTCAAAAATTTTCTTCACTAAAAAGCGCCGAATCGCATGGATCTGGCGGTTCTGCTGCAAAATCTCGCGCGAAACATTCAGCGACAAATCTTCCGAATCGACTACACCTCGCACAAAACGCAAATACAGCGGCATCAGCTCCGAACATTCATCCATGATAAAAACGCGCTTTACATAAAGCTGTACACCACGGTGTGACATCTCGCGGTGATACAAATCAAACGGAGCTTTCGAAGGAAGAAAGAGCAGCGCCTGCGCCTCGAACACACCTTCGAGCTTTGCGCGGATGCGGGCAAGCGGTGGCTGCCAATCGTGAGAGATGTGCTTGTAAAACTCTTCGTACTCTTGAGCGGAAACTTCCGCTTCGGCTCGCAGCCAAATCGCCTTCATCGTATTGAGCGGTTCGTTGGCGTCCTCCGCCTCCGGCTTTTCGCTCGAAGTTTGTTTTCGCAAACGAATCGGGTAACTCACAAAATCCGAATACTTTTTGACGATTTGGCGAATCGTCCACTCTTTTGTGTAATCTTCAATGCCATCTTCAACATCGACGGGTTTTAAGTGCAGCGTGATGCTCGTGCCCGATGTCGCACGCTCCGCATCTTGCACTTGAAAGCGACCATCTCCGCTCGACTCCCACTGAGTCGCCGTCGCTTCTCCCGCACGACGCGTCACCACCGTCACGCGCCCTGCAACCATGAAGCTCGCGTAAAATCCAACACCAAACTGTCCAATCAACTCTGGCGCTGCCCCGCTACGCACTTCTGTGACGTTTTTCAAAAACTCCTTCGTTCCCGAGCGAGCGATTGTGCCGAGATTTTCAATCACTTCCCTTCGCGTCATTCCCACGCCGTTGTCATGGATCGTGAGCGTGCGTGCCGTTTCGTCGGCTTCAATTTCAATTTGTAGTTCTTGCTCCGGCAAGAGGCTTGGCTCCGTGATGCCAAGGAAGCGCAACTTATCGAGAGCGTCCGACGCATTCGAAATCAGTTCGCGCAGGAAAATATCTTTGTTGGAATACAGTGAATGCACCATCAAATCGAGGAGCTGCTTCACTTCCATCTGAAATTCAAAGTTTTCTACTTCTGCCATTGCGGCCAATGCCTCCAATTCGTTGAAGTCACAGAGATTGCACCGCGCACCCGCAATCGCGGCCTGCGCTTTTGAATGCTCTATTTTTGATTTTGCGAAATGCTCGTCCGCACGAGCAGCACACTCAACCCGTACGCAGAGGTGCGAACAGTTTGTCGACGGTGAAATTTTGCGCGTCGTTTTAGAACATGCAAGAAGTCGTGAGAAACATCATCTTGTCGTTGGTCGCACGCAAACGCGCAGAAAGCGTACGTACCGCATTCCAAAGCACCACATGCGCAAGCCCTGGACTTTGAATCAAAAGTTTTTGAAACGGCTCGCGATCCAGCGCAAGCAAAAAACAATCTTCATGTGCAATGGCAGTGGCGCTACGTTCCGCGCGATCTTCCACCACCGACATCTCACCAAAAGCCTGATTCGCTCCAAGGATTGCGAGCGCTTCCTCGCTACCCAGCGGCGTCATACGACTAATCCGCACTTTTCCATCGAGCACGAGATACATGGCATCTCCCGCATCGCCCTCTTTGAAGATCACTGCGCCCGCATCGAAACTTTCCATTCGCGCAATTTGTAAAATCGCTTGCAAATCGGATTCTTCCAGACCGCGAAACAGCACGATCTCCGCCAGCCCCTTACTCGCCTTTCCAAAACTCATTTTCCACCCTCCCTACCTGCCTACCTATCCACCTGTCTATCTATCCACCTGTCTACCTGCGCGCTGCCGGTCTTTCGCTTCGTTCGAAACGGCAAAGGCTCGCTCTCTCTTGTGTCGACGTTGCGCTCACAGCCAAAAGCAAGTAGGCCATACTAAGCCCTCATCGACGCAAAAATCAACGCGCGCAACACAAGCCTACCGATTTGCTTGACAGAGATTCGATCTCCGTTACTTTGGCCGCGCTGTATCCGACCTCGCTACCTGCAGATCTGCTTTCCACCGAAGTTCGCATCCTTGGCAAGATCTCGCGGAACGAAGGTATTCGTCACTTATTTGTGAGCCTGAAACTATTTTCTGTCGCCTAGCTCGTGCGCGATCTCGCAAAAGTGAGCGCGACGTTGATGTTTGAAGTCTCACCGGGGAAACGCCGCATCCATGTCTTTCTATGAGCGCCTTTCCGCACTCGATGCAAGCTTTCTCACCCTCGAAACACCTGGCGCGCATCAACATATCGGTTCGGTGATGATTTATGACGCAGCGCCACTGATGACACCAAACGGTGGCATTGATTTTTCAACACTGCGTCGTTACATCGCCGCCTCCTTACACAACGTACCGAGCTACCGACAACG
>CAYRID010000104.1:0-8301 GCA_964424225.1 uncultured Geobacter sp.
GCAGCGCTGAGAATCAGGCCAATCTTGGCTTCTGCTGCACCAAGGTCTTTCAAGAAACCCGAAAGCTGCAAAAAAAGATTGAACGCGAAGACCTGCAAGAAATTTGCAGCGAACGCGATTAAAAACGGAGCCGTAAACAAGCGATTTTTTTGCATGGGAGCGGCACTGTAGCCGCCATGTCCAAATTGCGCCTCGCTTGCTCTACGAACAAGTACATCCTCGTCGGTCGATGCAATTTCGAATCCATACATCCGATCTGGCGATCGTACGCACTCCGGTTGACCCCTTTCTTCGAGCTGTTACCGTACCAACCGGTACAGGCGACAAAACGCAGCGCAAAAGTTGGTCATGTATCGCGCCGCACCAACGCCGGCATCGTCAAAACCGCACCGCGCCGCATTGGCACTCCGGAAGCCAAGAAAGCCAGGATCGCCAAAACCCGTCGTGCGTGAGACGAACCGCATCGCGGCAACACAAAAAAGTTACAGCAACGCATAACTGAATGAGGAGACACAAAAATGAGTGAGCCCGCAGTCTTAATCGAAAAGAAAAATCATATCTGTACGGTGACAATCAATCGCCCCGACAAGAAAAACTCCATCAATCCGGAAGTATTGGTGCGCCTCTCGGATGCCTGGAAAGATTGCAACGAAGACAAAGAAACTCGTGTCGTGATTTTGACCGGCGCGGGCGATTCGTTTTGTGCGGGCGCCGACATCGGCAAACTGATCGGCAAGCTCACCAAGCCCAACGCCACGCCCGAAGACGAGTGGGAAGAGCGCGTAATGAAAGACTCGTCGATCATCTTTCGCGGGCTGCTCAAGGACCCGAACGCTTATCTCTACAAACCGTTAATCGCCGCAGTCGAGGGCGCAGCCGTAGCGGGCGGCACCGAAGTTCTTCTCGGTACCGACATTCGTGTCGCGAGCCGCAGTGCATTTTTCGGTTTGGCCGAAGCGAAATGGAGCTTCTTCCCGCTCGGCGGCTCGGCAGTGCGTTTGCGACGCCAAATTCCGTACACAAAGGCCGCCGAAATCCTCTTCACCGGCGCACAATTTAGCGCCGAAGAAGCCCTCGCATTCGGCTTGGTAGGCCACGTCGTTGACACCGGCAAAGCCCTCGACAAAGCACGCGAAATCGCCGAAGTCATCGCTGGCAACGGGCCGCTCGCCGTGCAAGCCATCAAGCGCGCACTCTTCGACACCGAATGCCTACGCGAGGCCGAAGCCTTCGGCAAAGAAATGCAACTCGGCGTACCGGTCTTCATGAGCAAAGATTCGCGCGAAGGCCAAAAAGCATTTGCCGAAAAGCGCAAGCCGGTTTACAAAGGCGAATAACGCAAACAAGTGTCATTCGCGCGCAGGGCGCGCGATGAAAAGTAAGCAACACAAAAAGATGTAATAAAAAGGCCGGGCTGTCTCACGTGGGCAGTCCGGCCGAGTTTTTTGGCACAGGTACTCATTCTTCTTCGAAGCGAACCCGCAGCCAATCAGAGCGAGGTTCGGCACGGCACGTCAACGTCCATCCGGCTGCCACTTCTTCGTCGGAGAGATAGTCATTCGAAAGCATCTCGACCTCACCGACTTCGACGATCGCTTTGCAGCTTCCGCAAAAACCGCCTTGACACGAAAAAGGTGCTTCGATGTCTTCGCGCAATAGGGCCTCAAGCACAGTCTCGCCTCGCTCGATGGTGATTTCACCCGTTTTCCCATGCAATGTAAATTCAAGTTTCGTCACATCCGCCTCCTCAGACACTCGCCAGCACGCGCTCAATCATATCGACGGCGTTCTCAATCTGCGCCTCGGAAATCACGAGTGGCGGTAACAAACGCAAAACACGTGGTCCTGCCGATAAAAGCAAAATCCCCGCTGCATGTCCGGCGCGCAAAAATGGCGCTGCTTCACAATCCAGTTCAAGCCCCACAAGCAAACCACGCCCGCGCACCGCTTGCACATGCGCAAGTTTGCGTTCGCACAAAAGTGTCATAAGGTGCTCACTCTTTTTTTGCACCGACGATAAAAACGCTGGATCCGCAATGCGCTGAACAACATGCGCCGCCACGTGACTCGTAAACGGATTGCCGCCAAGCGTTCCCGCGTGATCGCCCTTTTGAATCGTATCGGCCACAGCTTGTGTCATCAAAATCGCGGCCATCGGCAAACCACCCGCTAACGGCTTCGCGACTGTCAAGAGATCCGGTGTCACATTCGAGTGTTGATAACCCCAAAGTGTGCCCGTGCGGCCAAGTCCAGTCTGTACCTCATCAAAAATGAGGAGTGCACCAAACTCGTCGGCGAGCGCGCGCAACCCCTGCAAAAACTCTGTTGACGCAGGATGAATGCCGCCTTCGGCTTGCACCGGCTCGACGATCATTGCGCAAACATCGCGATCGATCTGCGCCCGTACCGACGATAAATCATTCAAATTTGCAAAGCGTACACCGGGCATCAGCGGACGAAACGGATCTTGCATGGCCGGGCGTGGCGTCATCGCCAAGCTGCCAAAAAGCCGGCCATGAAACGCACCCTGAAAGGCAATCACATGGTATTTATCGGCGTGTCCGTGCGCGCGCGCATAGCGGCGAGCAAACTTAATCGCACCTTCATTCGCATCCGCACCGCTCAAACTGAAATGCACTTTCTTTGCAAAGCTGTTGTCACATAGAAGTTTCGCGAGCCGCGCTTGGGGCTCTGTATAAAAAAGATTGCTCGTGTGAAACAATCCTGTGTCGAGTGCTTCTTCGACAGCTTTGCGCAAACCCGCATCGCCGTAGCCCAGCGCGTTCACCGCAATGCCCGACGCAAAATCGAGGTACGACTTTCCGTCGGCGTCCGTCAGCACACAACCCTCCCCGCGTACGAGTGCAAGCGGTGCGCGTGCATAAACCGGCAAAACGACTTCATCGCACGCCGCAATGATGCGATCCGTTTTCGACTTTTTCTCCAACCTGTCTCTCCTCATTTTTACGCCGCGGCAATTCGACCAACGCACTTGCGCCGCGCGCCAGCGCGCGCCGTAGCCACGAACGAACCCAGACGCTACTGCCTTTTGCACGCAAAATACAACGCCATCAAAAATTGAAAAATCATTTTCAAAAGAGTCGCAAGCCGGCCCCTTTGCAATCGAAAGTTTTCGACTATGGTCACGCGCTGACTGCCGAGTCAGCAATCAATTCCAATATGCGAAATGAGCACAAAGACAAGCGGCGAGGAAACGGCAATGATGAAAATGATTTACTTGATCTGGAAGTCTCCGACGGAAAATTTAGAAAAATTTACACAGACACTTCGCTGCGAACGTTTGCCCGCCGCGCTGCAACACGCCGTACACCGCTGCACACTCAACCTCGTCGACATCGCTCCTTCGGCATTGGCGCGCCCACGTAGCGACGGCGCCGAGCTCAGCGCACTCGTTTCGATTGAACCGGCTCCGCATGCTGCGCACGACATCGCCGCGGCGCTCGCAAAAACTCTCGACCCAAGCCTGCGACAAATCGCGAGCTACGTCGTCGAAGAAGCCATCCCGATTGATTACGAAAAAACCTGGCCCGACGGCGAACGTTCGCCGGGCGCGAAGCAAGTCACTCTACTGCGTCGCAAACCCGGACTCAGCGACGCGGAGTTTTTGCACCGCTGGCACGATGTGCACACGCCGCTCGCAATAGAAATTCATCCGCTTTGGCGCTACAACCGCAACGTCGTGAAAGCCGCCGTCACGACCAATGCGCCCGATTACGAAGGCATCGTCGAATTGCATCTTCGCGAGAAAGAAACCCTGCTTGACCCGATGAAGTTTTTTGGATCACCGCAAAACATTTCGCGGATCGCCGCAGATGTCACGCAGTGGATCGATATGGAACGAATCGAAGTTTACAATATGAGCGAGTACGTGCTGAAGAGCAGTTGCCGCTCCAACCCATAAGCATGTACTCACTCGAAAACAAAGAAAGCTTTGACACAAAAAAGAGACGCAAGTCACACATGACCCCTGCAGGCAGGCCTCACAAAAGTGCACTTCTCGGCCTGTGCTCGGTGCAAAAATTCGTAATGCAAACACTTCGCAAACCGATACAAAACGACAAATCAAAATCATCGCGAACGCAATGCAAACACAACTCAAAAAGCAAAGAAAGGACTTTTCATGCAACGCTTTAACGATCGAGTCGTCCTCGTCACAGGCTCCGCCTCAGGCATCGGCCGCGCCTGCGCAGAACGAATGGGCAGCGAAGGCGGCAAAATCGCGTGCGTCGACATCAATCAACAAGCCGCTGAAGACACGGTGGCCGCCATTCGCGCCCAGGGAGGCGAGGCTTTCGCGCTCGCCTGCGATGTCGGCGATGCGCAAGCCGTAAAAAAAACCGTCGCAAGCGTGATCGATCACTACGGCAAGCTCAACGCACTTTGCAACGTCGCAGGAATCTTGAGTTTTGCCAACACACTCGAGGTCAAGCTCGAAGATTGGCTGCGCGTGCTGCAGGTCAATCTCACCGGCACATTTCTCATGTGCCAAACCGCACTTCCGCACTTGATCGAAACCAAGGGTGCGATCGTCAATCTTTCTTCGACGGCAGCGCTCGCTGGACATCCCTGGACAGCCGCCTATTCCGCCTCAAAAGGTGGAGTGCTTGCACTCACCCATACGTTGGCTGTCGAATTCGGTAAGAAAGGCGTTCGCGTGAATGCACTTTGTCCAGGTTCGATCAAGACGCCGATCTTCCGAGCCTTTCAAATGCCGGAGGGCGCCGATCAATCCCTCTTAAGTCGCATCTTGCCGTTCGACGGAGAATTTCGCCCGCCGGAGAATGTTGCAGCCATGGTGGCGTTGCTCGCTTCCGACGAAGGTGCGCACATCAACGGCACTGCGATTCGCATTGATGGTGGAATGCTTGCATAATGGCGATGAAGAAAAACACGCGCCGACAATGACTTAAAATTGTGTCAAAAGGAGAACCGCATGCCCATTTTCGATCGCTTTCGCCTAGACGGAAAAGTGGCCATCGTCACCGGAGCCAGTCACGGCATCGGTGAAGGCATCGCGCTCGCCTTGGCGCAAGCCGGCGCTGACGTCGTTTGTGCTGCACGCACACGCGAAACTCTGGAAACCGTCGCGACACAAATCCGTGCACTTGGGCGTCGCGCTCTCGTCGTACCCTGCGATGTCATGCAAAGCGAACAACTCGAAAATCTCGTGCACAGCGCACGAAAAGAATTGGGTCGAATCGATATTGCCGTCAACAATGCAGGCGGAGGACTCTACAAACCCGCTCTCCACACAAGTGAGTCGGAATTCGAAGCCATGCTTCGCTTCAATCTTGTTTCGGCTTTTTCGCTCACACGCTTGGTCGTCCCACACATGCTTGAAGTGGGAGGTGGAAACATCCTCAATATCTCTTCCGTCCTTGGACATCTCTGCGAGCGCGGCTTTGTCACCTACAGCACAGCCAAGGCCGGACTCTCTCATCTCACACGGGTTCTGGCCTTCGAGTTTGCACCCAAAGTACGTGTCAATGCGATCGCTGCGGGCTCTGTCGATACGCCCGCCCTCTCCCCTTTTTTAATCGACACAAAAATGCGTGACAAAATGATCGAGGCCACTCCGATGAAACGCATTGGAACAACGGAAGACATCGCGCTGGCCGCACTGTATCTCACCTCCGCAGCCTCAAGCTGGGTGACCGGCAAGGTTTTTGAAATCGATGGAGGCGCGCTGGACTCGAACTTTCCAATCAAAATGGCTGATCTCTAACAGCCTCTACACTGAAGTGCGAATGCGATTCGCCTTTTCATCTGCACTGGATTTTTCTGCCTCGAACTCACGCGCGATGCGCAGAGTATAATTCTCTTTTTCTGTCTCTCTGGTCTCCGCGCTCCAACCCAAAACGGGCGCCAAGAGATCCGCCACTTCGCTCGCCGCACGCAAACCCCGATCTGCTGTCTCTACATAAATATGTGTTCTGCGCTCAAGCACATCAGCAAGATGTAACGCACCTTCGTGTGTTGCGGCATACACGACTTCGACTGCCAGATAAGCTTCTGCACCGGCCAACGGGCGGCGCAGCGATGAATCGTGCTGCATGAGCCAAAGCAAATCCGCAACACGGTCGCCGTAACGTGTCAGCAAAGCTTCAATCTGCTGCACCGAGAGACCGCTGGCTTGCGCCAGCATTTCTCGACTCGCCCAGTTTTCAAAAAACCGCTTTGCACCGACGAGCGGAACATCCGCGCTGCGGCAGAGCGGCGGATCATCGGGCACCAGTGCCTTTGCGGCAAGATCCACGGCATCCTTCGCCATGGCGCGATACGTCGTGTACTTGCCGCCTGCAATCGAAATCAAACCTGATTCCGTGCGCAGTACACGGTGATTGCGCGAAATTTCTGTTGTCTCCCCGGCTCCTTCGTGCAGTAGCGGACGCAGACCCGCGTACACACCACAGATATCTTCTCGTGTAAGCGCAGTGCGTAAAACTGCGTTGATTTCACGCAAAAGGTAATCGACATCAAATTGTGTTGGCGACGGATCTGCCAGAGCAAGTGACCACGGCGTATCGGTCGTGCCAAGAATCCAGTGTTCGCGCCACGGGATGGCGAGCAAAATACTTTTTGCCGTCTTGAGAATCAGCGCAGCGTCTCCCTCGAAGCAGCGGCGCGGAACGACCAAATGCACGCCTTTCGACGCCTGTACGTGCAATCCGCTCTCTCCCAGTAATCCCTGCAAAGATTCCGTCCACACGCCGGTCGCACTGATGATTTGGCGTCCACGAATACAAAACTCCGTATTCGTCTCACGGCATAAAGCGCGCACTCCTGCAATTTGCTCATGCTCTTTCACAAAGCCAACCACTTGCGTTTGACTCAGCACACTCGCACCCTGCGCAGCCGCCGTACGCAAAACTGCGACAACCAGGCGTGAATCATCCATCTGCGCATCAAAGTATTCGATTGCTCCGGAAAACTGATCCTTGCGAAGGCTTGGAAAACGCTTCTGCAATGCAGCGGCTCCGAGATGACGATGACGCGGCAAAGCGCGCCGCCCCGCTATGCAGTCGTATAGAAAAAGTCCTGCTCCGAGATAAAAGCGCTCAATGCTTCGTCGGCGCAGCGGCAACAGAAAGCGCAACGGACGCACGAGGTGCGGGCATAAACGCTCAATCAAGAGAGTCTGCTCGCGTAGCGACTCGCGCACGAGATCAAACTCGAATTTTTCGAGGTAGCGCAAACCACCATGAATCAGCTTGCTCGAGCGACTCGATGTGCCCTGTGCCCAATCATTTTGCTCAAGGAGCAGCACGGAAAAGCCGCGCAACACCGCATCCAGCGCAATGCCAGCTCCCGTGATTCCACCGCCGATCACGATGACATCAAACGAAGTCTGCAGTAACGATTCTAACACTTTTTTGCGTTGGTTTGGATGAAGGGCGCTGCGCTCACTACAAAGAGTCTCGGCCGAGATCGCTTTCTGCTGCGCCAGCATGCATCTTCCTTGCTTTTCAAAAATCAAGAATCCAAAACGAGATCACATGGCCTGCGCACGCTGCGGCAAGTCGCAGCGATCAACATCCTACACAAAAGAGATACCACACGCTGCGCAACATTCTTCCGACTCATCAATCACCGCAGCGCAAGCCGGGCAATGCGCATCGTCCGAGTCCTCCGAAAATTCTTCAATTCCGGGAATTTCGCGACGTAAGTGATCCTGGTCGATCTGCTGTGCACGCACTACGTCAACAGCGCGGACGAAAATCCCAACTCCCTCTGGCAGCTCTCCACGCGCAGCGAGTTTCGAGCGACCTTGCAAAGAATTGTTGACCATCTCAATGCGATACGGAAGCGCATGCTCTTCGAAGCATTCGGCCAGCCGCTGGATCCAGGTCGTTCCCGCAACGCGAATACACACCAACTCTTCTTCGAAAGAAAACGGATTTTCCGTCGGATCTGCGTTCGCCTCTTTCTCTCCACACAATTCAGAGTCAAAAACCAACGCAACGCCGCAGGGTGCACAACGCTCGACCTGCGGCAAATATTCCTCGCCGCAATGAGGACAGATTTTATAGTCCGCGAAAGAACTCACCGCTGACACCCCTCTGCAAACGATCTCGACCTCAGCCAGTACAAAATCGATCCGCGCCTCTCACTTCGACGCATCACGCAAAAAGCCCGAGCAGAAGCTCAGCACGTATCCAAGCCCCAGCACAATCGCCATCAAAAAGAGAGTAACAAGAATCTGCCCAAGCCAAACTTGCACGGCTCCCATCACACTTTTCGTAAGCAACAGGCGCAACACCAAAATTTGTAGAACAATAC
>CAYRID010000105.1:0-8298 GCA_964424225.1 uncultured Geobacter sp.
GTCGCGACGCTCTTTTGCGTCAGATTGGCGATTCACTGCAAATTTTGGCGCAGACCGTTGGGCAAGCGGAAGTAGCCGAAAAACCAGAACTCACCTGGACGAACAGCGCGCTCGACCGCCTCTACGAGCATCTTGCGCTTGAGTTTGAGCTTCGCGAGCGCGACGCCGCGCTTTCGCGCAAGCTGCAAATGATCGCCGATTCGGCGGAAACCTATCTGAACCTGATTTACAGCCGTCAAAGCATTCGCGTCGAGTGGTACATCGTGTTTTTAATCGTGATTGAAATCGCTTTGGTGACAATTTATGAAATTGTGACACGATAATGTGTCTATTTCGATGCGGAGTGATTGTTTTCGCTCGTAAGGTGAACAGGTGACGTGAGGAGGAGTATCGTTGGAGCGCTTGCAGAAGCTGCGCGATGCGTTTTGGGACAAAGATTTAGAGCCGAAATTGGTAACGGTTTTGCGCGAGGGCTACACACGCGAGCAACTGCTTCGCGATTTATTGGCCGGTGTTGTCGTCGGTGTTGTAGCGCTTCCCTTGGCGATTGCTTTTGCGATTGCATCGGGAGTGCGCCCCGAGCAAGGTTTGTTCACCGCCATCATCGCGGGTTTCATTATTTCGATGCTGAGTGGAAGCCGTGTGCAAATTGGCGGTCCGACGGGCGCCTTTATCGTGATCGTGTATTCGATCGTTGTGAAGTTTGGTTATGAAGGGCTCGCGATCGCTACGATGATGGCAGGCATCATTTTGATCATTATGGCGTTCGCTCGACTGGGTGCGGTGATTCGGTTTATTCCGTATCCCGTGACAGTGGGCTTTACAAGCGGCATTGCCGTTTTGATTGCATCGAGTCAGATTCGCGATGCTTTCGGGCTCTCGATGACGCAGGTTCCGTCGGAGTTTCTTGAAAAATGGGTGGCATATACCGAGCATTTTTCGTCGATGAACGGGATGGCTGTTGCGCTCTGTGTAGCGACGATTGTGATCGCGGTGTTTTGGTCGCGCATCACAGTGCGCATTCCGGGCCCGCTGGTTGCGCTGGTTGCAACAACCGTGATTGTGACGGTCTTCGATCTCAAAGTAGAAACGATTGGTAGTCGTTTTGGCAGTGTGCCGCACACTTTGCCGGTACCGCATTGGCCGCAAATCGAGTGGAAAAAAATTTCGAGCTTGGTGTCTCCTGCAATTTCGATTGCGCTACTGGGAGGCATTGAGTCGTTACTGAGCGCACTCGTTGCCGACGGTATGACGGGACGACGACATCGCTCGAATGCAGAGTTGCTTGGGCAGGGTGTTGCAAATTTGGTGGTACCATTTTTTTCCGGTATTCCTGCAACGGGTGCAATCGCACGCACCGCCACGAACATCAAGAACGGCGGACGCACGCCGCTTGCGGGCATTGTGCATGCATTCACTTTGTTGTTGATCTTGCTCGTGGCGGCACCGCTTGCCGAACTGATTCCGATGGCGACGCTTGCGGGCATTTTGCTCGTTGTGTCGTACAACATGAGTGAATGGCATGTTTTTGTGCGCCTTTTGCGCGGTCCACGCAGTGATGTGTTGGTTCTGCTAACGACATTCTTACTTACGGTCATCATTGATCTCACGGTTGCGATTCAAGCGGGCGTTGTGCTGGCTTCGCTGCTCTTTATGCGCCGCATGACCGAAGTGACACAAATTCGTGCCATTCGCTATGAAGAAAGCGATGCTGCGGATCGCGCGCGGCCGGAGACCGAATCGCTTCCCGGTGTGGAGATTTTTGAGATCAACGGATCGTTTTGTTTTGGTGCAGCCCAAAAATTCAGCGAAGTGATCTCGCAGATGGAAAAACGACCGCAGGTGGTGATTTTGCAGATGCGTGATGTGCTGGCCATGGATGCGACGGGCATGCAGGCACTCGAAGAGGTCGCGACACGTTTTCGCCGCCAAGGGACGGCGCTCTTGCTCGCCAGTGTGAATGCGCAACCACTCGGCGTGATGCGGCGAAGTGGATTTTTCGACATGCTCGGAGCGGAAAATGTGCTCGAAAATTTTTCAGCGGCTACCGAGCGTGCCAAAGCCTTGCAGAATTTTGCAAAGGCGAAGTCGGCTTCATGAAATACAATGGCGTACCGATAA
This sequence comes from uncultured Geobacter sp., assembly GCA_964424225.1. GTDB lineage: Bacteria > Myxococcota_A > UBA9160 > UBA9160 > JADFDR01 > JADFDR01. The sequence goes on from CAYRID010000105.1 coordinate 2,122, forward strand.
GGAGCAAGATGGGCAAGCGGCGAGCATGAAACGCGGGGCAGAGTGGTCGCGGGCAGTGGGCAGCGTGCAGCGATATGCGGCACGAAACTGCAAAAAACGAAGATGTGCAAGACACATGTTTCAGCGCGAAGTCGCAGTATCAAAAAAATTTGTACTTGATGAATGTTTTCGGGGAAGTTCATGCCGATCTCCTATTCGATCGAAGGTCGTGTGCTTTTCGTGCTTTGCGACGGTCGATATACGCACAAAGAAATTCGAGAGCTGACGGAGCGCGCAATCGCCGATCCGCGCTTCGAAGCACCAATGTATTTACTCGCCGATGCGCGTACATCAACGTCGTATGACTCGGCGGGGCAACTGAACGAGCTGTCGCATTTCTTTGGTGCGATTCGACACCAATTTGCGAATCATTGGAGCATCGTGATCGAAAGCGAGATGTCGTATCTTCTTTCGCAGTTGGTCGCGGCGATGCTGAAAATTTACGGGATTGACGTACATATTTATCGCGATCTTGAGACGGCACGAGCCGGTATCGCTGCCTTTGAGCTGGAGCAAGCACGCAAACTTGCGCGTAAGAAAAAGTAAAGCAGAGTGGGAAAATTTTGATGCATGTCATGAATCCGTGGTCGTGGTCGTTTTGGATTCCCGTTTTCGCTTCGATTGTTTGCGGAACAATCGTTGGCCTTGAGCGCCAGGTGCGCGGCAAGCCCGCCGGTGTGCGCACTGCAATCTTGATTTGCCTGAGTACGCAATTATTTGTACGCCTTTCTGTGTTGGTCGATCCGACCAGTACGGATCCAGTGCGCGTCATCGGGCAGATCGTCACGGGCGTTGGTTTCCTCGGTGCGGGCGTGATGATGGGGCAAGGGCAAGCTGTGACGGGCGTGACGACGGCGTCGGTGATTTGGGTGCTCGCAGCGATCGGCGCGGCGATTGGCATTGGCGAATATTACGCAGCCGTTGCGTTTGCAATGACAACGGTCGTGATCTTGGTTGCTATCGAGGCTCTCGAAGCGCGGCTGTTGGAGCTGCGTCGCGGTGAGCATTGGCGTGCCGGCATGCCCGAAAGACCCGAAAAGCGCATTTCCGACTGAGTTTTATTCCTCGCGCTTTTCGAGTACGTAGCCCGCACCTTTTACGGTATGAATCAATTTTGTGTCGAAATCACGCTCGATTTTCTTACGCAAATTTGTGACATGAACGTCAATGACGTTCGAGTAGGAATCAAAGCCATAGCCCCAAACTTTTTCCGTAATCATCGTGCGCGAGAGCACATGCCCCGTGTTGCGCATCAAGTATTCGAGCAGTGCGAATTCTTTCATGGTGAGGCTGATGGTTTTGCCCGATCGCCGTACGACGTGCGCACGCAAGTCGAGTTCGAGATCTTCTACGCGCAGTACACCGCTTTCGGGTTCACCGAGGCGCCGACGTGCGATGGCTTGAATGCGCGCCAAGAGTTCTGCGAAGGCAAATGGCTTTGCGAGGTAATCGTCGGCACCGAGGTTGAGTCCTTTGATTCGATCCGAGACTTCGCTGCGCGCCGATAGGAAGAGCACGGGGGTGTCTTGTTTTGCATGCCGCAACTGACTGAGCACCTGAAAGCCGTCGATACCGGGTAGCCCCACGTCCAAGATGAGCAAGTCGTACGCGCCGCAAAGTGCCTGTTCCAGACCTTGTTTTCCGTCGGAGGCCGTGTCCAGCGTATAACCGTGCTCGCGTAAGCCCTTCACGATGTACTCGCGCGCCACCGGATCGTCTTCGATGTACAAAATGTTCATGGGGCTCCATTCGTTTTCGTACATAATATGCGATTGAGATGAAGCCAATCTTAAGTAACCGCGGGAAACCAAACTCGGAAAGTCGTGCCGGTCTCGTTGGGCTTGGAGAGACATTCGATACGTCCACCGTGGGCGCGAGCGATTTCTTGGGCAATGGCAAGCCCAAGGCCAAAGCCCGGTTTTTCAGGATCGATATCGGCGCGATGAAAGCGATCGAAGATGCGCTCGATTTCCGAGGGTGGGATACCCGGCCCGGTGTCGCTGACCGAAAAATAGACACCGCCGTTGCACAATTCGCCACGCACGCATACGGTGCCGCCCGCGGGCGTGTATTTGATGCCGTTGCTGATCAAGTTTGCAAAAAGTTGCTGGAGCCAAGCTTCGTCACCTCGAAGTGTAGCTTCGGGGGAAAGGCCGGCTTCGAGACAAACTCCTTCGGCTTCGGCGAGTGGTGCAAAAAAGTCGAGCACGTTCTCGATGACTCGATTTAGTGTTACTTCTTCCAGAGTGGCAGGATCGAGGCCGGCCTCGGACTGCGCAAGGCGCAGCATCGCATCGACGCATTCGCCAAGGTGATGGATTTCGCTACGCACGCCAAGTAATACCTCGCGGTATTCCGCTTCGTTGCGTGATTTTTCGAGTGTCACTTCGACTTGACTCAAGATTGCTGTGAGCGGCGTACGCAGTTCGTGTGCGGCGTTGGCGTTGAAGCGTCGGATGGCGTCGATGCTGTGCTCGATACTTGCAAACATCTCGTTGAGCGTAGTGGCCAGTTGATCGAGTTCATCGCCTGATCCGCGCGTCGGTATGCGTTCGCTTAAGTTCGCACCGCTGATTTGTTGAGCCGTGGTCGTAATTTTGCGTAGCGGTTGCAAGCTGCGAGTTGCAAGCCACCCGCCGAGAAGTCCCGTGAACAAAAGCACGATCGGCAATGCGAGAAGAAGTGTGTCACGAATATGTGTTAGGTTTTCTGCGTAACGCCTCGAGTTGATTGCGATTTGTAAAAAACCTTCGCGTGTGCGCAGCTGCATAGCGAGGAAAGCGTATTCGCCGCCGAGATTTACGGCGCGCAGGCTGCGTGTTTCGTTGCCATCGAGTAACGATTGAGGGACGGGCAATGTTTCGGTTGCGAGCGAGCCACCGCGTACGATGGATTCTCCGTTGGCGTCAAGCCACGCGATGCCGAGATCAAGGCTGGCATCCGTTTCGTGCAGTTTTTGCGCGACATGATCTTCGAGCCAGTGCTGCACAGGTGCTCGTGGGTATTCGAGGGCTCGCGCGTGGAGTGCGTTGGCGAGATCTTCGGCTTGCATCTCGAGAAGTAGCGTTGCATTTTGGTTGATGCGCCGTTCGACTTCTTGATAGATGAAGAGCGCGAAGGCCGAGAGCGTAACAAACATCACGCTGATGTAACGCAAGGTAAGCTTGACACCGAAAGAAAGCTTGCCCTGCATGCGTTCGCCCTCCTTGCTTGAAAGCGAGAAAAATCGCTCGGTACTTTACCATCACCGGATGAACTGCGCGTGAAGTCTTTTGGCGAGTGTTCCGCAAGCTGAGGAGCCCGAGGTGTCGAAGGGAAATGAATGAGAAAAAGAACGACTCGAGGCATGAGCGCTGGCTTGTGGCGATGCCTGAAAACTCTTAGCGCCTCGATCGCATTCTTGGGATTGCTGCCGCTGTTGGCAGTGGCAGCCGATACACCGTCGGGAAATCTTGCTCAACCAACTGCGAATCACGCGGCTGTGTTACCGGAAGCGGTGATGATCGGTGCTTCTGCAACGGCGCCTCTGCGCTGGGTGGTAGGGCGCACGCCGGCTGTGTTTCAGCCGCGAGAAAACCAAATTGCGACGCGTGTCGGAGGTTGGTTCGATTTTAGTTTCGAAGCCAACGATCTTCCGAATACGGGATCTTCTTTTACGCTGAATCACTTTAATTTGTATGCAGACACGCGCTTTCGCGATCGCTGGCAGGCTTTTCTCGAAATCGAATATGAGCACGAATCCGATCGTAGTGGCTTTGAAGCAGAGCGCGAGTTCGAAATCGAGCAAGCCTATGTCCGATACAACTTCGACGAAAATCATCATTTGCGCTTTGGGGATTTTAATACGCCGTTCGGTTATTGGACGCCTCTGCACTGGTCGATTTTAATGGAAACTATCGAGAAGCCGTTGCACGAAGGGAATCGTTTGGTTCCGGAGCAGCAATTCGGCGCAGAATTTGGCGGAAATTATTTTGTGCCGCTGTATGGTGTTGACACGGAATTGAGTTATGCACTTTTTATGGGTTACGGAGATGATCCTCTTGGTTTCAGTGATGGCAATGCGCGCGGTGTGACCTCGGGAGTCGATCTGCATCTCACCTTCGATGACCGACACCAGATTGGCGTTTCGGTATATCGCCAAAAAAATGGTGAAGCTGCGGACCGTATCGAAAACAATGTGATGCTATATGGCTACGCGACTTTGCCGGGCTCTTTGCTATTTCGCACGGAGTATATGCATCAGCATCGCAGCGGCGGACGCCAGCCTGGACTCGATCAAGATGTCGATCTGTTTTATGCAAACCTGCGCTGGGATTTTATTGATCCCGCTTACCTCAATTACCGCTTTTCTTATGGCGAGGACGATGCTTCGGGACGCACCGTCGATCATGTAATTCATACATTTACGCTTGGCGTGCGACCATATCCGTCGTTGCTGTGCAAGCTTGAATACAGTGCCCACGACTTTCGCCACCCCAGCCGCAAGGATTTTGGATTTTGGGGATTTTCCGTCGGATATCGGTTTTGATTATGCCGTTGTTGCGGAAACGTGAAGTCGGTTTTTGCTTTTCTGTCTTTTCTCGGAGTAGGCTGCTTTGCTTGTTGTTCGTGTTTTGCGTGGCTACGACAGCACAGGCGGATGAACCGATTGCTGTGATCGTGCGCGCAGGTTGGCAACAGGCGGACGCGATTGCGTTGACTGATTTGCAGAAGCTGTATCTCGGTAAACGTATTTCTGTGTTTGGTCAACGTGTGGAGTGTTTGCATCTCGCACCCGGATCGCCAGTGCGTGAAGGCTTTGTGCGCAGCGTTCTCGCGCGCTCGGAGTCCAGCCTCGAGTTGTATTGGTTGCAACAGGCGCTCACCGGCGGACACATTCCACCACGCGAGTTTTCTTCGGTGCAGGAAGTGCTGGAGCGCGTGCGCACGCGACCGTACCAGCTTGGATATGTGCCGCTCGCGGAAGTTATGAAGCCGCATGTGCAGGGCGTTCAGGTTCTTCACGTTTTGCAACGCGGCGCGAACTTAGGGCCCACTCAGCCCGAGTATCCGATTCGTTATAGCACCTCAATCTCTACACCAGCACGATGAGCGTGGGCGATATTTTTTCGCGCGGAACATTTTGGTTGCCGAAGCGGCGGTGTTATACTCGTGCCTCCGCGAGACCTTCAGGCACAAGCCGCAATGAACAATCTACAACCGGATGAGGCTACGTTTCGATGTCCAACAAACGCTCAATCCATCTTGAAAACGACATTGATGCCGAAGAGACGCAAGAATGGCTCGATGCGATTGATTCGGTGTGTCGCGAAGAGGGTCCTGAGCGTGCGCATTTTTTGATTCAAGAGTTAATTGATCGCATGCGTCGCTCGGGCGTGCACTTGCCGTACAAAGCCGTAACGGCCTATGTCAATACGATTGCACAAGCGAAAGAAGCGCAGATTCCCGGCGAACCCGGTCTTGAACATCGCATTCGTTCCATTATTCGTTGGAACGCCATGGCGATGGTCGCGCGTGCAAACCGACACAGCACTGAGTATGGCGGACACCTTGCGACTTTTGCCTCGGCCGCAACACTTTTCGATGTCGGATTCAATCATTTCTGGCGAGCACCAAGCGAGAAGTCGGGTGGAGATCTGATTTATCTACAAGGTCACGCTTCACCCGGTATTTATGCACGGGCTTTTCTCGAAGGGCGAATTTCCGAAGCGCAGCTCGAAAGATTTCGCATGGAGGTCGATGACGGCGACGGTTTGTCGTCGTATCCGCATCCGTGGTTGATGCCAGATTTTTGGCAGTTTTCGACGGTGTCGATGGGTCTCGCACCGATGATGGCCATTTATCAAGCTCGTTTCATGAAATATCTACACAATCGTGAGTTGCTTCCGCTGCGCGATCGCAAGGTTTGGGCGGTTCTTGGCGACGGTGAAATGGATGAGCCCGAGTCACTGGGTGCGATTTCGCTTGCGGCGCGCGAGAAGCTCGACAATCTCGTATTCGTGGTGAATTGCAATCTGCAACGTCTCGATGGGCCGGTGCGTGGCAACGGCAAGATCATCCAGGAGCTGGAAGGCGTGTTTCGCGGCGCGGGTTGGAATGTGATCAAAGTGATTTGGGGTGGACGCTGGGATCCGTTGC
>CAYRID010000106.1:0-8221 GCA_964424225.1 uncultured Geobacter sp.
TCAAGGAGTTTTTTGGTTCGAGCCAGTTGTCGCAATTTATGGATCAAACGAATCCTTTGTCGACGGTGACACATAAGCGACGTCTCTCGGCATTGGGGCCAGGCGGTCTTACGCGCGAGCGTGCTGGCTTTGAGGTGCGCGACGTACACTCGACTCACTATGGACGTGTGTGTCCGGTGGAAACGCCGGAAGGTCCGAACATTGGTTTGATTGCATCCCTTTCGACGTACGCACGCGTGAACGATTTTGGTTTCATTGAGACACCGTATCGTGACGTGAAAGATGGTCGCGTCACGGGCGACGTGCGTTATTACTCGGCCCTCGAAGAAGAGAACTTGGTGATTGCGCAAGCCAATGCGCCGCTCGACGAGAAGGGGCGTTTTACGAGCGAGCTCGTAACGTCGCGGAAGCAAGGCGAATTCGCGCTCACGGGGCCGTCCGAAGTACAAAAGATGGACGTTTCCCCAAATCAATTGGTTTCGGTGGCAGCATCGTTGGTGCCGTTCTTAGAGCATGACGATGCGAATCGTGCATTGATGGGTGCGAACATGCAGCGTCAAGCTGTGCCGCTCTTGCGCAGCCAAGCGCCAATTGTCGGAACCGGCATGGAAGGTGTCGTTGCCCGCGATTCGGGTGTGACGGTTGTGGCGAAGCGCAGCGGTACCGTAGTCTCCGTCGATGCAGCACGCATCGTGATCAAGCCGGATGAAGACGAGAGCCCGGGGTCCAACATCGACATCATCAACTTGATCAAATATCAGCGTTCGAATCAGAACACTTGCATCAATCAGCGCCCGATCGTGAAGCCAGGTGACAAAGTTGTGGCGGGTCAAGTGATCGCGGATGGCCCGGCGACGGAGCGAGGTGAGCTTGCACTTGGTCGTAATGTTGTCGTCGCTTTCATGCCGTGGGGCGGTTACAACTTCGAAGATTCGATCTTGATTTCAGAGCGCGTCGTGAAGGAAGACATCTTTACGTCGATCCACATTGAAGAATTCGAAGTTTTCGCGCGGGATACCAAGCTCGGTAAGGAAGAGATTACGCGCGATATTCCAAATGTTGGTGAAGAGGCGCTTAAGGATCTCGACGAGGCGGGTATCGTGCGAATCGGTGCAGAAGTGCGTCCGGACGATATTCTCGTCGGTAAAATCACGCCGAAGGGAGAGACGCAGCTTTCTCCCGAGGAGCGTTTGTTGCGCGCAATCTTTGGTGAGAAAGCGGGCGACGTTCGCGACACATCTTTGCGTGTACCGACGGGTGTGTCGGGCACTGTGATTGGTGCGCAGGTATTTTCGCGCCGTGGCGTTGAAAAGGACGAACGCGCGCGCGCACTCGAGGAAGTGGAGATCGAGCGTCTGCGCAAGGATCAAGAAGACGAAGTGCGCATCATCCGCGAAAATGCGCTCAATCGAGCTAAGGAATATTTGCTTGGCAAGAAAGCTGCGAATCGTGTGGGTGACGAGCGGCGCAACGTCGAGTGGATCAATGCAGGCGATACAGTCGTTGAGGAGAATCTTGCAGAGATTCCGCAGCGACGTTGGCGTGATCTTCAAGTGCAAGATGCTGCGACGCAGGCGCGGCTCGATCAGCTCTTTGCGGCGCTGGATGAGCGCGTTCAAGTTATCAATACCGTTTTCGACGAGAAAATTGCGCGTTTGAAGAAGGGCGATGAACTTGCGCCAGGTGTCTTCAAGATGGTGAAGGTGCAGCTTGCCATCAAGCGCAAGCTTAGCGTCGGTGACAAGATGGCCGGCCGCCACGGTAACAAGGGTGTGATTTCGCGCATCCTTCCCGAGGAAGATATGCCGTATCTCGCCGACGGAACGCCGGTGGATGTGTGTTTGAATCCGCTGGGTGTACCGTCGCGCATGAATGTCGGGCAGATTCTTGAAAGCCATCTTGGATGGGCTGCGCGCGGGCTTGGCGAGCAGATTGGTGCGCTCCTGGAGCAACACAGTAGCGTGTCAGCAATGCGTAACCGTCTCAAGGATGTGTACGCTGATGAGCGCATTAGTAAGGTGCTTGATCGTGCTTCCGAAAATGCGATTTGGTCGCTGGCGAAGGATGTCAAGGATGGCGTTCATGTCGCATCTCCGGTGTTCGATGGCGTTCCGGAATCAGAAATCAAAGAGACGCTGCGCAAGGCTGGTTTCGATACGAGCGGGCAGGTGATCTTGTTTGATGGGCGCACTGGCGACGCGTTTGATTCAAACGTTACCGTCGGTGTGATGTACATGATGAAACTTGATCATCTTGTCGATGACAAGATTCATGCGCGCAGCATTGGGCCCTACAGTCTCGTCACGCAGCAACCGCTTGGTGGCAAAGCCCAGTTCGGCGGCCAACGACTTGGCGAAATGGAAGTGTGGGCGCTCGAAGCGTACGGTGCGGCTTCTGCCTTGCAGGAGTTCCTCACTGTGAAGTCCGACGACGTTGCGGGACGCACTCGCGCGTACGAGTCGATCGTGAAGGGTGAATGTGCGTTGGAGCCGGGTTTGCCCGAGAGCTTCAATGTTTTGATGAAAGAGCTTCAAGCGCTCGGTTTGAATGTCGAGCTGCTCGAAGACAAGAGTCAGTAGGAGGACGCACTTGCGCGAACTTTATAATCTCTTTGAGAAACCGAGAGATCCGCTGGCCTTTCGAGCGATCCAGATTTCGATCGCATCGCCCGACAAGATCCGAGATTGGTCCTATGGCGAAGTAAAGAAGCCGGAGACGATCAACTATCGCACCTTCAAGCCGGAGCGCGATGGCCTATTTTGCGCCAAGATTTTTGGACCGGTTAAGGACTACGAGTGCAATTGCGGCAAGTACAAGCGCATGAAACACCGTGGTGTAGTGTGTGAAAAGTGCGGCGTTGAAGTGATCCAGGCCAAAGTGCGCCGTGAACGCATGGGGCATATCACTCTCGCAACGCCGGTTGCGCATATCTGGTTCTTAAAGTCGTTGCCTTCGCGAATCGGGAATATTCTTGAAGTATCCCTACGCGATCTTGAGCGCGTGCTGTATTTCGAATCGCATATCGTGATTGATCCGATGGATACTGCGCTGAAGCAGGGTGAATTGCTTTCGGATGAACAGCTCGCGGAAGCGAAAGAGCGCTACGGTCGCGAAGCCTTCGAGTATGGAATTGGTGCCGAGGCAGTTCAGGAGATGCTTGCGCGGCTCGATATTGAAGGTGAGTGCGAACGTTTGCGCGTTGAGATGAAAGAGGCGACAAGCGAGGCAAAGCGCAAGAAGACTGCAAAGCGCCTTAAAGTGCTCGATGCTTTTCACGAATCGGGCATGAATCCGAGCAATATGATTTTGTCGGTGATTCCGGTGATTCCGCCGGATCTGCGCCCACTCGTCCCGCTCGATGGCGGACGGTTCGCAACGAGCGATCTCAATGATTTGTATCGCCGTGTCATCAATCGCAACAATCGCTTGAAGCGCCTGCAAGAATTGAATGCTCCGGAAGTGATCATTCGCAATGAGAAACGGATGCTACAAGAAGCGGTCGATGCGCTCTTCGATAACGGCCGCCGCGGAAAAGTGATTACAGGTCCGAGTAAGCGCCCACTCAAAAGTTTGTCGGACATGCTCAAGGGGAAGACGGGTCGCTTCCGTCAAAACTTGCTTGGCAAGCGCGTTGATTACTCGGGTCGTTCGGTGATCGTAGTGGGTCCCGAATTGCGTTTGCATCAGTGTGGTCTCCCGACGCGAATGGCACTCGAACTCTTTAAGCCGTTTATCTATGCAAAGCTTGAACAACGCGGTCATGTGACGACAATCAAAGCAGCAAAGAAGTTGGTTGAAAAAGAACGCGAGGAAGTTTGGGATATTCTTGCCGAGGTAGTGAAAGAGCATCCGGTGATGCTCAACCGCGCTCCGACACTGCATCGTTTAGGTATTCAGGCATTTGAGCCCGTGTTGATTGACGGCAAGGCGATTCAGTTGCATCCGCTCGTTTGCGCGGCATACAACGCAGACTTCGACGGTGACCAAATGGCTGTGCATGTGCCGCTCAGTGTCGAAGCGCAGGTTGAAGTGCGCGTTTTGATGATGTCGACGAACAATATTTTGAGTCCAGCTACGGGCCGCCCAGTGATTGGTCCGACACAAGATATTGTACTCGGTGCCTATTACATTACGCGTGAACGTCCGGGTGCGATGGGTGAAGGCTCGCGTTTCTCGAATGCGGACGAAGTGATCAACGCATACGATGCCGGAGTTGTGGGTATTCATGCGGCAATCAAAGTGCGTCTGAACGGGCAGCTTGTTGACACAACGGTGGGTCGCATTTTATTGCGCGAAATTGTGCCTGAGGGAATTGCGTTTGAGTTGATCAATAAAGTGATGGATAAGAAGGCGCTTGCGGATTTGATCGATCAAACATACCGCCGGTTTGGCAATAAGGCCACGGTGCTCCTCTCGGATCATTTGCGCACGCTTGGCTACCAACATGCAACGAAGGCTGGTCTTTCCATTTGTGTCGATGACATGGTTATTCCGCAAGGGAAACAAGCGGCCGTCGATGCTTCGCAGGCACAGGTAGCGGAAATTTCCGAGCAGTATCAAGAAGGCCTCATCACCGACGGTGAACGTTACAACAAGGTGATCGATATTTGGGCGCAGTGTACGGAGCAAGTCGCCGGAGAAATGATGCAGGGCATCAGCACCGAGGTGATTTGCAAGAAAGACGGTACGTCGGTGACGGCGCCAAGTTTTAATCCGATTTACATGATGGCGGATTCAGGAGCGCGCGGTTCGGGTCAGCAGATTCGGCAGCTTGCGGGGATGCGCGGCCTGATGGCGAAGCCGTCGGGTGCAATCATCGAGACGCCGATTACATCGAATTTCCGCGAAGGCTTGTCGGTGCTGCAGTACTTCACATCGACGCACGGTGCACGCAAGGGGCTTGCGGACACGGCGCTCAAGACGGCGAACTCAGGTTATCTGACACGCCGCATTGTAGACGTCGCGCAAGATGTGATCATCAGTGTAGCTGACTGTGGCACGAAACATGGCATCGAAGTGGAACAGCTCGTCGAGGGCGGTGACATCATTGAGCCGATTAGTGAACGCATTCTCGGGCGTGTTGCGCTTGAAGATGTGCAGGACCCGATTACGAACGAAGTGCTAGTGCGCGCTGGGCAAGAGATTAGCGAAGACAAGGTGCGTGCGATTGAGTCGGCAGGCCTTGAACGTGTAGCGATCCGCTCGACACTAACTTGTGAAGCGGAGCGCGGCGTATGCATTATGTGTTATGGGCGTGATCTTTCGCGTGGTCACTTGGTAAATATCGGTGAGACGGTTGGTGTGATTGCAGCGCAGTCGATTGGTGAACCAGGCACGCAGCTGACGATGCGCACGTTCCACATCGGCGGTGCAGCCATGCGCCGTGTCGAGCAATCGAGTGCGGAAGCAGGATGCGACGGTGAAGTTCGTTTCGACAATATTCGCACTGTGCGCGACCGCAACGATCGTTTGGTCGTGATGAATCGCAATGGTCAAATCGGCGTGTTTGACGTGAGTGGTCGTGAGCGCGAGCGCTATCCGATTGTGTACGGTGCGGTGTTGCACGCGCAGGATGGTCAGCAGGTTGTAGCCGGTGCCAAGCTAGCGGAATGGGATCCATTCTCGAATCCGATCGTATCCGAGGCGGCGGGTACCGTGAAATTCGGTGATATCACCGAAGGTATTACGATGAAGGAACAAGTGGATGAGTTCACGGGCGTGTCATCACGTGTGATCACATCGAGCAAAGATCCTTCACTGCGGCCACGCATTTCACTCAAAGACGCTGACGGCAATACGGTATACCGTGCTTTGCTTCCCGTCGGTGCATTTGTCTCTGTGAATGAAGGCGATGAGGTGTTTGCGGGTGACATCGTGGCGAAAGTTCCGCGCGAAACGACGAAGACCAAAGACATTACGGGTGGTTTGCCACGGGTCGCGGAATTGTTTGAAGCGCGCAAGCCGAAGGATGTGGCCATTGTTTCGGAGATCGATGGTGTGGTTTCGTTCGGTCCTGATTCGCGTGGTAAGCGCCGCGTCATCGTTACTCCGGCAGATGGAGATCCGCGTGAGTACTTGATTCCGAAAGGCAAGGCGATTGCCGTGCACGAAGGGGATGAGGTGCATGCTGGCGAGGCGCTTATGGATGGTGCTGCAAATCCGCATGACATTCTTGCGATCAAGGGCGAGCGTGAATTGGCGAAGTACATGGTGGATGAAGTGCAAGAGGTCTATCGCTTGCAAGGCGTGAAGATCAACGACAAACACATTGAAGTGATTGTGCGCCAAATGCTTCGTAAGGTGCGGATCAAGAGTGCTGGGGATACCGACTTCTTGCTTGGTGAACACGTCGAAAAACGCACTTTCAATGAAGTGAATGACAAGATGCGAGCCGAGGGGAAGGAGCTGGCTGTGTCGGAACCGCTCTTGCTCGGCATTACGAAGGCTTCGCTTTCGACGGAGTCGTTTATTTCGGCAGCGTCTTTCCAAGAAACGACCAAGGTTCTGACTGAGGCAGCAATATGGGCCAAGGTGGATTACCTGCGTGGTTTGAAAGAAAACGTCATCATGGGACGCTTGATTCCTGCAGGAACCGGTCTTTCGAAACTCAAGAATTTAGGCGTTCGCGTCAATCCGCCGGAGGGTTTTGTTCTCGCTCCGGAGCCGATTGAGGTTGAAGATTCGGGTCCGGATTTGTCGTTCTTTGGTGGCGTTCCGGTAATTGAGGAAAGTGAAAGCGATGCGGATTTGGCTGCTATCGCTGCTGCAGCGAGTCTTGATCATGAGTTCGCTCCAGAGTCAGAAGGTGAAGTGGAAGACGAGGATGAATTCGATTCTGCCGAGGATGCACTTTCGGATTATTGATATTGGCTAGTACCCCGCAATCGGGTGATTGCGGGGTAAACTTCGTGATTTGCAAGATGTTTCGACTCGACTGCCGACGTTGACAGAGGGATCAAACCCGTTAACATCCGGCGGTTTTTCGGATCAAGTACCGCTCTCCCAGCGGACTGTTTCAGTAACGGAAAGAGTTGCCTGAGGTTATGGTCTCCGGTCTTTTCGAGGCTGAAATAGAACCAAAGGGGAGTTGTGTCTTTTGATCAACGGATAAATGGACGGAGAGGGAATGCCGACGATCCAGCAATTGATACGTAAAGGTCGCAAGCGACAGCCGAAATCTTCCAAGTCGGTCGATCTCGGGCAGTGCCCGCAACGCCGCGGTGTATGTGTGCGTGTTTTTACGGCGACACCGAAGAAGCCGAATTCTGCACTTCGCAAGGTGGCGCGCGTGCGTTTAACGAATGGCAAAGAAGTGAGCGCTTACATCCCTGGCGTTGGGCACACATTGCAGGAACACTCAGTAGTGTTGGTGCGTGGTGGCCGCGTGAAGGATCTTCCGGGCGTGCGTTATCACGTCGTGCGCGGAACACTTGACTCGGTTGGTGTTGCCAATCGTGCGCAGGGCCGATCTAAGTATGGAGCAAAGCGCAAGAAGTAGCTGACAGCGACGTGTGTAGTCGCTGTTTTGTGTCGAGCGTTTGTAAGGTAATTTGCGAGATGGCTTGGTGCTGCGTGCAACGCGGCTGAAACTTGAGGAATTGAAGAAAGAGAATTTATGCCCCGACGACGAGACGTACCGAAGCGAAAAGTTTTGCCGGATCCGAAGTATGGAGATCGGATGGTGACGCGTTTTATGAGCATGATCATGCGCGATGGCAAGAAGAGTACGGCGGAAAGTATTGTGTATGGTGCGTTCGATTTTATTGCGGACAAGACACGCAACGAGCCGGTGGCGATGTTTCGTCGCGCGCTTGAGAACGTGCGACCGCAGGTTGAGGTGAAGTCGCGCCGCGTCGGAGGTGCTACGTATCAGGTGCCGGTTGAAGTGCGTGCTGAGCGCGGTACTTCGCTTGCGATGCGCTGGATTGCGACCTATGCGCGTGCGCGCGCAGGGAAGTCGATGGTTGAGCGACTTGCGAATGAGTTGATCGACGCTGCAAATGAGCGTGGCGAAAGTGTGAAGAAGAAGGAAGACACGCACCGAATGGCGGATGCGAATAAAGCATTTGCTCACTATCGCTGGTAGACGGTTGGAGAGCGAGTTGGTGTGTGTGATGCACCGGCGTTGAGACGAAACCATGTCCAGGACGATCTCGCTCGAAAGAATGCGCAATATCGGAATTATGGCGCATATCGATGCCGGTAAGACCACGACGACGGA
>CAYRID010000107.1:0-8042 GCA_964424225.1 uncultured Geobacter sp.
CTCTTTTGCGTGTAACGCTCTGCCTCCAATTCGACGGCACCGCTTTGCGTTGCAAAAGACAAATTCAAGGCAATGCAACAATATGCACACACGAAGAAAACGTTTTGATACGCTCTCAAGCCTTGTGTCCAGCAGAACATCTTAAGTATCTCCTTCGAAGCGTAAATGTTTGGCAATCAGCGGCAGGAGCTCGGTGCCATAGCGGGCTGCCAAGGCCGGGCCGATACCCGAAACGCGCAATAATTCTTCCTCGGTGCGTGGGCGTTTGACGGCAAGCGAAAGCAGCGCGCGATTCGTGAGCACTTTGAACGCCGGTACGCGCTTCTTGCGTGCCTGCGCAAGGCGCCAACTCTGTAACGCCTCGACGAGTGCAGGATCGGCCGTATCTTCAAGATCCTCTAGCTCGACACTTTTTTGCGTTCGTCGAGATCGAAGCGGCTTCTCTGCAGCGGGATTGCCTTGCATCACCGACGGAGCACGCGTCTTTGCCGTCGTTCGCGACTTTGTTCGCGCACGCAATGTCTCCTTGACCCATTCCGTCGCAAGCGGCACGTGGGCGAGCGCCTCCTGCGCACAAGCGCGCCCTTCTGCAGTCAGCACAAGACGTCGAAATTCCACAGGCTCGCCATCTTTTTCGAAAGCATCGACGGCCTCATGAATCAATCCTGCTCGCGCCAGCGCCCCCAGCAGCGCTTCGAGCGCATCCCGGTCGAGGCTCGTCCCAAATTCTGCGCGGTGCAACGCGCCGATACTTTGCGAATCTCGCGCACGCAGAGCACTGAGAATCCGTCCCAACGCCAACTGTTCGGCTGGATTCGGTAAACGGAAAACAAGAACGACACAATTTCGCGATGCACAGATATCGCATTGCCCACAAGGCTGCCCCGAATCTTCTTGATCTCCAAAATGCTGCACCAACTGCAACATCCGACAAACATGATTCTGCGCGTACTGCACTATTTGCTTGATTTGCAAAGATTTGTGTCGCTTTTGCTCTTGGTACGGCGCAAGCCAACGATCGTGGCCACGCATCGCATTTTCTTCGGGGTCCACCTGCGCACCGCCGTGAATCCAAAGTTTTTCGAGCACCTTGTCGATTTCTTCCAGGTCTAGGCGCAAGCGCGAGCGCAGCGCCTCCTTCGACTGCGGCGTGTCACTTAGCGCGTGAAAAACTTTTTTCATCAGCGCAGGATCGGGATAATCGCGCTCAAGAAAAAATTCGTGCGTACGGCAATCGGCATAACTCTGCAAAAGAATGGCGCGCGACGGCAAACCATCGCGCCCTGCACGTCCAACTTCCTGATAATAATTCTCAACACTGCCTGGCAAAGCGGTATGAATCACCGTGCGCACATTCGGTTTGTCGATCCCCATTCCGAAAGCGATCGTCGCCACAATAATTTCGATGGCACCGTCGAGAAAACCACTTTGCACTTCATCGCGGCGCGCGGGCGTCATGCCCGCATGATAGGCCTGCGCCGAAAACTGATCGCTAAGCGTACGCGCAAGATCTTCTGCTTTCTTGCGCGTCGGCGCATAGATAATCGCAGGGCGATTCTCGGCCTTCGCCAAAATTTTTGTCACGATCGCAGTGCGAAGCGATGGCTTCACGTCCACCACTTCGAGCGCGATATTCGTACGTCGAAACCCGTGAATAAAACGCTTGGCCTGCTTGAGAGCAAGCTGCTCGACGATGTCGCGTTGCACGAGCGGCGTTGCCGTTGCGGTCATGGCAATCACTGGGGCCGAACGTAGCAACGGCAAGCGATCTTTGAGCATTCGGTAGTCCGGGCGAAAATCGTGTCCCCACTGCGAAATGCAATGCGCTTCATCCACAGCAATCAACACAGGTTTGTGTTTCGCCAGCATCTCCGGAAAGCCCACAACCGAAAGTCGCTCGGGAGCAATGAAGAGGAAATCCAGCGCTCCGTCGAGATACGCGCGCGAAACTTCGCGCGACTGCATGCGGGTGCGACCCGAATGAATTCGCTCCGCACGAAAGCCTTGCGCTTGAAGTTTGGCAACCTGGTCTTCCATGAGTGCAATCAAAGGACTCACCACCAGCGTTGTACCAGCGCGCGCAAGTCCCGGCAGTTGATAGCAAAGAGATTTTCCGGCTCCGGTCGGCATCACAAGCAAAACATCGTCGCCCAACACCACAGAGCGACACACCATTTCTTGATAGGGACGAAATGCCGAAAAACCAAAGGCTTGTTGCAAAAATTTTTCAAGTGCGTCGGGCGCAACGGGGCTGCGCTCCAAACGCGGCGAAGTCGGCGAACTCAACGATTGCGGTGGCCGTGCAGCAACCGATTTCGGCGCAGTGGTTTTCGATGTAGCTCTCTCCGGCTGTGCGGATCGTGGCGGCGTCGCTGCGGGCGCTCGCGCAGAAGCTTGCAACGCAGCCCCTTCCGACACATTTTCGTTTGACTTCGTTCGGTTGAGTTTCTCAATCGCCTCTGCATTTTCACGCACACGCTTCTCGCTACGCACCCCCAAAACCGCAGCGGCTGCACTCATTTCGCCGCGCTGATCGGGACGCAACGGCTGCGTGCGCACGCGCTTTACGACGTCGCGCACATAGTCTTCGATGTCGCGCATGAAAGTGCTGAGGTTCGCTTCGCGATGTTGAATCTTTTGCAACATCGCCTCCCAGCGCCCTGTCATCACGGGACTCTTCACTTCCGGGTGCACGACATCAATCAACTGAATGCCCTTATCCGTCGCATGCAACGCCTTGCCTTGGCGCACAGCATACTTGCGCTCGAGCAAGGTCTCGATGATGGACGCGCGCGTCGCCGGCGTGCCCAGCCCGGTTTCACGCATCGCATCGGAAAGCTCTTTGTCATCAAGAGTCTTGCCCGCTGTTTCCATGGCCGTGAGCAGCGTCGCTTCCGTAAAATGCTTGGGCGGACGCGTCTTCTTGTGTTCGATTTTGGCATCGATCACTTCTTGGTGTTGACCCCCTGCGAGCCCCGACGGCAACTCTTGCTCGTCGAGCGCATCCGAGCTGCCGGCCTCGCTTGCGCGCTTGCCACCCTTCGCCCCCTTCTTGCCCGCGCGAAATTCAAGATCCAAAACTTTCCAACCCATTTGATCAACACGCGTACCGCTACTGCGATAACGATCGAGAATGACGTCACCTCCCACCGCATCCGCCACGCCTGTAGTCAGTGCAGTCGTAGGCGCAACTTCCGTCGGTGCACGAGTTTCGATTTCTGTAATGACCGTCGTTACCGAATAGCGATGGTCGGCGTGCCACGCAGAAAGCAAGCGCCGACAAACCAAATCGTAAATCTTTCGTTCGTCATCGCTCAAAGCTACACCGTTTGGTGACGTCGCCGTAGGGATGATGGCATGATGATCGCTCACTTTGGCATCGTTCACGAAACGCTCGCCCAGCGCGCGCTCCCCCGTTCCGGGCGCAAGCAAACCCACATAGTTCTCTGAAATGAGTTTTACAATGCGCGGCAGTGTTTTGGATACCGACACCGACAAATGTCGGCTGTCTGTGCGTGGATAACTTAGAAGCTTTTTTTGCTCGTAGAGCGCCTGGGCGAGATCAAGTGTTTTTTTTGCGCTGAACCCAAACAGACGATTGGCGGCACGCTGCAAATCCGTCAAATCGAAAAGCTGCGGCGGCGCAAGTTTTCGCTCTCGCGCCTCCACCGAGGCCACACGCGCCTTGCCGCGAAGTGCGCGCTCAACGATGCGCTGCGCCTCTTCGCCATTCGCCGGCAGACGTCGCCCCAAACGTGCGCGCTCGCTTTCCGCGTCGTCTGCACCAAAAGAACGGTTAGCTGCCGTTTCTTCGACACTTTCTTGCGTTACATTTAAGTGCGCGCCTACCACCTCTGCTTCACTCGGCAAAGATGCTTCCTCGTAAAAATACACGCCCGCATACGCAAGCGCCTGCGCATCGGCAGTGCCGCTTGCCGCAAGCGGCCGAAACTTCGCAACGACTTCGCAGTAATCTTCCGCCACGAAAGCACGGATTGTTTTTTCACGCTCGACCAGCATACTCAACGTCGGCGTCTGCACTCGTCCGACGGAAAGCAGGTCTCCAAACTTAATTGTGTAGGCTCGCGTCAAATTCATGCCTACGAGCCAGTCTGCTTGACTGCGTCCGCGCGCCGCATCGGCGAGCCCATCGAAGTCCTCACCCGGGCGCAGCGCTGCAAACCCCTCGCGAATCGCATCCTCGGTGAGAGACGAAATCCAAAGACGTTTCACGGGCTTTGTACACTTCGCGGCGTCATAGATGTAGCGAAAGATCAGCTCGCCTTCGCGCCCGGCATCCGTCGCACACACAATACGCTCGACATCCTTGCGGTTGAGAATTTGCGCCACGATTTCAAACTGCGAGCGCGTTTTGGGATAGACATCGAGGGTCCAGCGCTCGGGAATCATCGGCAGCGCATCACTGCGCCAGCGTTTCCATTCCGGATGCATTTGCTGCGGCTCACTGAGCGCCACGAGATGACCAATCGCCCAGGTAACGATGTAGCCATTGCCGTGCAAGCAACCGTCGCTGCGCGCGCTGGCTCCGAGTACCTTGGCCAAATCCCGCGCAACGGATGGTTTTTCGGCGAGCACCGCGATGCTCATCACGCCTCATTCCATCTAACACAAAATTGATTCATTCGACACACGCACGGCATCGTGTCACTCCTGATCTCCAGAGCGCACATCAAAATCCCCAACCATAATCCCAAACATAAATATTTTGCTGGGGATCGATCTTGCGAAAACCAAAGTCGAGTTTTTGAAACGCCACAGTTTTACTCGTCGAAGAAACCTGAATCGACTGCGCGTGCATCATGACCTCGCCTCGGGTAAACAGCCCCGTTTCCAGTGAGTAGCCTTGAGGCACATCAAGGGTCACGATGCATTGCTTCAAGTCATAAAGGTAATCTTGCAGCGAAACAAGCCGCGCTTGTTCCCGTGCCTGCGGCGTCCCCACGCTCTCATTGGGGAGCAAACTGAATTCGACGGGTGGGCAACCTTGGGCTTGGCCATCCGTCGCCTCGACCTTCACGAAAGCAATTTGCACATGCAATTTTCCCGTCGAAAGATTGCGCAATACGGCACTGCTGCCCTCATCGCATCCAAGCCAGAGAGAGACGCACAAAAGCACTACCGCGCGCACAAAACTCCAGTGCGCGAATCGAAAAAGTCGCTTGCACATGATTGCGATTTCACCTTTTTGCCGAGACCATGCGACCGTACTTCGGACACACCGCCAAGGCCCCCCTCGGGCTTTCCAAGCAAGTGAATCGTAAAATATCGGAACTTCTTTGAAAATCAGAAGTTTACTCTCTGTCGCTTCCACCGATAAGTCTTGAACTAAAAAGGATGGCAGGCGAATACGGAATGCACGAACGCAAGCTTTCAAAACTCGGGGAACTCCCGCTCGCAAGCCTTAGCTTCATTGTGATTGCGTTCTTGGTTTTTTTTAATGTTCAAATCCAGTTTCAAAACGAGCTGCGGGAGGCACGTAAAAACTTTTCCGCCGCCATCGACTTTGCAACAAAAAATCCGAGCCTCGAAATTACGCCGCGCTTTGCCCAAGTCATCAAGAGCGAAAACGCAACCTACTCTACCGATGACACTTTTTCGTTTCTTCTAGAAAATCGCGCAGACAACCCAGACCTCGTCGGTGCAACCAAACAAGAAAAATTTAATCTTTTGGTCGCGAAAGCCTTCGGCAACTTGGATCTGCATCCGACGCGCACGCTCGGCATCGTCCCCCAACAAGACTCGCTCATCGCTTATTTCACCTACTCGTTCGTTCACACAGGCTGGATCCATTTTTTTGTAACCATCCTGCTTATTCTTTTGCTTGCGCCACAAATCGAAACCCTGTGGAAACCAAATTTTTTCCTTCCGCTGCTCGCGGTAGCGACCGTGCTCGCGGGCGTTGTCATAAAACTCGTGCAGCCAGATCTCGATCGCGCGTATAGCGGCGGATCCAGCATCGTCTCACTGCTCACGGGCGCAGTGATGCTGCGGTTTTGGCTCCAGCCCGCGCAACCCTTTGCTTGGCTCAAAATTTTTCCGCCACTGGCGAAAACGGCTCTAGTTTCGCTCACTCTGCCCTTTTGGACCTTTGGCGTCGTATGGTTGCTCTACATGGCGATTTTACCGTGGGCGATCGCCACCGGACTTCCGTCTGGCGTTGAGCACAGCGCCGGTTACGCTGCAAACGCCGTCGCGCTCATGCTCGGAGCCGGTGCTGCTTTCGTTGCAAAGAAATTCGCATTGGAACGCACGCCTTCCCTCTCTCCGTCTTCCCAACACAAAAAAGAGTCGCGAGAACGACTTGACCTCACCGCTCTGCACAAGCTACGCGAAGCTGGAAATGACGAACAAGCCTTCCAGCTTCTCACGCAAGAGACACAAAACGGAGTAGCACGCCGCGATATAGTGCTTTTATTTTGGGAAATGGCCGTCGAACGCGCTCAGGCCAAACAGGCTGCGCCCGCTTTGCACGCTTTGATCAAAGAAGAAGCTCGGCGCGGAGATACAGCACGAGCGGCAAAGCTTTGGCTCCAACTGGCCCGGCACGCCCCGCAACAACAGATTGAACCCGAATTGCTCGTGCATCTCTTCCCTGCCATTCGTGCCTGCGACGAAAGCGACGAGCCCGCACGACTCGCTTTGGAGCACGCACTCGAGAACCCGAGTCTCAGCGAGGAAGTGCGTAAAAAACTCAGTGCCCTGAAGGCGCAGCTCGCGCCCAAGCCACCGGTGCCAAGCGCACAAACTGTGTCACACGCGCCGCCCATCGAAAAAAAGTTGCCACCCGCACCGTTTGCCGACGACGAGGATCGAAGCCTGTTCGGTAGTTCGACGGATCTCGACGCCTCCAACGCAGAAACACATACCGAGACGCTGACGCATGAACATCGCGATGAACTCTTCGCCCGCGACGCCGATCTTGGACACGAGGCCGCACCCCTTGATGCCATGCTCGGTGGCGATACGACACCAAAAAGTGACACACCCAACACATTGAACGACGACGCCAAGCAAGATGACACGTCGGGGACTCTTGAGGACGACTACGCGCCGCCGCCGCCACCGCAGATTTCAAGCTACGGACAAGATCCCGTTCCTTTCGAACTCGCAACACCAAAAAGCGACGAAAGAGCAGACGGTGCCTCCACGATTCAAGCCGGTCGCAATCTCGACTCGTGGCTCACCGAGCTCGGCATGCCCCCACTCGCACCGCCGTCTGCCAAAGCCAAAAGCCCGATCTTCTCGCATGTGCTCATCAAAGGCACTGTTCCCGTCGCGCTCGAAAAGGAAGGCTTGCTCGTGCAAAGCAGCAACGGCCAGCCTACGCGCCTTGCCTATGCGCGAATTCAAGCCATCGCGCTCGCTGCCGTTGCAGGGCTTACCTCTAGCGGCAAGCCAATTCTCATCATCGATCTACTCTTGAATTGGCGAAGCGGCAGCTCCGGAGCACTGCAAATCGTGCGACTGCGCAGCGATCAATTCGATCCGCGAAAGCTCTGTCCACAAACCGACTCTCCACTGCAAGCCGTTTTCGATCTCGTCACTTTTCTGCGCACAAAATCGAATGCCACGGTCCTCGTCGGCCTCGAAGAACCCGGCAAAGTGCCCACCTTTGCTTCGCTTGCGCTCTACACCCAGCAAGTCTTGGGCGTTGAAAGCCAAGAGGCCTAGCGCGAGGCGGCGATGAGCGACACGACTCATTCAAAACCCATGCACGAAGGCGGCGTCGCCACGCAAGAGCGCACGAAGCTCGCTCGCCCAAACCGCTTCAAAGTGCTTTTATTGAATGACGATTACACGCCCATGGAGTTCGTCGTGCAAATCCTGCAAGAGATTTTCGGCAAGAGCCCAGCCGAAGCGACACAAATCATGTTGCACGTGCATCGTCGCGGCGTCGGTGTGGCGGGCATTTATATCTTGGAAATCGCCGAAACCAAAGTCGCGCAAGTTCATCAACGCGCCGAAGCGAGCGGCTACCCACTGCGCGCCGGAGTCGAGCCCGAATGAGCGAACTTCTGCGC
>CAYRID010000108.1:0-8011 GCA_964424225.1 uncultured Geobacter sp.
AAAAATTCCAAGCACAGTTAAATCGAAGCGCTGAGTCAGTACGAGTTGCAACCTACGCACCACGCCTCCGCAAGCTTGATTGCTCGTCGCAAATTTGTGAAATCTGTTCCGTACAAAAGAAAAGCGGCTCGTGATCATTTCATCACGAGCCGCTCAACTTAGCCGCTTGCGCTACGCGTCACTATTCGGTGACAGCAAGCTCCACCCGGCGATTCTGCGCACGTCCATCTTTGGTCGCATTGTCGGCCACCGGTTGGCTCTCGCCCTTGCCGGAAGCTTGCAGGCGATCCGCCGCGACACCTTGGCCAATCAAATTCTGGCGCACCGCATTGGCACGGCGCTCCGAGAGACCCTGGTTGTACTCATCAGTTCCGATACTGCAGGTGTGACCCGTGACGCTAATCTTGACATTCGGGTTCTCTTGCAAAACCTCAGCTGCGCTCTGAAGAATCACTTGGGACTCCGGCGTAATCTCTGCGGAATCAAAGGCAAAATTCACACCGCGCAAAACAATTTTCTTGGGCGCAGGCGGAGCCGGAGCCGGAGCTTCTGCCTTCGGAGCCGGAGCCGGAGCTTCTGCCTTCGGAGCCGGAGCCGGGGGCGCTTCATTCTTGCAAATGAAATAACCCGCCGTACCAAGCACCACTGCACCAAGGGCTGCATACCCCGCAGTTTGCTCTCCTTCGCGGTTGTCGCCGTGGTGTCCAACGGCAGCACCAATCCCCGCGCCAGCCAGCGCGCCAACGGAAGCACAAACGATTTTCTTATTCGCGCGCGCCCAGGCCTTTGCGCCAGGCGTCGTACAACCCGTTGTCACAAAAGACAACGCAATCAAGAGTGAAAGAGCCTTCGCCCACCGCATAAAATCTCCTTTGAAAAGTCTTTGAAAATTACTTGGGTGCACACAAAACAGGCGGTCAAGTTACCTAGGGCTTACTTCGGACTCAAGGGGAATATGCAAAAGAAGTTATCTTTTCAAGTACGCGAGCGCGCACTCAGTACACCCACTTCTTGCCGTCGTAGCGAAAAATCTCCATAACCTCCGTGCGTGTATAGATCGCCGGGCTTTGCATTGCGAGTTCGCTCGAAGTTGCAGCCGCTTTTTCATATTCGATCTCGTCATACATTAAACGTCCAACGAAAGGCTGGCTCGGCACGCCCGTTGCGCGTACTTCGCATTTACTCGGCGACTTACCATAACCGGTGTAACGCAACGTCAGTTTTTCCTCTTTGGAAGTCGGCTGGGCAAGCGAGTGATTCCGCACCTCGCGTTCATTGAGCTTCTTCATCCACTCGTTGCAAAAATTTCGAAAGCTTATTTCGGCAGCGGATGCCGGCTCCGACATTCGCGTCGCAACTTCGACGTCCCCATCGGCCCGCGCAGTAATGGGAAAACACAAAAGAGAAAGCAGGATGATGAAACCAAGAGTCGGTGTTCGTTTTTGCATCGAAGTCTCTCCTTCACAAGTCTCACCCGAAAGCGGCTGAACCTAACCTACTTATCGCCTCTGCAAAGGCCGGGTTAAGTGAGGAAACGCACATCGCACACAAATCATGGCTTTCCGCTGTGCACGGGCGCACGGGCAGCATCTACGCCCCAGGCTTCGAAGGCAATAATAGGATGAACTAGCGACGGCTGCGCGACGGCCCGTCCGACGAAGGCGTTGCAAAAGCCCCAACGATCCGATTCACGCCGGCTGCAAAAAACTCTGCACTGGCAAAACGCACAAGCTGCGGAGCCAAAGCAACCAAATGCGGGTATTTCGCTTGCGGAGCCGCCTCGAAAAAGAATGATTCATTTTTGTGTCGAGCCGTTGCCTGCAAGGGTGCAGAGCGCTGCGTTGCCGCACTTTCGAGCGCGACGCTCCCCACCGTGTAACTCATCAAAATATGAAAAAGCTGTACAGCCGCTGCATCATCCATTCCTGCCCTGCGTACGACAGCGAGAAAATGCTCCATGACTGCAAAAGCGTTTGGCCCTGCCGTCGCACTCGAACCCAGCAAAGGAATCACTCCCGGATGCTCAAGAAGCCCCACGCGCATACGCAATAATGTGACATGGATCCATTCGCGCCAATCTTGTGTTGCATGTTCGGTCACTGCATAGCGTCCGACGACGAGATCGGGCAGCTTGGCCACGAGCGCTGCTTTGTTCCGAAAGTGCCGATATATCGCCATGGGCGAAGCGCCAAGATGCGTCGCAATTTTGCGTAGCGTAAGATTTGCAAGCCCTTCGCGGTCGGCAATTTCGAGCGCAGCTTGCAAGATCACTTCCTGGGAAAGCGAGCCCCGAATTCGCAGCTTTGCTGCACGCTCCCGTTTTTGCCTTCGGATCCGTGTTTTTTGCATGACTTCACTCTCTCGAACGAACTTCAGCCGCACAAGACCCGGCGCGACTCGGCTTGACAGGGCACTTCCAGCTAGCTTACAAAGTAAACATGCGAATTTCCCGTCGTCACTTTTTGCTCGGTGCGAGCCTCACTGCAGGCGCAGCCGCCCTTGGCCTTTCTTTGAAGTTCCTGCATCCACGCAGTGGATCGAAACTTGCCGCTGCGCTCTCTACGCGCGTGAAAGCCCAAATTCCTGCCTATCGCAATTGGCAAGATTTGTATCGCGCACAGTGGACTTGGGATCGAATCTCGAAGGGAACGCACTTCGTCAATTGTTGGTATCAACGCGGGTGCAACTGGAATGTGTATGTGAAAGACGGCGTCGTTTTCCGCGAAGAGCAAGTCGCGGCTTACGAACAAACCAACGCCGACGTTCCCGACTTCAATCCACGCGGTTGTCAAAAAGGCGCTTGCTATAGCTTGCGCATGACGGATAGCTCGCGCCTGCTCTACCCACTAAAACGTGTCGGTATCCGCGGCGAAGGTCGCTGGAAGCGAATCACTTGGGAAGAAGGCTTGCGCGAGGTTGCCGAAGCAACTCTACGCGCACTTCGCGAAGACAGCGCCGGAAGCATCATTTGGGATCCAGGCACAGCCAACGCAAATGGGTGTAATGGCATCGGCGTGCATCGCACGGGATTTGTACTCGACACGCCCGTC
This sequence comes from uncultured Geobacter sp., assembly GCA_964424225.1. Lineage (GTDB taxonomy): Bacteria > Myxococcota_A > UBA9160 > UBA9160 > JADFDR01 > JADFDR01. The sequence continues at coordinate 3,051 of CAYRID010000108.1, forward strand.
CTAAATGTGAACTGCGAAGTCGGAGATCACCACCCCGGAGCCATGGCCACCCTCGGAAAAATCTCGTTTGCGAGTTCCGGCGACGATCTATTTTATTCCGACTTGATCTTGATTTGGGGCGGTAATCCGGCCTACACACAAATTCCCAATGCGCATTTTATCCATGAAGCGCGCTACCACGGCGCCGAAGTCGTCGCCATCGCGCCCGACTTGAATGCATCGGCCATCCATGCTGATCTTTGGTTGCCCGTCAATGTCGGCAGCGACGCAGCGCTCGCCCTCGGCATAGCACGCGTCCTTCTCGAAGAAGACTTGATCCAAAAAGATTTCGTGCGCGAGCAAACCGATCTGCCTCTGCTCGTGCGCAAAGACAACAAAAAATTTCTGCGCAAAAGTGACCTCCTTAAAAACGGTTCCCAAGAAATTTTCTACATCTGGAACGAAAGAAAAAACCGACTGCAAAAAGCCAATGCGCGCAGCCTGTCACTCGACGGTGTACGTCCTGCGCTCACAGGAACATTCCACGTCAAAACATTGCAAGGTGTCGTCGAAGTCGAGCCGGTTCTTGACGGTCTACGCCGACAAGTCACTGCGCGCTCCCTCGAAGAAGTCGAATTCATCACCGGCTGCAAAGCGAAGCACATTCGTCTGCTAGCGCACAAACTCGCCCGCGCCAAAGCTGCGACAATGATCACGCAATCGAATTTTTCGAAGTTCTATCACGGACTCGAAATGGAGCGCACTCAGATCTTGCTCTTTGCGCTCACGGGACAAATGGGTCGCCGTGGTGCTGGCTTCAACGGTTTTCCGTCGATGACGATCGCAGGCGCGACCACACCCGTGCTGTCGTCGGGAGACCATTCACCGAAAGTCGGCGCCCTGCTGCTCGCCGCCGAAATGGCGCCCGCCTTTACCAAAGCCAAACTCGAAGGTTTCACGGATGAGCTCATTCTCTACGATCTCACACGCAAGGAATATCAACGCGGCGGGTTTCTCTCGGGAATGCTCTTCCATTATCTCAAAGGCGGCCTCGACGACACCTACGGCGCAACACAAAATTGGGACAAGGCCCTCAAGCGCCCGCTGCGCGAATACCTGGAAGAAGCCGTGAAAAACGGTTGGCAGATTCCGCCGCCGAGTGCGGCACCGCGCATCTTCTTCGAAGTCGGCGGAAATATTCTACGACGAGCGCGCGGCTACGATCGCTTGATCGAAAATTTTCTGCCCAAGCTCGAACTTCTCGTCACGCTCGATTGGCGCATGAGCAACACAGCTCTGCACAGCGACTATGTGTTTCCCGCAGCGTCGTGGTACGAAAAAGATGACATCACTTGGGCCACACCGATTGCGCCGTTTGCGCATGTCACGACCCGCGCCGTCGCGCCGCTCGCCGAAGCCAAAACCGATTGGGAATTCCATTGTTTGTTTTTGAAAGAATTGCAAGCGCTTGCACGCGCTGCAGGCGGTGTCACATTTTTGGATCGTGCGGGCAAGAAGCGCGAAATGGGCGAAGTCTACGATCAATTCACCTTCGGCAATCGTTTTCACGAAAATAACGCTGAGGATTTACTGCGCGAACTCATCTCGATGACCTCGAATCTTGGCGGCATCAACTGGGATGAACTCAAAGCGCGCGGCTTTGCACGCTACACCTCGCTCGGTCTCGATTTCGTCAACATCGGCAACGCCACTGACATTGCGCCCAACGAAACCATCGTCGCCAACACTTGGCATGTGCAAAACAAAATGCCATGGCCAACACTCACGCGACGAATGCAGTTCTATATCGATCACCCATTTTATTTGGAACTCGGCGAAGAATTGCCCGTCCATAAAGACGATCCACAGCTTGGCGGCAATTACCCACTCGCGATGACCGGCCAACACGCACGTTGGTCGATTCACGCTTCGTGGCGCGACGAATCGACGTTGTTGCGCCTGCAGCGCGGAGAGCCGGTAATCCTACTTAGCGAATATGACGCAAAAAAGCGTAATTTGCAGGACGGCGATCTAGCTCGGGCCTTCAACGACATCGGCGAGTTCCAAGCTCGCATCAAAGTTTCGGTATCCACGCGCCCCGGCCAAGTTGTGATCAATCACGCGTGGGAGCCCTATCAATTTCAGAATCGCAAATCGCATCAAGCTGCAATCCCAAGCCCAATCAATCCAATTCAACTCGCGGGTGGCTACCGCCATTTGCAACCAACGCCGCTCATGGGCGAAGCCGGCGCGAACGACCGGGGAACGCGAATCGAAGTCGAACGAATTTAGAAATTCTTGCTCGCTCGCACCGACGGAAAATCGCTGAACACAAAACTGCAAGATGAAAACGACTCGACCAGCACAACACAATCGTTGTCAACATGCAGAGACAAAACGCCTCACCAAATCTGCGGCGCAAGATCGTTACACCTGCCAAAACCCTGCGTCGATATACCGCACCAGTTTTATCCACAATGATCTGCCGAGTTGCTATTTAATGCGCACGCTATCTCTCACTCGGATCAGGAGACACCGTAATGCATAGTTGCTGTCATGCTCTTATTTTGGCCTTGGCCCTCGCTCTACCAAGCGTTGTTCTCTTCGCGCGCACACTACACGCAGAAGAGTCAACTACCACAATCCAAGCACCAACGAAAACTCCCTCGAAAAGCGTCACGGAAACAAAGTCCTCAACCGCGCCGAATGCCACGGCAAGCAGCGTCGATCCAAAGCCTGCAACACAGGCCACGTCAGCCATCATTCCATTTCCCGAGGTCGTCGTAACAACTTCAGCTCCGTCGGACCCGCTGACGGTCGTGACGGATCCGAAAGCCGCGCGCCAGCCGATGCCAGCGCACGATGGCTCGGACTACCTCAAAACCATCCCTGGATTTTCTTCGATTCGCAAAGGCGGCACCGACGGAGATCCCGTCTTTCGCGGCATGGCCGGTTCGCGCCTGAACATCTTGCTCGACGGCGAAAACATCCTCGGCGGTTGCGGTGGTCGCATGGATCCACCGACGGCGTATATCTTCCCTGAGTCCTACGACAAAGTGACCGTACTCAAAGGTCCACAAACCGTAATCTACGGACCCGGAACTTCGGCCGCGACGGTGCTCTTTGAGCGCAAGTGGCAGCGCTTCACAGAGACCGACTGGCGCGGCAACTTGAGCGCTACATACGGACGGTTCAATCGCAACGACTTGGTCGCCGACGTCACCGTCGGCACTCCCGATGTTTATGTACGCGGCGCAGCAACGCGCAGCGACGCAAATAACTACAAAGATGGCAAAGGCCGCGAAGTGCACTCGGAGTACACGCGCTGGAGTGCCAATGCTGCACTCGGCTGGACCCCAAGTGAAAACACACGCCTCGAGTTCTCCATGGCGCGTAGCGACGGAAAAGCCGCTTATCGCGATCGCATGATGGACGGTGTCGAATTCGAACGTGAAAACTACGGACTCAAATTTGAAACGCACAATGTCACGCCGTGGCTCGAAATGATTCAAGCACAGGTCTATCACAACTACATCGACCATGTGATGGACAACTACTCCATGCGAAAAAAGCCCGCGACTTCGATGTACATGGTGAGCAATCCGGATCGCCAAACCAACGGCAGTCGTCTTACCTTTGGCTTGCGCCCTTTCGAATCGACACAAATTCTTGTCGGAACCGATTGGCAGCATAACATCCACACCTTGCGCACGGCCAGTCACATGACCCGGCACCCGAGCTACCACCGACTCGATCGAACTGAAGATGCAAACTTTCGCACGTTTGGCCTCTTCACAGAGCTAACGCAACACCTCACTGCAACGGATCGCTTCGTCGCGGGCGTGCGCATGGACAACTGGAAGGCCAACGACAATCGGCATCGAATCCGCGTCGGCATGGGCACGATGCCCAATCCCACCGTCGATGAAGTGCGCCGTCGCAACCTCTACAGTGGCTTTGGACGTTGGGAGCATGATCTGGGTGCCGAGAACTCGACGTTCTCGATTGGAGTTGGACATGCCGAACGCTTCCCGGATTACTGGGAAATGATCAACAAAGAGAGCCTTACCACAATTAGCGCCTTCCACACGAAACCCGAAAAAACGACACAACTTGATGTCGGAACTGTCTATCAAATACTCGACAGCACGCGTGTGTCGGTGTCGCTCTTCTACAACAACATCGATGACTACATCTTGATCCAATCGAACGTGCCAAAAGGAATGCGCAAAGCCACCGTCGCACGCAATGTCGACGCGACAACGTGGGGTGGCGAAATCGGTTTGATTCACGATTTCACCGAACACTTGCAGTTCGATGCATCGCTGGCTTATGTGCGCGGACGCAACAAGACTGACCACACGCCGCTTGCACAAATTCCGCCGCTCGAAGGCCGTCTCGGACTCACCTGGGACAATAAGGTTTGGTCCGTCGGCGGCTTGCTGCGCTTGGTGGACGAACAAGATCGCTTCGACGTCAATAAGGGCAATATTGCCGGGCAAGACCTTGGACACACCTCCGGCTTCGCGGTCGTGTCCCTGCACGGCGGCTATCGTCCAACTCCAAACACCTTGCTCTCCGTCGGTGTCGACAATCTTTTCGATCAAAACTACGCCGAGCACATCAGTCGGTCAGGCAGCGAAATGATTTCGGGCTTTGAGCAAACCACGCGCGTGAACGAACCGGGTCGAAACTTCTGGGTCCGCGCGCAGCTGAAGTTCTAAAACAGAGCCATCGAAAGCTGCATCGAAAAAGAGAGCGCCGCGACACTTTTTATTGTCGCGGCGCTCTTCGGCTTCACAGCAACGTGCCCTGTCTGCACAGCGCAACCGCCTGCATGTCGCAAGCTCTATCAACACCAATCCGCGTTATAGCGGCAAAAGATCATAGATTTCGTTGGCGCAGCGGCTCATGTCAATGCGCTGCACCTCCTCGATATCCTGCAACTTGGGCCCTGTGCGGCGATACTTCACAATCGAACA
>CAYRID010000109.1:0-7935 GCA_964424225.1 uncultured Geobacter sp.
GAGACGCCGGATGAGGATGTGGTGCCGACGGAGGAAGAGCCGTCTGTCAAACCCAAGACGGCAGTGCCCAAAGTGCCGAGCTCTCCCGAGGAGTCCGAGGAAGAGCCCGCGCAAGACGCCGAGGAGTAAAAGCGAGCGCTTTACGAGGGAAAGCGGATTGGCTTCGACCTTTATTTGTGTAGGGCCGTGTCGTTAATCGGTGATGTCGTACTCTTTGATTTTGTAGAGCAGTGCGCGATGGCTGATATCGAGCAGCCGTGCAGCATGTGTGCGATTGCCATTCGTTGCGTGCAAGGCCTTGCGGATCAAATTGGTTTCGACTTTTCGTCGCGCATCGCGCAGCGACAAGTTTTCGGGATTGGTGGCCAGAGAAGTCTTTTCACCCAGCACATTGCTTGGTAGATCACGACATGTGATCGTGTCGCCTTTGCAGAGAATCACTGCTCGTTCAATGACGTTTTCGAGCTCACGCACATTGCCCGGCCAAGCATACGCAGAGAGGTGTTGAATGGCGTCGGGCGCGATGTGATAGGCCGCTTTGCCCATTTCTTTGGTAAAACGCGCCAAGAAATGTTCGATGAGCAGTGGGATGTCTTCGTGGCGCTCGCGCAGAGGCGGCACCTTGACGCGGATTACATTCAATCGATAGTAAAGATCTTCGCGAAATTCTCCCTTGCGCACGCTGTCTTCGATGTCACGCGAAGTAGCAGCAATGATGCGCACATCGATGCGCGTAGATTTCGATTCTCCGACGGGACGAATTTCTTCTTCCTGCAAGACACGCAAAAGTTTCACTTGCAGAGGCGGCTTCAATTCGGCGATTTCATCGAGAAAGAGCGTGCCCCGATCGGCCTCGGCGAAAAGCCCGCGCCGCGCGCGATCGGCGCCGGTAAACGCGCCCTTCGTATGTCCAAAAAGTTCACTTTCGAGGAGCTGCTCGGGGATGGCGCCACAGTTGACGGCGACGAATGCTTGCTGGCTGCGATTCGATTGTGTGTGGATCGCGCGTGCGAGCACTTCTTTTCCGGATCCACTCTCGCCGGTGAGTAAAACCGTGGCTTTGAATTGTGAAGCACGCTCAAGCATGTCGAGGATTTCAAGCATGGCTGGCGAGGCTGCGAGCAAAGGGCGTTCGCCCAGCACGCGTTGAATGTCGCGCTTCAAGGCCTGGTTCGCTCGACGCAGCTCTTCGCGCTCTTTGGCTTTGCGCAGCGTGAGCAAAATTTCCGACGGTTGAAACGGCTTTGCGATGTAGTCGTAGGCACCGAGTTTCATGGCTTCGATGGCAAGATCCGTTGAGCCAAATGCCGACATCATGATGATAGGAATGTTGGGCAAGCGCTTTGTGAGTTCGGGCAAGAGGTCCATGCCGCTGATGCCCGGCATACGCAGATCGCAGAGCACGATGTCGATCGGTGAATTTTCGATGCGTTCGAGGGCGGCTGTTGCATTCGCTGCCGTAACGACTTCGTAGGTTTCCGCCGACAGGACGAGCGCAAGGCTTTCTCGAATGCCTTCGTCGTCGTCAACGATCAGGACGCGCTCTGCCACGCTTTGATTCTCCAGTGATTGAACTTCGGTTTTCGGTGTATCGGTCGATAATCCAGCTTGCGTGAGCCAAGATGGCTCCTCTTCGGCGGAAAGATCTCGCGAAAAAGATTTAGCAGAAAAAAGGTTGGGGATTTGGTGGGTGTCGTCGGCCTTTGTGGGATTGAAATCACCGATGTGAGCAAAAACACAAAAAAACCGGACGTAAAGGGTGTTAAGTCCTTGAAACTATTCACCGATAGGCAAGACAATTCTGTGTGATGATAGACGAGCACGAAACGGGGGGAGTAGTGCGGGGGAATAATCTCCAAAAGATTCGCGAAGAAAGAATGATGAGCCGTGCAGAACTTGCACGCCGCGCGGGTCTTTCTGCTTTGACGATTGATCGCGTCGAATCCGGCCGTCCCTGCCGTTTGGATACAAAAAGAAAAATTTTGACTGCACTCGGATTTAAGATTGCCGATCAAGATATGGTGTTTGGTGTAGGGTGTCATGCGCCGATGTATCACACTTCGGTGTCACATGAGTCGAGGAACTCGTAGCGAGGGAGTGTTCCGTGGGTTTAGATCTTTCAATGTTCGGACTGAAGTCTCGATCCATTCTCGGGCTTGATATTGGTTCGCACGCGGTAAAAGCCGTGGAATTGGCGAACGTGAGCATGGACAAAGGATTCGAGTTGGTGAAGTTAGGGGTGAGTACGCACGAGCCCGAGTCGATCGTGCAGGGCGCCTTTTTGAATACGAGTGCGATCGTTGATGGGATTCGCCGCGCCGTCGAAGCGGCGGACACGAAGACGAAAGATGTGGCCGTCGCAGTTTCGGGTCACTCGGTCATCGTGAAGAAGATTTCGCTTCCGTCGATGTCGCAAGAAGAACTCGAGGAATCGATTCGCTGGGAAGCCGAGCAATACATTCCCTTCGATGTCAACGAAGTGTTTCTCGATTTCCAAATTTTGGATCGCACCGCCGCAGAGGGCCAAATGGATGTGCTCTTGGTGGCCGCGAAAAAAGATCTGATCAACGACTATCTGCAGGTCATTACCGAAGCGGGCCTCAATCCCGTGGTGATGGATGTGGCGGCCTTTGCTGTGAGTAACGCGTTCGAGTTGAATTACGACAAAGAGGCGGACGAGGTCGTCGCCATCGTGAACGTGGGCTCGCAGGTCGTGAACATCAATATTCTGGTGCGTGGCGTTCCAACCTTTACGCGTGATATCGCCACGGGCGGTATGCAGTACACAGAAGAGATTCAGAAGGCGCTGGCCGTGAGCCAAGAAGACGCCGAGCGAATCAAGATTGGCGGCAAGCGCACGGAAAGCAGCCAAGAGGTCGTGCCTCAAGAAGTGGAGCGTGCGATTCGCGGTGTCACCGATGTGGTGCTTGGCGAAATCACGCGCTCTCTCGACTTCTTCTCCGCGACGGCGGCGGATAGTCGCATTAACAAGATTTATCTTGCAGGCGGTTCGTCGCGCATCGCGGGTTTCGACCGCGCTTTTCAAGATCGTGCCAACGTGCCGGTTGAGTATTTGAATCCGCTTCAACGCATGCTGCCGAATAGCCAGTTCGATCCAGATTATCTCGAGCAGATCGGTCCGAGTTTGGCGGTGGGGATTGGGCTCGCGATGCGGAGGTTTGGCGATCGATGATTAAAATCAATCTACTTCCGGTGCGCGAAACCAAGCGCAAGATGGCGTTGATCCAGCTCGGCGCGTTTTATACGGCGATGGTCGGTATCACGATTGCGTTACTCATGGCATGGCACGTTGCAGTCGTTGCGAAGCTCAGCATGGAGAACAAGAAGCTCGCTGACTTGGAACAACAAAAGAAAGCACTCGAGCCTGAACTGAAAAAGGTGGACGAGTTCAAGCAGAAAAAGGAGTCCGTGCAGCAGCGGCTGGATGTGATTACGCAGCTCGAGAATTCGCGCAAAGGTCCCGTACGCATCATGGACGAGCTTTCGAATGCAACTCCGGAACGTCTTTGGATCGAAACGCTCGAGACTTCGGGGGGGCGAATCAAGCTTGAAGGGCAGAGCTTGGACAATGAGGTGATCGCGGCATTCATCGGAAATCTGGATAAGTCGGAGTACTTCAGCGGAGTCGATTTAAAGGAATCATCGACTACAAAGAGTGCTGAAGGGCTTCGCCTCAACAAGTTTAAGATTGAAGCAGCGATCGTAAGTCCGAATGCAAAAGCGGCTGCGACGGAAGGCGGCGCTGAAAAGTCGGCTGCCGGCGGTGCGGCAAAAGGCAAAAAAGGCAAAAAGGGCAAAGCCGGTGGTGCGAAGCCAAAAGCGGCGGCTGGCGGGGAGTAGGGGGGAGCATCATGGACTTCAGTGCGAACGGACTCAAAGGCCTTTTTGACAAATTTCTGCGTCTCCCGACGCCTTACAAATTGTCAGTGGCACCGGTGATCTCCGTGCTTCTCGTCGTTGGATATATCTACACGATGTATCAGCCGAAACAGCAACAGATCAAAACGGTTCAATCGAAATATCAGAAAGTGCAACTCGAAGTTGCGACAGCGCAAGCCGCTGCCGCCAACCTCGAAACCTTCAAGGAAGAGCTCGCACAACTGGAATTGCAATTGCAGGAAGCAATTCGACGGCTACCGACGGGTACGAACTTGCAAGTTTTTATTACGGATGTCGCGGTGATTGCCAAGGAAGAGGGCGTGCGCCTGAATTCGTTCAAGCCCGGTACGCCAGATGTCAGAGAGTTTTACGCCGGCGTGCCGATCAGCATTCAGTTTGAGGGTTCGTATCACAGCATTGCTCGTTTCTTCTACCGTCTGTCGCAACTCGAGCGGATTGTGAGTGTCGATAATCTCAAGCTCAAAATTCAGTCGCAAGACGAGCGCGGGACAGTTCTTTCTGCCGATGGCACTGCGATGACATACTACTCGGTAGGACTTTCGGATGTGGGTGATACGACGAAAGCAGGCGAAGCGAAAAAGGAGGGTGACTCGTGAAAGTGTATAGAACCTTCACGGTGCTTGCTGCGTGTCTGCTACTTTTTGGGCTTGTGGGATGCCCCAAGAATGAAAAGGGGAAAGGGGAAACACGAAGTGAGTACCAGACGAAGCGCAAGCAGGCTCTGGACCGTGTAAAAGGCAGTGCTTTGGCGAAGCGTCCGAAAGCAGCTGCTCAAGCCCCCGCAGCAGAAACCGCGGCAACGACGGGTACGCAAGGTGGGCAAGGGCCTGTGGTGGACAAAGACTTTGCGTACAAGGCAACACAGAAACGTGATCCATTCCGTTCCTTTATCTTGACGGCAAAAGCCTCGGCGCGGCAGGCCGAAACTCCGCTCGAGACCTTCGATTTGTTCCAGATTGAATTGGTCGCAGTGATCTGGGGCGAAGATGATCATCAGCGTCGAGCATTAGTGGTTGACCCTTCGGGTCGTCCTTATGTCGTGAAAGAAGGAACTCCAATAGGGAAGAACCTTGGGAAAGTCGTTTCGATTGGCGACAACGTGATCTGGGTAGAGGAAACCTACATTGATCCGTTGGGCAATCGAACATTAAAAACTATTGAGATGCGTTTATACCCGAAGCAGGAGGGTTGAGCTGCTATGTCGAAGAAAAACTGGTTTGCAAAAAAGATGGTATGGCTTGGAGCGTGCGTGAGTGTGCTCTGCATGGGTGTAATGGCTTGCGCAACGAACGAGCCGGTTGCTGCGACTCCGACACAGCCTGGTTTCGACGAGATCTCGGCGGTGCGCACCGAGCGCGACGGGAATTCGACGGTGGTCGTTCTCGGTGGCCTACACGGTACGCAGTACACTGCGTATCCCGACGAGGACTTCAACCTCGTTGTGGTCGAGGTGCCCTCGGCGACGATTGCAGCTTCACTGCAGAAACAGCTGAGTGTATATGACGGCGTTGTTCGCGAAGTTTCGGTTGCGCCGTTCACGATGCGCACGGGTGAGCCGCTTGCGCGTGTTGAAATTTCGCTCGCTGGTGATTCGACCTTTGAAGTTTTGCCGAGTGGCGATCACTTGAAGGTTCGCGTGACCCCGACGTCGGCCGTTGCAGCGGCAGCGCCCACGACGGAAGCGCCTGCTGCGGAGCAGAGTGCTGCGCCCGCCGTTACACCGGTCAGCGTAGATGCACCGATTGCAAAGACACTGAAGAAGGTTGAGGCACAAGGTGCTTCCGACGGTACGGTTCTGCATTTCCGCGGAGACGGAAAAATTTCGGAGTTCACGAGTTTTGTGCTGACCAATCCGACACGTCTTGTGATTGATCTGGCGGGAATCAAGAATCAGGCGGGCGCGAAGGTGTCTGTGAACTCTGCGCATGTTACGACGGTGCGCCTCGGAGCTCATCCGGACAAGGTGCGAGTTGTGATTGATGCGGGTTCAGCGGTGGCGCCGTTTGAAGGTCGTTGGATTGTTCCGACGAATGATGGTCTTTTGGTGACCTTGGGTGCCGGAGCAAGCGTGGATGCTGCGCTGGCTGCTGCAAACTCGGGAAGCACGCCAGTTGCGGTAGCGTCGGTTGCGGAGGCGAAACCAGAAGCTCAGCCGAGCAGTGTCGATGCCGGCGCTTCGAAGGAGTCCGTAGCGAGTGCACCAATCGAAGAAGCAACTCCGTCGGAAGTTGCGGTGACACCCAAAGAGGTAGATTCGAAACCGAAGGCAGCTGCTTCGTCGGTGAGTGGTGCACAGGTGTATGGTGTTAGCCATGAACACCTTGATGCGGTGGATCGTGTCGTGATTTCGACCTCGCAGCCCGTGGAATATCGCGTGTTCAAGCCGAATGCCGAAACGGTGATGCTGAGTCTCATCAACGCACATGTGGATGGAGCGGCAGCGGGGCGAATTACGCCGGAGCAGGGCGGTTCGATTGCGATGGTGAGCACGTTCCAGCAGCCGGATCTGCGGACCCCAGAAGTGCGTGTTGTGATTACGCGCGCATCGGGGGTTGAGCCACAGATTAAGCGTGATGGTTCGATGATCATCGTGGATGTGGCCAATGGACAGGCCGCAGTGTTGCCGCCGGCGGTGGCAAAAGATCAGAGCGCGGCGGGAACGGTAGCGACGTCAGGTACGACCGATGCCCAAGCGGGTCTCAAGGACATCAGTCCGGAATCGATCTTGATTGCGGGTGGCTTGAACGACAAGAAGCAGTATGTCGGAAAGCGGATTTCGCTTGATTTCAAAGATGCTGAAATCAGCAGCATCCTGCGCTTGATTGCGGACGTTTCGGATCTCAACGTCATCGCAGGAGATGATGTCAAAGGCCAAGTGACGATTCGTCTCATCGATATTCCGTGGGATCAAGCGCTCGACGTCGTGCTTGCAACAAAAGGTCTTGGCTTTACCAAGATGGGCAGCGTGCTGCGCGTAGCACCGACGAGTGTCATCAAGGCCGAAGAGTCGGCGCGTCTGCAAGACGCTCGCGATCGCGAGAAGCTCGAAGAATTGGTTGTGAAGCTCGTTCCGGTGAACTATGGCGACGTGAAGGATTCGGAGAAGCTCGTGAAGAAGCTTCTGACGAGCCGTGGCTCGGTCAACGTGGACAAGCGAACCAATACGCTGATCGTGAAAGACATCGAGTCGGTCGTGCGCGAAGCGGAGGCCTTGACCAAGGCAGTCGATACGCAGACGCCGCAGGTGTTGATCGAGGCCAAGATCGTCGAGGCGTCGATGGACTTCTCCTTCGCGGTGGGTACACGCTGGGGTGTCGTCCAAGACAAGACGCACTATGCCGCGGGTTCGAGTGCCTTCTCGGAGGACTTCAAACTCGTTCCGTTTGGCACTTTCTCAAAGAATTTCCAAGCAGGAGCGAGCGCCATGGAGCTGGGTAGCTCGGGCGTGGCCTTTGATAATGGTATTTCGCAAGCCGCGACGGGTGTTCTCGGCATGGAGGCCATGCTTCTCGACGGTGCGATTGATCTTGTCTTTAGCTTGGCGCTTGCAGAGGCTGCTGGCGAGGGCAAGGTGATTTCATCGCCGCGCGTCGTGACGCTCGACAATATGAAAGCGACCGTCAAACAGGGCGTTGAAATTCCGTATCCGGTCGAGAGTAACGACGGTGTTCAAATTAGCTTCAAAGAAGCAGTGCTTTCACTGGAAGCGACACCGCATATCACGGCGGATCAGAGCATCCTGATGAAGCTCAAAGTAACGCGTGATAATCCGAACTACGCTGCGGCGATTCAGGGCTTGGTGCCGATTGATACGAACCAGGTCGAATCGGAAGCGTTGGTGAAGGATGGGCAGACTTTGGTTTTGGGTGGAATTTATGTTCTGCAAAACAGCTCAAACCAAACGCGCTTCCCGTATCTGTATAAGGTTCCGATCGTAGGTTCGTTGTTTAAGAACAAGCAATTCATGGATCGTCGCCGAGAGCTTTTGGTCTTCATTACACCGCGTATCGTTCG